>NHIC01000002.1 GCA_002169865.1 Flavobacteriaceae bacterium TMED179 | reverse complement strand
TGAGTGGAATAAAAATGTAGCAGCTCGGCTGAAATCATTCCCAGGAATGAATAACTTAGGACTGATAGAAAGTAACGGGCATCAAAATTATAAAAATTGGAAAAAAATGATGAGCTACCATCCTCAAAATACCGGATCATGGGTAAAAGCCAAAAATGGGGTTTACCATCTTGGAGGTGATTTTTATGAAAATAGCGGGGGAATATTTGATCGTTCATTACATTATGAAAATATGTTTGTAAAAAAATGAAAATCGATATTAACGGACGAAGAGAATTTATAAAAAATTCAGGATTAATCTTAGGCATTTTATCCATTGATAATAATTTTATAATTACAAATGAAGGTGGGGTAGCGAATCAGGAACTCTTAAAAAAACTTTCGATCATTAATGATTCTAAAATTAAGCCCTTACTAAACAGGCAAATAAGTGACCCTAACAGTAGATGGGATGGGGGAGTAAAAGATATTTTTCAGGTTCCTAATGCTCATTCTTCAATGAATTTTATCATTAAATTATGCAGTGCCTTCATATCACCATACTCAAAATTTTATCAATCAAATAAGTTGGAGAATGCTATGAATAATGCTATAAAGTGCATAGTTTCAGTTCAGCACGAGGACGGCACGATAGATTTACACAGCACTAATTTCCATTCTACCCCCGATACCGCATTTTTTGTTAACTATCTTAGCCCTGTTTATTTGACTCTCAAAAATTTAAACCAACCCCGATTAGAAAACCTAATTATTAATTTTGAAATTTTCTTAAAAAATACATCTAAATGTTTATTAGTTGGTGGAGCTCATACTGCAAATCATCGGTGGGTTATTTGCTCAGCATTAGCAAGAATTAACTCATTTTTTCCATCTCCTAAATTGATCGAAAGAATTGGAGTGTGGTTAAATGAGGGGATTGATCTTGATCCTGATGGACAATATTCGGAAAAGAGTGTGGGTTCTTACTCTCCTATTTGTAATGAAATGTTTATTACAATGGGGCGTTTATTGAATCGAAATGATCTCTTGAATGTAGCCCGTAAAAATCTCGATATGACTCTTTATTATATTCAACCTAGAGGAGAGGTCTTATCAAATGCTAGTGGCAGAGATGACAGTAATAATATTAGTGATGTTGCGAGCTATTACTTTAGCTATCTTTATTTTTCCCATTTAGACAAAAATCCAGTTTATGCAGCGGTATGTCATTTTATTGAAAGTAATTTAACTGATAAACTAATAAGTTATATTCCCTACCTCTATGAAAATCAATTCTTATTAAATAAAAGAGTTTCGCCAACCAAATTTCCAACTTCATATTATAAAAGATTTAAACATTCAGGAGTTTTTAGAATCAGACAATCAAACTTCGATGTCTCAATCATAGAAAATAATCTCACTTTTCTGACCTTGATTAAGGGATCAGCCGTTTTGCAGTCCTTAAGATTGGGATCTACTTTTTTTGGTTCTAGAGGCCAGTTTACTGCAGAAAATATAGAAGTAAACAGGAATAAGGTTACACTTACTAAATCGATTAAACACGGATATTTCCAACCCTTCCCTGAAGATAAAATAATCGGAGACGGAGTTTATAGCAAAATGCCACGTGAGCATAGAAAATTGTCTGAGCCACAAGTTTTAAATTATAAAGTAATCATCACTTTACTTGATAAAAAAACTGAGGTAGCCCTTGAGGTAGTTGGAACTAATAATGTACTTGTTTCTCTAGAAATGAACTTTAGAGAGGGAGGTAAACTCTCAGGAGTCATTTCAGATCAAAATCGTCCATATTCTTATTTCTTGAAAGATGGATGGGGGACTTACTCTAAAGATGGAAGCGTAATTTCCTTTGGTCCTGGAAAAATTGAGCATCAGTGGGGAACTATGAGAGGAATGGAGGAAAAGCCATTTGGAAATACAGTTTATATCAACGGTCATACTCCCTTTAAACATATTGTTAAATTTTATTAATTTAAACTTTAGCTGGTTTGCACATGAAAATTAAAAATCCAAAAATTAATTTTTACTATTCTGTAATTTCTGTTTGCTTCTTTTTAATTGCATGCCAGAAATCTAGAAAGGCTCTTCCTCCAAACGTTGTAATGATAATTGCAGATGATCTTGGTTGGTCACAAATTGGATGTTACGGAAGTTCTTTCTATAAAACACCAAATATTGATGAATTAGCTAAGTCAGGAATTAGATTTACGAATGCCTACAGCGCTGCATCTATTTGCTCACCTACTCGTGCTGCTATTATGACGGGTAAATATCCTGCTAGATTAAATTTGACTGATTTTATTCCAGGAAATAATCCAAAAAATAAGCCATTAAGAACCCCTGAAAACTGGCAAAAATTTTTACCATTAAAAGAAGTTACTATAGCAGAAAAAATGCAATCATTAGGATATCTAACAGGTTTTTTTGGTAAATGGCATCTTAGTAAGGAAAAACTACCTCCAGAATCCTTATCTCACAATCCAAAGATGCAAGGTTTTAATGAATCTTTTGTAACATATAAACCTTCAAGTAACTTGATTCAACATTGGCAAATGGAAAATAACGATTTCCATAATGTTGATACAATAACNAAAAGNGGNTTAGAATTTTTANANNAAAATCAGAAATCACCATTTTTACTTATTTTATCTCATAATACCATTCATGACCCATTACTAGAAAACAAAAAAATGATTAACAAATATGAAAACAGTAAAGGTTCAGATAAAATGGAAAATAATNCCATTATTGGTGCAATGATTGAAACTCTTGATAAATCGGTAGGTCAAATTATTAAAAAACTTAAATCANTAGGATTATTTTACAATACTTTATTAATATTCTGTTCAGATAATGGAGGAAAACACAAACATGCATTACAAACCCCTTTTAAAAAAGGTAAAGGGTGGCTATATGAAGGAGGGATCAGAGTTCCTTTGATAATCTCGTGGCCGAAAAAAATTAAAAAATCAATTGTTTCTGAGGAAATAACAAGTTCAATTGATTTTTTACCAACCATATTAAAGGTAGCAAATTCTGATTTATCACTAAAAAATCAATATGATGGAATAGATCTTAGCCCAATTTTCACTAGTCAAACAAACCTAATTAATCGTAATGAACTTTTTTGGCATTATCCACACTATCACAACGGATCGGGAATGAAGCCTGCAAGCGCTATACGCTGGAAAAATTATAAACTTATTGAATGGCATGAGCCTACTTTATATAATACGGACAATCAAATTGAATTATATGATTTAAGTTTAGATCAAGGTGAGAGTAATAATTTGTTCTTGAAAAAACCAGAAATTGCAATTCAAATGAGAAATAAATTAAAGGTCTGGATCAATGAGGTAAAGGCAAAAATGCCTGAAGTAAATGAAGTTCAAATTACCGACAAAGTNAAAGGAGGCACCTTCACNAATTTAAATGTCAGTTTTACGTATTAAATAAAAAACAATCTAAGCAGAATGCTGGTATAGTTTTTTAGATTTTCGTTACACTATAACTTAGCTTTTTGGGGGTGGTTTGAGTTTTTCATCTCTAGTAACCTCCCTTGTAAGGTTTTGTTTTTTCTCTTGACCTGAGATTGTTCTTCTCTGGCGTTCCTCAACTTTTGCAATCTCAAATTTTTCATAGGCAGCATCTGAGGGAAACACACCAAAATTCTTTTCTGCTTTTGATGGATTTGCAGCGGTAGTTTCCCTAAAAACAAAATTTGCTTTTAGTAATTGTCTGAATTCTCTGAAAGTAACTGTAAAAGGATAAACATCTGAATTGTCACTNACTTTTTTCCAAGAAAATGAATCCTCATCGGAAAGCTTTATAGACTCTCCATTAAAANTAAGGTTTTGNCCTTCAATCCCAGTTTCCTNATTGGTAATAATCTTACCNGTGTCCAATTCGACNAATTTCATCATCAGTTGATTAAAATTTCCAGTAAAATTGATAAACAATTCTTTAATTGGTTGGGGTAACTCTGTCTTGATTTTGAATCTNGCATCCCCCATTAGCGAACCAGATTCGTCAGTTTCGCTTTTTCCTATGTCAATACCACCTCCTACAAAAGCATCATTCACTCCAGGCGTCCACGCCTCTTGTGACAAGGTACTTNCTACTCTTTTTGTCTTTTCTGCTATCAATAATTGAATTTCTTGTTTTTTGACATCATCGTCAGTAGAATTTAATTGTTCTTCGAGATTTGCGATTTCCAATTTCTTTTTTGCAAGGGTTCCCATCGTACCATCACCTTGAATTGATCCTTCTTGATCATTATCTGCATACATCCTACCGATATACAATTTTCCTCCAGAGCTTTCTGCTTGACCATAAGTGTGTTTATGAGCTNTCTCTTGAGCCTCAGTTCTGTTTTCATTGTTATTGTAATCATCACGCGCTAATTGGAGAGTTTGAAGTTGCGTTGGACGACTTGAAAAATTTTGGTGGGCTATTAATGTTTTTGATTTCGGACTACTATCAGCCTGGGACTGAAAAGATAATAGTTGTTTTACAGTATTACTTTCACTTGCATAGCTTTGTAATTGATAAATCCTGTCACTACCCNTGGCCACTGACTTATAGGACATCAACTGCTTTACGGTATTTGAATTATTAGCATCGGTTTGTTGCTGATTTGATAAGGAATCAACTTCAGTTTCGAACATTTGATGAACCTCAGACTCTGGCAAACTAATATCTTGCTTAGCAGCAAGCTTGCCTGCNTGCACTACTCTATCTTTGGGTTCNTGATCGAGCATAATTTATAATTAGATTTCTAATTTAAAAGGGTTGGTAATTAAATATTTTCCTCATAATAAATAATTCAAATTTAAAAAAAACTCATTTGCTATTAAAAAATATAGAAGAAGCTCAACCTCGAAAATTTTTGAAAAAATTTGAGGCAATTAATTAGAATTAATATTAAATTTTCTCTGATTTGGTTAATGTTTCTATTGATAAGTTTCTTTGTTAAATATATTTGGGTTAATTTTAATTAGATATTAAATAATTTGTGCTTCTCAATAGAGGTAATGCTAATTTGCTTATGAATTTACATATAGATAAATCTGAGGAAAATCATGACAAATTGCACTCATCTTATATGTCTCAAGCAGAATCTAGCCAAGTTTTATTATCCCCCGATTATAACAGACCTAAAGATATAGTCCAAAGAAAACTTCAAGAAAATGCAGATGAAAGTTTAATAGTAAATCGAACTTCTCAACTTCAGGCCATCGCTGATAATTTTACCCAACATAATAATTTGATTCAGCGAAAAGAAAATAATACAGGACTTCCTGACAAACTTAAGTCTGGGATAGAAAACCTTTCGGGGATTTCTATGGATGATGTTAAAGTCCACCGAAATTCTGATAAACCTGCTCAGTTAAATGCGCATGCTTATGCTCAAGGCAATGAGATCCACTTAGGGTCCGGTCAGGAAAAACATCTACCACATGAAGCCTGGCACGTAGTTCAGCAAAAACAAAACAGAGTTAAACCTACAACTGAGTTGCCTAGTGGGGAGAAAATCAATGATAATAATTCTCTAGAAAGCGAAGCCACTTCCCTTGGGAATAAAGCCTTGTCAAAAAGTATTTTTCTAGATAAACCTTTACAAAGGAAGTCTGTGTTAAATAATTTAAATGTTTCTCAATTTATAATTCAGAGAGAACCTGAAGTTGGAGTTGAAGAGGCACCAAAATTTGGTGTCACTACTGCTCATATGGATGGGTATGTAGATCCTACTCAAATTCAAAAAAACAGGAAACTAAGTGCCGATACCGAAAGTCAAAAAACTAATGGGGTAATTGATATTGCAAAAAATGTAAATGAGACTACGGGTGAGGCAGCAAATATGGGAGGTCAGATTTTGGACGGTCCTTTAGCTACAGGTGTTGAAAGAACCGATTCCAATGACGCAGGAGCAGAACAATCAGTCGGAGATTTGGATTCATCAGCTAAATTATTGAGTTCTTTTACCCAGTTTTTTAAATTCATGAAAACTGCACAAAAGACTAACGAAGATAGAGATAGTGTTGGTTTTGCTAATACTTCAATACAGGGTATTAAATTTATTCACAGCGTTGTAGAATCAGTATTTGCTTTCATAAAGACCGGTGGAGGTGCTGTAAAGGAAATAGGTGGATTAATGCCTGGAATCAAAAGCGGGGCTAATTTAATTGAAAGCGGGTTAGAGATTTTTAAAGATAACAAATTTAAAAAAGTACTTGATAAAGTAAAAGAAAGGAGTAAAGATTTAGATCTTAAAGATGATGGTAAGCTGGATAATGATTTAGAAGAAATCACCTCAAGAATTAGTTATAAATTAATTGAGGACTCATCTCAGATGGCTTGGTCTATAGCTGAACTCGTTTCACTTGCTTTTCCTGGATTAACAGCAGGTGTAACCCTTGTTCACTCTGGGTTTGATTTGCTCAAATCTGGGGTAAAAATGTATATAAACTATGGGAAAGGTAAAAGAGCCAAAGCTGCAGCAAGACTAAACGATGGTGAAGAATTTTCAGAAGTTGATAAAAAAGAAGCTGGAAAAGTCAGTCAAGTTATAGATGTTTTAGGTAATGGTAAATTTATAGATTTTACTACTATTTTGAAATTACAACAACAATGGATTGATAAAAACCATGAATGTGCGAATTTTCCTGATGATGTTGATGAAAATGTTAAAACCAAAGCAGAACAGGAAAAAGAGGAGGCTAAAGGATTGTTTGAAAGGAAATTAATTCTTATAAACAAATTACTTCCTCCAGATAACAAGATTACTGAGTCTACCATTACATTTGCTAGAAAAAAATTCTTAAAATTAGTTAAAACTCTTAAGGATGATGTTGAAGATGCAACTAATAGTACTTACAAAAAATTGGTCCATTTCTTAAGTATGGGTAGACTTCAAAGCAAAATTTCAGCTGAAGAAGTTTTTCATAAGGCATTCGAAGTAACAACTACTGGCGCTCAAGAAGATCTAAAAATTTTAACAGCTTTTCAGCAATATGATGGAGCAGGATATCTTGATGTAAAATTAAAGGCCAGTTTAGATAGAGCAATAAAATTTAAAAATACCGATAGATCAAACAAAGTTCTTCAAGATCGAACAATCGACGAGATTTCTCCTCATCATTCACAATTTTTAGATTTATTTATGGGATTAGATAAAGATATTTTCAAACCCCCTATAGTAACAGAAAATATAACAACTAATGCAGATGGAGAAACACAGAAATCTTTTTCAACTACTGATGCGCTTTTTAAAGAGGGTCTAGAGAAATACTTTAATAAAGTAAACCCACTCACTTAGTTTTAAAATTTTAAGAAGACAATGTCTGAAGCTAACTTATCTCCCCAGGAAATAAAAGAATTCATATTAAAGGGGATCAAACTTAGTCGTGTATCTAATNCCAAATTGGAGAAAATTCAAGATCAAAATTCAGTTATTTTTAATTTTGAAGTTAACGAAAATACCCATCAAGGTGCTGTTTTTATAAACATAGATGAAGAGTTTGTCTTAATTCAGATCTACTATCGCTTTCCAGGAAATTTTATTAAAGAAAAACTGCCAACCGTACTTAACAAGATAAATTCCATTAACTCAATATCAATTGGAGGTTTTCTTACAATGGTAAATGAAAAAAATAATAATTTTCTTCATTACAAGGANAACATGTTTATAACAGACTTGTCAAGCGATGAAAAATTTCCCATCAAGGATATCACTTCTTTTATCAATATCAATACTGATATGATTGGTGCATTTTACGAAGAAATGTACAAGTAGTATAAACTACAGTTAGGGTTAAAAATAAGACCTTAACTACGCTTTATTAATTCCATNAAAAGAAAATTTATTTACACCTAAAACTCTAGGCATAAATGATCAACTAATAATTTTTGAATTGATTAAAATTTTTTAATTGTTTTAAATTTTTGATATTGCGTATATCATGAAAGAAATATTCTTATCATTCGTCTGTTTGATATTTTCCTTTGCTGGAAGTGCGCAGGTAATAGTTTATGAGGGAAAGGAAATAATTCCTACATATAAAAAAGGANATGATGANGTCAGCCCTATATTTTACACNGGTAGAGGTGTGCAAGGAGCACAAGGAAAAATTTACCCCTACCCCTCACAGACACAGTTAGGAGATACCTTGATCGATGTAAGCTATGAGATGGTTTATCTTGAAAACGAATACATACGAATTAAGGTACTCCCGGCCTTTGGTGGCAGATTATTCTCTGCAATTGATAAGACCAATGGTCATGAACTTTTTCATACCAATAGCGTGATCAAACCTGATTTAATAGGAACCCTAGGAGCATGGGTTTCGGGAGGAATTGAATGGTGCTTCCCCCATCACCACCGTACTTCAACGCTCATGAAAAGTGATTATCGCATGATTGAAAATCCTGATGGTAGTGCTACTGTATGGATTGGGGAAACCGAAAAAACACGAGATCTTCGGGGGGTTGTGGGAATGACATTACACCCCGGTAAATCCTATATTGAGGTAGATTATAGAATCAATAATACCAATACAATCATTACCCAATTTCTTTTTTGGGCCAATGTNGCTGTAACGGCAAACATAGATTTTCGCACCTTTTGGCCTCCAAGTCAGAAAATAGGTGTTTTTCACAACAATGCCTATTTTACACAATGGCCCATTGCAGAGGAAATTTCTAAATACGGGAGAACAAGCTATAAAAAAGGTACTGACCTTACTTGGTGGANAAATCACCCCAATCCTGTTTCTTTCTTTATGTGGGATATCNGAGAAGGTTTTATAGGAGGTTATGATTATGGACAAAGAGCAGGGACTNTACATCTAGGCGACGTACACAAAAATAACGCCTCCAAACTTTGGCAATTTGGACCTGGGCTCAGGGGACAAAATGCCCGAAGGAAACTCACTGACGATGGTAAGGCATATGTTGAATTGATGACAGGAACTTTCTCAAACAATCAACCTGATTACAGCTGGATTTTTCCCCATGCAGTTAAAGATGCTAAAAACTACTGGTATCCGATCAGGGACTTGGAGGTAGTAAAAAATTCAACCGTTGATGCTTCTGTAAGCTTGCTGATGCGAGATACCAAAACAGTTTTCTTTGGATTTAATACCACTTCAAAGTTTGAAAATGCAAAGGTAGTCCTNAAATCAGGCGATGCGGTTTTNGTCGAGAAAACAGTTAATATAGATCCAGCGAGCCCCTTCACATTTACCTATAAAAGCCGAAAAAAAATAGATGAGTATCAGCTCTTTGTCTCCATAGAGGACATTAATGGAGTTGAGTTGGTTTCCTATCACCCCTATCAAGCGAAANATCCCATACTCCCAAAGCCTCAGGAGNGGGTAAAGCAAGCAGATGAAATTGATAACGTGGAAGATCTTTACCTAACGGGNAGATTCGTAGAACAATTCAGTAGACCGGGAAAAAATCCAGATGATTATTATCTGGCTGCCCTNGAAAAGTCTCCAAAAGACTACAGAACGAATATCGCTATGGGTCTACGCNGATATGGACAGATGCNTTATAAAGAGGCCCTTGATTTTTTGGAGGTCGCCTCTGACAAGCTAAAAATCAAATATTATCAACCCAAGGAAGGTGAGCTTTATTATTACAAAGGATTGATACAAAAAGCAATTGGAATGGAAGAAGAAGCCTATGCCAATTTTGCAAGGGCAACCTGGTATTCTCCTTGGTTTTCGGCGGCCAATTATCAGTTGGCACTATTAGAGAGTTCCCGAGGAAACCCCAAAAAAGCTTTAGTAAATATTAAAGATGCGTATTCCACCAATAATCGTGATGGAAGAATTGTGACCACTTATGCCAGTCTTTTACGAAAATCGGGAGATAAAAAAACTGCTGTTTTACTTTTGGATAAACTTCTTGAATATGATCCACTAAACTTTACTGCCCTATACGAAAAGGAGCTTTTGAAGGGGAATACTTCAATGGACAAATGGTATAAAAACATGCAAGATTTGGATAATAATCATTTGGAAATGGCAACACATTATATGAATGTGGGTTTCTATGATGATGGAATTGCTTTGCTCTCCAGCCTAAAAAATCCAACCAACCCATTGATTAACTATTATGACTCTTATTTTCAATCCAAATCAGGAAATAAGTCGGCAGCAAAGATTGCCATTAAAAAGGCCAAAAGTAGATCCCTTGATTATGCTTTTCCATATCGCATTGAATCAGAAATAATTTTAAAAAATGCATTATATATAAACCCTGACGACGATATAGCACTTTATTTACTCGGTAATCTATTATATGACAATCGTCCTGAGGAAGCCTTAGCTCTGTGGAAAAAGGCATCAGAAATCAAAAAAGATTTTGCCATGGTTCATCGCAACTTGGCATTTGGGGCATTTTACCATGAAAAGAGCCCTGGTAAGGCCATAACGAACATCAAGCGGGCCATTTCAATAGATCAATCCGTACCTCTTTGGTTTAGTGAACTTTCTAAGTACTACGAGGTTTCTAATGTCGATTTTCGGGAAAATTTGGAGTTACTAGAAAATAATTTGAGTGTAATCAAAAAAGANATTTCTGCTCCTAAAAGTTATGTCAGTNTACTCAATCTCAATGGTGAATACGACAAAGCCATTGATTTTCTAAAAAGTCATCATTTTAGAACATGGGAAGGAGGAAGAGAAACCTACTGGAGCTACGTGGACACCTACACACTCAAAGCAAAGGAGTTAATCAAAAATAAGGCTTATAAAGAAGCTATTTCCAATTTGGAAAAAGCCTTGGAATACCCAGAGAACCTCGAGGTAGGAAAACCAACCCACGACGAAAAGAATGCAATGATCTATTATTATATGGGAATAGCCTTCTCTAAAATGGGTGAAGAGAAACTAGCTATAAAGGCATATCAAAAAAGTGCAGATGCAGAAAATGGACCCAATATGACTGAACTTACTTTCTATCAGGCACAATCGAAAAAGAAACTGGGAAATAAAGAGCAATCTGACAAAATTTTTAAAACACTCATTGAAAGTGGACAAGCCCTTCGTAATGAAGGAACTGACAATATCCTCATTGCAGTGGAGGAGGTAGCTACAACCAATAATAAAGCCTTATCGAATTCCTACTACTTAGAAGCACTAGGTTACCTTGGTTTGAATGAAAATAATAAAGCACAAGAATTACTAAAAAAATCGTTGGAGATATATAGGAATCATTTGTGGGCAAAAAATATGCAGGATTTTTAAACACAATATGAAAACAATTCTAAACCCCTTTTCCTTCTTCTTTATATTCGTAATCCTATCAAAAGGTTATGCTCAAGTAGGTAAAAAGTTAGTTTTAGGGGAACAACCGATTTTTAAGGTATGCAAAACCGATCAGCCCATCAAGGTGGATGGAAAAATGAATGAAGAGGCATGGTCTAAAACTGAAAAAAGAGGTTTTGACTATTTCTACAACCTAGAAAAAGAGGATGACCGACAACTCACAACTTTTAGGATGTTATGGGATGAAGAAAATTTGTATTTGTTCTATGAAATGGAAGACAAATATTTGACGGTTAGAGAGACTAAAAGGGACGGTCAACCATACTTTGACGATTGTGCAGAACTTTTTTTGATTACTGCTCCAGATAGTTTAGATACACATTTTGGTTACGAATTAAACATTAATAAGGCCTCAAACGATTTTATATTCTTTAATGATTTTTACGAAGGGAAGAACATAGGTTTTAAAGGGTTTAATCCCGAATTTATGGTGGAAGTTACCTACCAAGGAACCATAAATGACAATAGCGATATTGATTCAGGATGGACTATGGAAATGGCAATACCCATTTCCAATTTTGGAAAATTAGGAAAAGTAGTTCCCGTGAGTATAGGCAATCGATGGGCTTTCTTGGCTGTGCGTCAGGACCGCAACGATAATAAGGGAAATCGAAGATCTACATCAACTATTTTCCCCATCTATGATATCTCCAAAAATGTGCATCAAACCAATAGGTTTGGCTTATTGGAATTTATAAAGTAGTATTTATGTTTTTTATTCCAGATTATTTTAAAATCAAATACATAGGTATTGATAAATTACGTTTGATCAAAAGCTCGCATCATTATGTTTTGATTATGTTTACTCTTGTAACGTTTATAAGTTGCCAACTGTCCAATAACAATAATAAAATATCCCCTCCCAATGTTATTTTTATCATGATGGATGATTTAGGCTATGGCCAATTTGGAGTTTTTAGTGACAGTATTACTATAGCCGATTTCCCTCCGTTTTTTGTGAAGTTGGTGGACAGTTTACAGGGCTACTCACTTGACAAATCATTGGAATTTTCTAGAAGGGCCATGCCTACTTTGAAATCCCTTTCAGAAAATGGTTTATTGTTTAAAAAAGCCTATACATCTAGTAGTCTTTGTGCCCCATCTAGGGTTGGAATAGCAACAGGGAGGCATCAAAATAAACTAGGATTTTACACCAATACTGATGTGGAGAGTAAGGGGATATATAAAGGTAGTCATTTGGTAGAAAAGCTTAAAAACTTGTCTTATAAAACTGCCCATATTGGTAAGTGGCACCTCGGTAGGAGAGATAAAACAATAATTGATACCATTTTAAAAAAACACCGCCTTAGCAACAATATAAGGTGGTCAAAATACAGAAACACCCACCCACAAGCCTATAATGAAATCAAAAATAGTGGTTATATAGGTTCTGTAATTAAACAACATAATCCCTTGAATAATGGATTTGACTATTATTACGGCTATAACCACTGGGCAAGCCAATACTATAATGATAACAATGTTTGGGAGGATTTTAAACATGTTGGCGTACAAAAAGAATATAATACAGATGCATTTACCGATAAAGCGTTGGACTTTATGGAGGCTCAGATTGGAAAAAAAGATCCATTCTATGTTCAAATTCATTACCATGCTGTTCATGACTCGATTGAACCTGTCGCACCCAAAAAATATTTGGATAAGTTCAAGTCCTATTCCCATCACCTCAATAATTTCTATGCCCATATTAATGGTGTTGATCAAAATGTGAAGCGAATTGTCTCTTTTTTAAAAATAAATAATCTGTATGAAAACACTATAATTGTGTTTACCTCCGATAATGGTGCCATGAGTGGTGGCGTTTATAATGGCCATAAAACAGGCTCTCCGCTGCCCGGAAATGCTCCTTTTGCTGGTCATAAAGGAAATTATTATCAAGGTGGGATTCGTGTTCCCTTATTGTTTCATTGGCCCTCAGGTATAAAGATTCAGGGAGTATCAGAATCTTTAGTTTCCACAATGGACATATTGCCTTCTATCATTGATTTGGTTGGTGGTACGGTACCAGAAAATCTCGATGGGAGAAGCTTGCGCCCTATTTTTGAGCAATCCCTAAAAGAAACAGTACGCCATAACTTAATTTGGGCAGGGATGCAATCTAACAGATGGGGCTTTTTAATTACCAAATCAACGAAACAACACGATAACGAGGGGGAACACGCCCCACCTACTTGGACCATCATTGAGGGGAATTACCTTTTGCGTTTTACAGGGGTATTAGAGCCTGGAATCTACTTTGATAATATGCAGGGAAGGAAAGCTGTTTTTGAGTTATACAACATAAAAAATGATCCTGGAGAAACAATGAATATATTAGATAAAATGCCAATCAAAGCGATGGAGTTAGCGCATGCCTATTTTGATAAATCAAAAGGTTTTACCCCCCCCCAAGTGTGGAATAAAGAAAAGTGGCTTGAGCTTGCCAACTCAAAAAATAACTTATTGAAATCGGAGTGGGCAAGTCCCTAAGCATGTCTGAATGGTTTTAATCAAGCTTTTTTATTAGTTTGGGTTCATAGGGCTCATATTTATAGGTATCGGGTCTTACTACCGTACCTGTTGTCAATGTAATGGGACTATCTTGATTCCCTCTAAAAATAACTTCAATTAAAGAGGCAGTATATCCCTCTCCCTCTGGTATTTTTAGTGCGTAGGTACCCGAATTTTGAATTGGGATAATCGATTTCTCCCACGATTTACCAATCTCCCAAATCCTAAAGTCTCTAGCTTTGGGATTATTCGCTTTCCAAAGGGATATATTATAAGGTTCATTAGTATCAATATCAACAAAAATACTATCTCCTAGGATTTTCCAATCCATATTAGGCATAGTTTTTTTGTGAATAAGGCGATCATAGAAGGAATAAACGTTTTGTGCTCTATAACTCCCCGCTAATCCATGATTGCCATTTGGTACATACTGGAGGTATTTTGGATCGGGTAGCTGATCCCAATAAAACTGCCAAGAGTCGGGTAAAAAGAATTCGTCGATGGTACCGTTGACAATTAATTTAGGCAATTTAAATATTTCTTTAAACTCATAGGGTTCAACTAGGTCCTTCAGACGATCAAATGCAGGGGTTCCCATCCAATCCATTATACCTACTTCCACATAGTTTTGTACAGCAGGAGACCAGTCACCATAGGCCTTATAATGATGTTCAAATGAAGGCAATACATTTAGTAGATCAATTACTAAGGGAGCGATCCCAACTACCCTATCATCTACTGCAGCTGAAGTCCAGGTAGTCCATCCTCTTTTTGAGGCACCTGAAACAAGAAATTTTTTAGTTACAAAAGCATTGTGTTTGGTAATTTCTTCTATTACGTCCATCGCTCGAACTACAGCTCTTGTCATAGGAAACCTCGCTAACCAAATCATATCATCATTTTTGGCTCCCTTTGATAAAAACTTTTCCCATCCGTAAGCTATAATATTATCTTCATATCGATCAATACTGTCAGTTCCCTTGAAGTTTAGGGGCTGAAAAGGAACATTACTGATGTGAGCGATAACAGACTGGGTCTTTATAGATTGTATGATTGCAATACTATCCAAATAAATTTTGTTATCATTACTTGATCCTCCACCAACATATAAAAGTGCATTTGGAGAGGTTATTTCTTTTGGAACAACAATATCCACCCAATGCCACCAAAGGGTTTGTCTAACTTGATCCTCAGTGAGCCAACTTCCTGAAATCATTTTAATGTGATAAAGGGTATAATCCTGCTTCACGATAGAGTCCGAAATCTCATAAGTATAATCAGATCCTTTTTCAGCTACATAATTAATTAAATATTCAATTGGTAATCTTTCAGTTGGTTTCGGTTCAGTCTGGATGCATGAACATAAAAGGACCAAAATCAAAAAAGAAAAAAGGAATAAGCTTTTACGAAAAATAAAAAAATGTTTTTGCATCCGTAAAAACCTTTTAAAAGTATTTTTAGTGTAAAACTCTAACTTTGAATTCACTATATGACAAATTTTGATTTTTAAATTTAGGATATTTCTATATACTTGAGTATAGAGCATAAAATTTAAATACAGGTTTTAATAAAAAATCCTTAATTTTTAATAATTATGAAAAAGGCAACAAAAATTATTTTGACCCCCATCCGCAAAAACATTCTCTTTTGCTGTTTACTTCATTTACAATTTTTTGCCCTAGGACAGGTAAAGGTGATTCAAAAACAGAATATTTTTCCAATGCAATCCAGACATGTGCATAGCAGCTCTATTGTTGAATTACCTAATGGAGACCTTTTGAGCTGCTGGTTTCAAGGTTCGGGAGAACGAAAAGCAAATGATGTCAAAATAATGGGTTCTCGACTCAAAAAAGGAACCAAAAAGTGGGAAGAACCTTTTATGATGTCAGACACCCCTGGTTTTCCTGACTGTAATCCAGTTTTATTTCTCAATCAAAGAAAAGAATTATTCCTTTTTTGGATTGTCATCAAAAGTAATAAATGGGAAGAATCTATTTTAAAATATAAAAAAAGTATTGTTCACAATTCAGAAGGTCCACCAAATTGGAGTTGGCAAGACATAATTCTACTTAGGCCAGGTGAGAAATTTCAAAAACGTACCAAGTCTAAGTTCGAGCAATTACCCGAAAGGGGGTTGGGATGGGCAGAGTATGCACCAAAATACGAAAAAATGATTGTAGAGGCTGCGGGTGATAAAAACAAAAGGCAGAGTGGTTGGATGACCAGAACAAGACCACTACAATTGGAATCTGGAAGAATCATATTACCATTATACTCAGATGGATTCAATTTTTCTTTAATGGCTATTTCAGACGATCAAGGTAAAAACTGGAGGAGCAGTGAACCAATTGTAGGCTATGGAAATGTTCAACCCTCTTTGATTGAAAAGAAAAATGGGGATATCGTAGCCTATATGCGTGATAACGGAGATAAACCAATGCGAATACTAAAAAGCGTTTCACTAGATAAGGGAGAAAGCTGGAGTAATGTATCAGACACCGACATTCAAAATCCCGGATCAAGTTTACATACTCTAAGACATCCCAGTGGTGACTGGATTATGGTTAATAATAATCTTGAAATGGGAAGAAATATTCTAAATCTAAACCGCTCAAAGGATGAAGGAAAAACCTGGAATTTCATTTTAGAAATCGAAAAATCTAGATATAAAAATGACAGTTTTTCATACCCAACACTTATTGTGACTAAACAGGGTCAGATTCACTTAAGCTACTCACTTCAATCAAAGCAACAAAAAACTATTGTACATGCTATTATATCGCTCTAAGATACTCACCTTAAGCTTTTTATGGTTGAGTACTATTTTTTCACAATCTTACAAAGACGTCCCTTATCTTCAAGACCGATCAAAACAGTTCGTAAAGCAAGAAAACGACATCAGACTAATTGGAGTCAAAACCGACGGCAATAAAAATATTAATGTTCTTTCATCCCAAGGCCTATTATCTCCTTGGGATAAAAAACTAAAGCCCAATTTCCAATACAGACCTATTGAAAATCATAACATAATTGCAATTGAATCTCATAAAAATCAGTTTTATTACTTAACTAATAAAACAGTTTTGAGTCACTCTTTTGGTGGTAAGTTTTATGTAGAACACGGAATTGAAAACCCAATCTTAATGAGCATGGGAAATAACAATTCATTCTTGATACTCAACGATAAAAACTTATATTTTTTTGATAAAAAAGGACTTCTAAGGGGTTCTCATAGCATAGGCGAGAAAGCACTATCAGTAAAATCTTATCCAGAAACTGGTCGTTTTCTTATTCTTACCCTCAAAAATCTTTACCAATTCAGGACCGAAGAACAATTATTGGAAAAAGTTTACTCTGGAACTGAGTTTTCGTCTTTTGAAAAATACAAGAAAAAAATATGGGTGGGTTCAAATAGTGGCATTCACCTGCTTAGTGACTGTAATTTTAAATTTGAGAGGATTGTTGAGAAACTTCCCTATGATCAAATAACTAGTCTAAAAAAAATAGGGGCAGATTTGTGGGGCGGAAGTACTCGAGGAGCATTTAAATTTAAATCTGATGGAAAATTCAATTATTACGCGTCTAAAAGGTGGTTACTGGATGATAGAGTCATTGCAATTGAGAAAGGACCTAATAAAAGTATTCTAATTTTGACACAAAAAGGACTTAATCAAATTGTATTTGAGCCTATGACCTTAGAACAAAAAGCGACCTATTTTCAGGAAATTCAAAGAAAAAGACACATTAGATACGGGCTAGAATCTTCTGTTAAACTGAGGGTTGCTGGAGACTTATCAACGATAGAATTAATAGACACTGATAATGATGGACTCTGGACGTCAATGTATTTGGCATCGGAGTTATTTCGATATGCTGTAACTCAATCAGAGGATGCAAAAAAAAATGCACTTGAGGCATTTGAAGCTATGGAACGGCTGTCGACCATTTCTGGAATAGATGGTTTTCCTGCCAGAACATATGAGATCGATAGCTTTCAAAAAAGTAGTTGGAACAAGGGTTCCTCCTATGGAATCTGGAAAAAAGCAAAAGATTCGAGATGGGTATGGAAAACTACAACAAGTAGCGATGAGTCATGTGGGCACTTTTTTGTTTATGCTTTATTTGCAGAAATCATCAAAGATATAAAATGGAAAAACCGTGCCATTCAACTGATCAAAAAACAGATGGATCATATAATCGAAAATAATTGGTATCTAGTTTCATGGGATGCAAAACCCACTCGCTGGGGACGATGGAATCCGGATTATGTCAATAGCTTTCCCATTCAAGTTGGAGACAGAAGATTAAATTCAACACTAATTCTTACATTTTTACAAACAGCCTATCATTTTACCAAAGAACAGCGATATAAAGATCACGCCATAAACCTGAGTCGATTATACGGTTACGAGGAAAATGCCTGTCGTTCTGCGGAGGTTATAGGGTATGTTAAAGGTGAATTTTTGAGTGACAGTTGGAATCATTCCGATGACGAGATGTATTTTCTTACGGCTCCAGCTTTTGTCAAATATGCTTTTGATGAAGATTCAAAAAAGCATCATTTGGAAACAGTTACCTCACATTGGAAAATAGAAAGGTCTGAAAAAAATCCCCTTTGGAATTTTTTATATGCTTTGTCGGGTGGAAAAGATTTTGATCTCAAAGAATCTATATGGTGGTTAAAAGAGTATCCCCTAGATCTAATAGACTGGAAAATAGAAAATCACCATAGAAAAGATCTTGAAAGAATCTTATCTAATTTTAGAAAACAACAATATTCAGAGGTCCTTCCAAGAGACGAAAGACCCCACCACCTTCATAACCAAGCCTACAGGAACGATGGAGGTAGTGGAGGATACAGAGAATATTCCCCATATGTTTACTTGCTACCATATTGGGCTGGGCGATATGTAAAAGCGATTGAGCCGTGTAAATCATATGTGGAATAAAGAATAGTGGAAAAATGAAAAAAATTATGTCTCGACAATGTCATCAATTATTAGTGGGGCATGATCTCTAGAGTTTTCAATAAACCATTTATTTGTTTTAAGTCCTCCACAAACTACCCCAGCCAAATAGACACCTTTTGCTGACGAAAGCATCGTACTTGAATCATATACTGGAGTAAAGTACTCATCATCTTGAAATTTTACTCCTAAAGACTTCAATAACTCAAAATTCGGTTGATAGCCAGTCATGGCGAAAACAAAGTCATTTTCTATAGTTTTAACTCCCTGGGGTGTTTTGAAACGAACGTGATTTTCTGTGATTTCCTCAATTTGAGAATTAAAATGTGCATCAATGCTGCCCTCCTTGATACGATTGATGATGTCTGGTTTTGACCAATATTTGACATTTTGACCAATTTCTGGTTCTCTAATAATCATAGTGACGCTTTGAACTCCCTTTCGATACAAATCTAAAGCAACATCTACCGCAGAATTCGCCGACCCTACTACCACTAAATGCATACCAAAAAAGGGATGTGCTTCTTTGTAATAGTGTAATACTTTTGGCAAATCTTCGCCAGGTACGTCCAGCATATAAGGAGAATCGTAAAAACCTGTTGCAACGATAACTTTTTTAGACAGATAGTTTCCTTTATTGGTCACTACTTCGAATAAATTTTCCTTTTTTTTGACCTTATTGATTTGTTCATACAATCGCAAAGGCAATTTCCAATGAGAACTTACCCTACGATAGTATTCCAAGGCTTCTGATCGAGTAGGTTTGGGGTTATGAGAAATAAAAGGTATTCCCCCTATTTCAAGTTTATCTGAAGTTGAAAAAAAAGTCATATTCATAGGGTATCGATAAAGTGAATTGACTAAACACCCTTTGTCAAAAATCAAATGGTCCAAATTTTTATTTACCGCCTCTATACTACAGGCTAAACCAATGGGTCCTGCTCCGATAATAACAATATCAAGGTTTTTTTTATTCATAAAACATTTAATCAATTAGAATTGAATTGAGTTTCAAATTTATTACATTTAGAATTAGTAAAATGATCCCAAAAGAATTTAAGTTGAAAATTTAAACACCGCTTGTTATTCCCCCTAATTATGAGAAATATTATAATTGGTAATAATCTCTTTTTTTCCGAAATATCTTTTTTCATTCTACGATTTTTTACTGGAGTAATGATGTGTTATTATCATGGTTGGTCAAAGTTATTTGCAAGTGTTGACCGTTGGGAAAGGCTGGGAAATAACTTGACTAAATGGCTGGGACCAGATGAACTGAGTGTTCCCTTAGGCTTTTTAGCTACCTTTTCAGAATCTATAGGTGCACTTATGCTTGCCATAGGGTTTTTAACTCGTCCCACTTCATTTTTATTGGCATTCACTATGCTGGTAGCTACTATTAAAAAGCTTTCCGAAGGTGGGGTAGATGCAATAGAATTACCCTTTCTTTTCCTTGTTTTGAGTTTAGTGATATTACTAAAAGGGTCTGGAAATTACAGTCTAGATCGATTGCTGTTCAATAAATAACTTGAAAGTCTCACTTTACCCCTTTGAGGAATACATTGGCCTCTGCATTAATCAATTAGAGTAGATATTATTATAAAAAAAACAAACATGCAATTACTATTTTATAAAGCATATAGTCTTTGTTACCCATTTATAGTCATCATTACTGCTTCTCTTATAGCAAACTAAGGTATGTAAAAAAATATTATAGAATCTCCATTTATATTGCGATTAGAGTTCTGTTAGAACAAGGTTTTTCCAGCGTATTTCTTTATTATTTTTATAATCATTCTTACCGACTCCGTGCAACTGTAGTGCAATATATCCCATATCGGTAAGATCATCATAAACATCGCCTATCATAACTCCATTGACCCAAGATTGTATATGATTGTCTTTAACTCGTACATTGAAGTGGTTCCACTCCATGGGTTTGAAAGCCGATTTAACTGCCTCATTGATACCTGGAGTATGAAGAAAACCTCTTCCTGCTTCCTCGTAGATGGATCCGCTCCATGATCTTGATGTAGGGTCAATTTCTATTTGATAACCCCAAAATCTTCCCACTTCATTTTCTAAAATTTTTAATTCTTTTTCTCCGTTTTGATCAAAACGCCCTCCCCAACGAATGGTTTTGGTAGGCTTTTGGTAAATATTACTTCTTATCTGAACCCCAGAATTAAGAACAGTATCTAATTTGACATCAAATTCCAATTCAAAATTTTGATATTTTTTTTCTGTATGCAAAAAGGTATTGGGTAATCCTTTTTTGGAAACAGCAACAATACATTCATCTTCTACATAAAATTTTCCACCTCCATGGTTTATCCATCCATTAAGATCAGTGCCATTAAAGAGCTGTATTTTTTTTTGACTTGTTAAAATTGTGAATATAACTAGTGAAAAGTAAACGATTTTGTTCATTGATAAATTGATTGTTATGGTTATCGAGTATGCTAGACTCGTGTTAATTTTAGTGGATAAGTTTTATTAGAGTTCCATTGAGGAATGTATAGGTTGTCGTCATTATCCACACAAACATCGTGGGGATTGAGAAATGTTTTTTGATCGTAAACTGGGGGGACTAATACTCCATCTTTATAATTAGGTTGACTACCCCCAGGTAAAGAAATTACTTTATTATTTTTATCCAAAACGGCTAACATTCCATCGAATGTATCCCATTTATTGGTAATGATTACAGCAAAATAGATAAGATTTCCTTTGATTACTGGACGGCAAATATAGCATCCTGGGAGGGAAATTGTCTCTAAATATTGACCCTCAAGAGTAAAGTATTTGAATTCATTGGCGCTTCTTGAAGTAATTAATAAACTTGGATTTTGAGGATTTCGGTGGTCAAACGTAATTCCATGAGCGCAGTCAAACTGTTCGTCTGCTTTACCGCGACCCCCAAAATGTCTAATGTAATTTCCCTCTGCATTATATTGAATAATAAAATCTTTGCCATAGCCATCAGCAATGTAGATGTCTCCATTGGGTGCAACAGTAGTCTCAGTGGGTTTGAATTCCTTTGGTTTTTTATAATCAGTAATCTCTGGTGGAGTTGTAAATGTCATCAGTATATTCCCCTTTAAATCGGTCTTGCATACTTTGTTTGTTTTGGGGTCAGTGATGAAAAGAAACTCTTCAGAGCCTTCCTCTACCAGGGTCAATCCGTGTGCACCAGGAAATTCTGTTCCCCAAGCTTCTAAAACTTTACCTGATCGGTCATAAATCAAAATGTTATTTTGGGGATGGGTTGTGGTCATAATTATACGTTGGTTTTTATCCAAAACCATCTCATGACAGTCATTAACAGGAAATTGACTGGGGTCTTGAACCCCCCAATCCTTATCAACCTCATAGGTAAAATCTCCATGACCTACCAATGAAGTTTTCTCAGCTTCACATGAGAGTATTCCGAAAGTTGAATTTAAGGCAGGAATTGCAATACCTGTGCCTACAGCTGTTTTTTTTATGAATTTTCTTCTGTTAATCATAATTGGGTTTTTATTTTTTTAATCATTTTTGGATTTCAACATGTGCTCGTCTCAAATCATTTTTATTATTCTGAGCTCTACTTGTGATTCCTAACCAGTAGTATAGAAAATAAAAGCAAATTTAATCCTACAATATAAAACTTTTAAAAAAAACAAATTGATAATTCTTGTGGTTCCAATGAATAGAAAAAAATTTTTATTAAGTCAACTTTTCATATCTTTCAATTGAAAAACCTAGCAATGAGAAAAAAAATATTTTTAGTACCAATTATCCTTTTCGTTTTCGCTTTACAAGCACAAAACCTGAGCGATCTAAAGGAAAAGATGATGAGCAAATGGGCAAAAACAGTAACTCCAGAAAGTGTTTGGCAGGAGTATCCTCGCCCACAATTTGAAAGAAGACAATGGAAAAGTCTCAACGGATTATGGGATTTTGCCATTATGAAAAAAAACGAAATACAACCCAAAAGTTTTCAAGGTAAAATTCTAGTTCCTTTTAGTTTTGAATCTGCCTTGTCGGGTGTTGAGAGAAAAATTACCCCAGAGGATAAAATGTGGTATAAAAAGACCTTTAGTGTACCAAAAAACTGGGGAGACAAAGATATCCTCATTCATTTTGAGGCGGTGGACTATAACTGTGCTGTTTGGGTAAATGACATTTTAGTAGGATCTCATAAAGGTGGATTTGATCGATTTTCATTTAATATTACTCCTTATCTTAAAGTAAATGGAAGTCAAAAACTAGTGCTAGCTGTAACAGATGGAACTAATTTTAGTTCACAACCTAGAGGCAAACAACAGATCGATGCAAGCGGTATATATTATACCCCAGTTAGTGGTATTTGGCAAACAGTTTGGTTGGAGTCTGTTTCCTCCGAAAGCTACCTCAAAGAGGTAAAAACAATAACCAATATAGACCAAAATAAAGTTACCATTGTTCCTTTCAGTAATATCTCACTGGTTAATGGTTACCAAGTAGTGGTGGATGTATTTTATGAGGGTAAAAAAATAGTATCGGGAATTACAGCTCCCAATGAGGCATTGTATTTAGATTTACCCAAGGCAAAATTATGGTCGCCAGATCACCCTCACTTGTATCACGTAACATTAAAATTTATCAATTTGACGGGAAAAGTAATTGACCAGGTGTATAGCTACTTTGGTATGCGAAAAATCAGTATAGGGGATCATAAGGGGGTAAAATACCTCTTTTTGAACAACAAACCCCTTTTCCATTATGGTACCCTGGATCAAGGCTGGTGGCCCGATGGATTGCTTACCCCTCCCTCTGACGAGGCCATGCGATATGATATTCAAATGACCAAAGCCATGGGCTTTAATATGATTCGTAAGCATGTAAAAATTGAACCTGATCGCTGGTATTATCATTGTGATAAACTGGGAATTATGGTTTGGCAAGATATGCCTTCCTTCAATAGACTGGCTTTGAAAACCTCAGAAGAAATGGAGGCAACTGAACGTAAAGATTTAATATATAACCGCTTAGAAAGATTAGACAGAGAAGAATCAGACGGTTTCAGAAGGTCTGAGGACGCCACTCAGTTTGAAATTGAACTCCGCCGTATGGTAGACAATCATTTCAATTCTCCCAGTATCGTTATGTGGGTTCCTTTTAATGAAGGATGGGGGCAGTATGATACTTGTAGGATATCAGATTATGTCAAAAGCTTAGATCCCAATAGACTGGTAAATCCTACAAGTGGATGGAGCCTCAGAGCATGTGGAGATATTTATGACATCCATACTTATCAAGTAGATTTGAATGTTCCCCCCACTGCATTGGATCGTGCAACTGTAATAGGAGAATTTGGAGGTATTGGATATCCAATTCAGGAAAATCTTTGGAATCCTGAAATCAGAAACTGGGGTTATCAAACTTACTATTCTAGTGAAGATTTACTCAAAAATTATATTTACAAATTCGATCAGATCGTTAAAATGAAAGAACAGAACGGTCTTTCGGCTGCAGTTTATACACAAACCACCGATGTGGAGGGTGAAATAAATGGTTTAATGACATATGATCGAAAAGTAACTAAAATGCCAACCCAAACCTTAAAAGAAATGCATAGCAAGCTATATCAAGAATAATCTAATCTCATGACTATAAAAACAATTGCATTCGCTTTACTTTTATCACTATTTGTATTTTGCGAAGCAGCTAAAAAAGAAGAATTTGTGTTAAAAGCAAGTAATTTTCAAACCTTAATAAAAGGAAAAAGGACCGACCTATACTTACTAAAAAATGAAAAGATTGAAGTTTACATCACCAACTATGGTGGTAGGATTGTAAGCCTACTAACTCCCGATAAGTCAGGTTTAATGGGCGATGTGGTTTTAGGATTCAAAAGCATAGACAATTATCTGAAAGCCAATACCCCCTTCCATGGTTGTTTGGTTGGAAGGTATGGTAACCGTATCGCCAAAGGTAAATTTGAGTTAGACGAAAAAATTTATAATCTCCCTATCAACAACAATGAGAATCACCTCCACGGTGGAACTGAAGGTTTCCACAATCAAGTTTGGGAGGTTGTTGCTGTGGACCAATCCTCCATTGTGCTAACCTACTTGTCTGAGGATGGGGAAATGGGATATCCTGGAAACCTTATGGTTGAGGTAACCTATGCGATTAATGACAATGAATTTAGTATTGCTTATAAAGCCACTACAGATAAAGCCACACCAATAAATATGACCAACCATGCATTTTTTAATCTGGCAGGGGAGGCAAAAGGCAGTATCAATGATCACCTGTTAATGATCAATGCTGACCATTTTACTCCTGTAGGGGAAGGGCTAATTCCATTGGGAGAAATCCGAGCTGTGGCGGGAACACCTTTTGATTTTACAAAATTTAAGACCATAGGCAGGGACTTAAACCAGCTTGAATCTGATACCCAACTCAAACTAGGTGGTGGGTATGACCATAATTTCGTGCTGAATAAAGAATCCTATGACAGTATGAGTCTGGCAGCAAGGGTTATTGATCCTAAAAGTGGAAGACAGATGGATATTATGACAGAAGAGCCGGGTATACAATTTTATGGAGGGAACTTTATGAATGGAAGTGATATTGGAAAATATGATACAAAATTTGATTACCGTGCTTCTTTTGCTTTGGAAACACAGCATTATCCTGACTCCCCAAACCAGCCTAATTTTCCAAATACGATTTTAAAACCCGGAGAAACTTACCAAACAAAAAGTATTTATAAGTTTTCTCTAGCGGATTAAAGAACACAAAAGTACTTTTTAAATCAATTTATAATAGCTCTACTATTCGTTTGAAGGCTTGCCTATAGTGGCCAGTATCCCACCGTCCACATAGAGAACTTGTCCGTTGACAAAATCACTGGCCTTGGCACTCAGAAATACGGCTGATCCCTGCAGGTCCTTGGGGTTACCCCATACTCCTGCTGGGGTTCGGTTAATTATGAATTCGTTTAAAGGGTGTCCATCCACCCTGATGGGTTTGGTCTGTTCGGTCGCAAAATAACCTGGACCAATACCATTCACTTGAATGTTATGGGGGGCCCATTCCACACACATATTTTGGGTCAGCATCTTTAGGCCTCCTTTAGCAGCAGCATAAGCACCGACGGTATTTCTGCCTAACTCACTCATCATGGAACAGATGTTGATGATTTTACCTGCCTTTCGTTCGATCATTCCCTTGACGACTGCTTTGGAAACAATAAACGGACTGACTAAATCTACTTTAATGACTTGTTCAAAATCTTCAACCTCCATTTCCGCCAATGCAGTCCTTTTAATAATCCCAGCATTATTAACCAAGATATCAATGGAACCAACTTCTTTTTCTATTTGTGCCACAGCATTAACTACCGCTTTTTCATCGGTAACATTAAAGCGATAACCATAGGAATTGATTCCCTGTGATTTAAATATAGATACAGCATTGTCAATTTTTTCCTGAGAACTGTTTCCATTGATAACAACAGTTGCTCCTGATTTACCTATTCCTTCAGCGATCGCCATGCCCAGTCCTTGGGTGGCTCCAGTTACCAAGGCTAATTTACCTGTTAAATCGAAGAGGTTTGACCCCATAGGTTTATCTTAAATTAGGTATATCACAACCGTCCATATCACCATAATCTAAATTTTCTCCTGCCATACCCCACACAAAGGTATAGTTGGAAGTACCCGACCCAGCGTGAATCGACCAAGGAGGAGAAATTATCGCCTGCTCATTGGACATCCAAAGGTGACGGGTTTCATCTGTAGCTCCCATAAAGTGACATACAGACTGATCTTCTGGTACTTCAAAGTAAAAATACACTTCCATTCGTCGATCGTGGACATGGGCTGGCATGGTATTCCATACAGAACCCGAGGCCAGTTCAGTCATGCCCATTTGTAATTGACAACTCTTGACAATACTGTTTACAATCAACTTCCTAATGGTTCTTTTATTGGAGGTTTTTGCTAATCCCAACTCTACTATTTCTGCTTGATCTCTGCCTACCTTTTGACAGGTATAAGCTTGGTGAGCGGGAGCAGAGTTTAGGTAGAACTTTGCATGGGATTTTGGATCATCACTTGAGAAATAAACTTCTTTGATGCCCTTTCCTAAGTAAAGGGCTTCCTTATAATCCAATTCATAATGAGTTCCATCGGCAATAATAGTTCCCTTACCCCCAACGTTGATAACCCCCATTTCTCTGCGCTCTAGAAAGAAATCAGCTTTGAGTGGGGCTATAGTGTCGAGAAAAACTTTCTTTCCATCGGTAGGGATGACCCCACCCACCATATAGCGATCATAGTGGGTATAAACCCATTTGACAAAGCCCATTCCAAAAACTTGTTCAATTAAAAATTCATCACGTAAGGCTTGGGTACCCATTTGATTAGTCGCTTTCTGACCAACCGCATAACGTACTTGGAAATTATCATTCATAGATTATTGTCTTATTTTTTGAATCAATGCAAGGACATCTGCAACTTTAGTTTTCAATCCTTCATAATCACCGTTGGACAAAACTTCCTTAGAAATCAACTTTGATCCCATTCCCACGCAGGTAACACCTGCATCAAACCAACCTCTAAGATTATCCTCTTCAGTACTTACTCCTCCAGTAGGCATAATACTGGTCCAGGGTTGAGGACCTTTAATGGCTTTTACAAAACTAGGGCCATAGGCACTTCCTGGAAACAGTTTGACTATTTCTCCCCCTAATTCTTCAGCTTTGGCTATTTCTGTGAGTGAGCCACATCCTGCCGACCAGAGTAATTTTCTTCGATTACAAACTACAGCAATATCATCCCTTAATACTGGAGTAACTATAAAATTGGCACCCAACTGCATATAAAGTGATGCTGCGGCAGCGTCGGTTACAGAACCTACGCCCATGATCATTTCGGGGAACTTGGCAATCGCATACTGATTGAGCTGCTCAAAAATCTGATGTGCAAAATCGCCTCTGCTGGTAAATTCTAATAATCTTGCCCCTCCTTCATAACAGGCTTTAAGGGTTTTTTTTGCAATTTTAATATCACTGTGGTAAAAAAGAGGAACCATTCCTGTTTCTGCCATTTTTGCAGCGACTTCTAAACGGGTAAATTTTGCCATAATTATCTTGCTACGCGGCCACTGGCGTCACCGCTCATTAATTTTTCTACTTCAGCGACTGAAACTAAATTAGCATCGCCCTTAATAGTATGTTTTAAACAAGAGGCCGCTACAGCAAAGTTTAATGCATTCTGGTCGTCCTCTGGATATTGCAACAGTCCGTAGATCAATCCCCCCATGAAAGAGTCCCCCCCTCCTACTCTATCTACAATATGGGTAATTTTGTATTCTGGGCTGATACAGATATTTTCACCATCGTAGAGTATCCCCGCCCAAGTATTGTTGGAAGCTGAAATGGAACCTCTAAGGGTAGTGATTACTTTTTTGGCTTTGGGGAATTTTTTCATCATTTGTTCACAAACAGACTGAAAAGCCTCCGCTTTTACTTGATCCCCTTGTGTGGTAATATCCAAACCTTCAGGCTTGATACCAAAATGTTTTTCGGCATCTTCTTCATTCCCTAAGATGACATCGCAGTAAGAAGTCAATTTGGTCATAATGGGTTCAGAAGGTTGACCGTATTTCCATAATTTGGCACGATAATTCAAATCAGTGGAAATGGTAATTCCTTTTTCGCTAGCTACTTTTACTGCCTCCAAGCAAGTATCTGCTGCTCCCTGAGAGATTGCCGGAGTGATACCTGTCCAATGAAACCAACTGACCCCAACAAATACAGTATCCCAATCGATCATCCCCGTCTTAATTTCTGCCATTGCAGAATGGCCACGGTCATAGACCACCTTACTTCCTCGACTTACTGCTCCTGTTTCCAAAAAATATATCCCCAGGCGATTCCCTCCATAAGCAATATGATTCATGCCTACGCCTCTTTTTCGCATCTCCATCATTGCGCAGGCCCCAATATCATTCTGGGGCAGTCGGGTAACAAACTCTACCGGAACGCCGTAATTGGCAAGTGATACTGCTACGTTAGATTCTCCACCTCCATAGACCACATCAAAGTTGTTGGCTTGAGAAAATCTTAGATTTGCAGGAGGTGAAAGTCTTAACATAATTTCACCAAAGGTTACAACTTTTTTCATTTAAATTATTTGATATTAACTGTAATTGGATTTTCAATTTTCATAGCCAAATCGTTGAGGTACTGGTCCCAGGCTTCGTGTCCGGAAAACTGATTGCTCTTCGACCAATAAAAACCAACATAGTAGGTTAAAGTCTCGTTTAGAATTTTGAAATCTAAAAATACATGATTTTGATCTTTTATTCCAGGATTATAAATATGATAACCATCATAATGTTTTAAAGTAGTCATAATCACATTACTCAAGGTGGTGTCAAAATGATTTTGTTTATAGGTCAAAAAATTATTGGACTCATGAATAATTCCCATTGACTGCTGTAATGAAATACCCGCTGAAATTTTATCGGTTCCCTCAATAGATACTTCAATTTTCATCAGGTTATTTCCATAATCCAAGCTAATCGTTTTTTGCTCTTTAATTTTTCCATCGGGCCCGTCCCAATCAGCATAATCCAATTGAAAAATAGTTCTTAAAGGGCCATTGGAGATGGTATTATAGGCTGTGAAGTTCTTGGATACAAAATATTGATCATCTGCTCCTTTTATGGACAATCCACCCGCTCCCCTACTGATCCCAACATGGTAATTGTCCAATCCTTCTCCATGATCTTCATGATAGCTTATACCCTCCTCCTCACTGGCTTTATACCACTTGTCAATAACTGGATAATCTACTCTTTTCAACCAACAATCAATACCACTAGAAATAATTCCTCCTTTTTGTCCATTCTCTATCAGGTCTTGTGCAGCAGGACCATAGGTTCTGAAAGCTACCCTATTGTTTTCCCAAGTATAATCGTCAATTCGAGACGGAACAAATCGGGAATAACAATATTTGACATCTGTTTCCTTTTCTAAATGTTCTATTATATGATAAATTTTCGAGGATTTCGCAGCCAACTCAGGTTGAAAAATGAGTTGATCCATCTGTCCATCCTTATCTAAATCTATCAGCTGAGTCGTCAAAAAAAGACCCTCGGATGGATCATATACACCTACTCTTTCAATCATAGATACCATGTTCTGAGGCAAATCATAAATATCAATCTCAACTGTTTCGTTTTGCCGCGAAACATCCAAAGTATTAGTAAGGTTAATTGTTAAAGGGCCTGAGGTACAAGATACTAAAAGCGTAATCCCACCTAGCAGAAACATGGATTTGATTGATAACATAAAATTATTTTTAATTTTCGTTTTTAAAATTTAGACTCCAAATAATTTAGGTAACCACAAACTCAACTGTGGAATGTAGGTTACTAGAAACAAGGATAAAATCATAACCAGGAACAGAGGTATCAGGGGTTTTATAACTTTTGAAATGGTTGTTTTTGCAATACCTACTCCAACGAATAACACCGACCCTACTGGAGGGGTACAAAGCCCAATACAAAGATTGAGCATGAGAATAATTCCGAAATGGGTAGGATCCATACCCAAAGAAGTAACAATGGGAAGAAAAATAGGGGTGAAAATAAGCACTGCCGGTGTAGCGTCCATAAATATACCTACAGCCAATAGGATTACATTAATCATCAATAGAATAATGATCTTGTTATCACTGACAGACAATAGGGCATCGCTAATATCTTGTGGGATATTCTCATAGGATAATACCCAAGACATACACATTGAAGCCCCGATCAAGAGCATAACTATGGCTGTAGTTTCAGAGGATTGCAATATCACCTTAGGCAGGTCCTTAAATGATAATTCTTTATAGTAAAAAGAAAGTAGAATGGTATAAAGAACAGCTACAGCAGAGGCTTCGGTAGCGGTAAATATACCCCCTATGATGCCTCCGATAACGATCACTAAGAGCAATAAGCTGGGTAAAGCATCTACGAATTTTACAAATACTTCTTTCAGTGAAGACTTTTTCCCTATTGGGTAGTTGTTCTTTTTTGCCCAAACCATGGCAACAATCATCATAAAGAGCCCAGTAAGGATTCCTGGTATATATCCCGCCAAAAATAATGCGGCAATAGATACGCCACCACTTGCTAGGGAATAGACAATCAATGTGTTACTAGGAGGTATTACAAGTCCAGTAGTAGATGAGGTGATGTTCACTGCAGCTCCAAACTCTTTGGAATAGCCTTCTTTCTCCATTTCTGGACCTAGAATTGTCCCCATAGCAGAGGCTGAAGCCATAGCTGAACCAGCAATAGCTCCCATCATCATGGCAGAGACAATGTTAATCAATGCCAATCCACCCGGTAAAAACCCTACCAATGTTTTGGCAAAGGAGATCAATCGATTAGCAATGCCTCCTTTACTCATGATTTGTCCCGAAAGAATGAAAAAAGGAATGGCCAGAAGAGCAAAACTATCCAGTCCTGTAGCGATCCTTTGTGAAACAGTAGTAGTGGCAGCAGAGAAAGGCATCGCCGACATAAGCGTAAGCATCGATGACATGGCAATACACCAAGCTACTGGTACACCAAGGAATAGCAGTAATAAAAAACTAAACACCAATATGATTACAGGTAAAAATTCTATCATCTTTTTTGATTTTTAAGATCCAAGATTTTGTAAAATATGATTAGTAGTCCGCTGATAGGAATTACTGAATAAACTAAACCCAACGGAATTTTCAAGGCTGGAGAAAGCTGTTCTAAAAATAAAGTAATGTAAACCAATCTTGCACCACCAAAAAACATTCCTAAAATGGCAAAAACAAGAATAGTTAAATTAATAAATACTTGAATTCTTTTGAAATTTAATGGGCTGAATTTTTCGGAAAAATAGGTAATGGCTACATGGTTTCCTTTTCCAGCTACATAAGTCGCCCCCAATACTCCAACCCAAATCATTAGATAGCGCGCCAACTCATCGGTGAAAGAACTTGGATTAGCCAAAATATATCTGGAAAATACTTGCCACAATACATTGATAACCATAAGCGACATAATTAATACAAGTATTTTCTCTAAAAATGAATCTATCTGCGCTCTAATTTTCATTTTATTGGGTGTTTTTTATTTTATCAATAAATGACTTGATCAATGGATCTTGGGCGTATTGATCGGCAACTGATCGAGACATATCAGAAAATTTTGATTTATCAGGATAACTCACTTCTACTCCCGCTGCTTTAACTGCCTCGAGAGATTCCATCTCTGATTCCAACCACAAACGTCTCTGTTCGATGACAGATAAATCCATTGCCTTTTGAACCCATACTTGTTCTTGTTCATTTAGGCTATTCCACAAATGTGTACTCATCAAGACTACATCTGGAAGGACAGTATGCTCGTCAATAATATAATATTTACATACTTCGTAATGTCTGGACAAATAAAAACTGGGAGGATTATTCTCAGCTCCGTCGACCACCCCTTGTTGAAGGGCCGTGTATAGCTCTCCCCAGGAGATAGGTGTTGGAGATCCACCAAATGATTTCACCATGTCAATTGCAGTTTGGCTTTCCATTACCCTGATTTTTAGTCCTTCTAAATCATTGGGTTTTTCAATGGGTTTATTAATGGTGTAAAAACTTCGGCTGCCAGAATCATAATAACCTAATCCTTTGAGCCAATATTTTTCAGTACCTGCTAGTAATTCGTCTCCGATAGGACCATCCAATACTCTAAAAGTATGTTCCTTATCTTTAAACATATAGGGAATCCCAAAAACTTTAATACTGGGGGAAAAATTTTCCAATACACCTGCCGAAACTTTAGTCATGTCTAAGCTACCAATTTGAAGTAATTCCAAACACTGACGTTCTGTTCCTAATTGCTGACTTGGGTATATCTGCACTTTAAACCTACCTCCTGAAATTTCTTCCAGCCTTTCTCCAAAAAAGAGCATCCCCTTGTGAACAGAATGACTGGTGCTCAAACCATGGCCAAGTCGAATCGTTTTGGTTGAATTTAACTGGCCACAAGAGATTAAATTGAATAAACTAACGAGAAGCAGAAACACTTTTAACCTTGTCATTACTTTTTGTATTTAATGAATTCTTTCAAGTTATGATAACAGATATTTTCAACCATTGATCCAAAGAAGTTCAAATCATTGGGCAATAAACCATTCTCTATGTCTTTTCCCAACATATTACAGAGTATGCGTCGGAAATACTCGTGTCTCGGGAAAGAGAGAAAACTTCGACTATCCGTCAACATTCCAATAAATTTCGATAATAATCCCATATTGGATAAGGTCTTCATTTGTAATTCCATTCCATCTTTTTGATCAAGGAACCACCAAGCTGTACCCCACTGTATCTCAACTTTATCATTATTAAAATTACCAGACATAGTGGCAAAAACCTCATTCATCGATGGGTTGAGATTGTAAATAATAGTATTGGTCAATTTGTTATTGTCGTTCAACATTCCCAATAATTTTGATAAATTTTTAGCTTGGGAAAAATCGCCTATAGAATCACACCCCACATCTGCACCTAATTGTCTTTTTAGTTTTTTATTATTTCCTCTTAGAGCACCCAAGTGCAACTGTTGGGTCCAACCAAAGTCATGATACATAACAAAAAGTTCATAAAGCACACATGAGTTGAAAAGACCTGCCTCCCTATCACTGGGTAAGCTGCCTGATAAGCGTTTTTTTAGTACAGTATCTGCATCAGCATTACTAAATTCAGAGGCATAGGTGTATTCCAATCCATGATCTGATATCCTACATCCATTCTCATGAAAATAGTTAATTCTCGATTTTAACACCACCAATAGACTGTCAAAATCTCTAACCTCCTGATCCGCTAACTCTCCAAGGGCTGATAAATAGTCAAGATATCGATCTCCTTGAATTCCAAAAATATTGTCAGGTCTGAAACCGGGTAATACCTCTGGAGATTTTTCCTCACTAGATGCAATTTTTTGATGATGGGAAAGGTCGTCTAAGGGGTCATCTGTTGTACATAACATTTCGACTTTCATATTATTTAGCAAGTGCTTTGGCTTAAGCTGAGATAACTGCATGTTGGTTTCCTCAAATATAGCATCAGAAGTCGAAGGCTGAAGAAGTGTTTTAATTCCAAAATAACGGTCCAACTCCAAATGGGTCCAATGGAAAAGTGGATTTCCTACCGTAAAAGGAACTGTATAGGCCCATTGATCAAATTTTTCCTTTTTACTTATCTCATTACCAGTAATAAATTTCTCAGGGATTCTCAGAGATCGCATTGCGCGCCATTTATAGTGGTCTCCATCCAACCAAATTTCATTAATCCCCGAAAAAGGTTCGTTATCTGCAATCACATCGGGAGCTAAGTGGTTATGATAATCAATGATGGGCATCCCCTTCGCATGATCAAAATATAATCTTTCAGCTGTTTTATTTTGGAGTAGAAAATTCTCCTTGATGAAGGAGTCGGTCATTTTAAATTCCATTTTAAATCATTTTATTTATTCCCCATTCCAATCCACGTAATTCTGCTAATCCCCTGAGTCTTCCAATTGCGGAGTAACCAGGATTTATTTTAGGTTTTACAAGATCGTCAAGCATTTGATGTCCATGATCAGGTCTCATGGGGATGGAGGCGTCCTCTCTTTTTTCGATTACCCTTCTTCTTTGTTCCTTAATCACTCTGGTGATGATTTCAAACATATCAACATCACCAATAAGGTGATCAGCTTCAAAGAAATTTCCTTGCGCATCTCGTTTGGTGCTTCTGAGGTGTAAAAAATGAACTCGATCTGCAAATGCATCAAATATAGCGGAAAGGTCATTGTCTGCCCTAACGCCAAGAGATCCCGTACAGAAAGTAATACCGTTTGATAATGAAGGAACTTGATCAAAAATATATTGGTAGTCATCCTTTGTACTTACCACCCTTGGTAATCCCAAAAGGGAAAAAGGAGGGTCGTCAGGGTGAATACACATTCTAATACCCAAACTTTCTGCTAAAGGAATAATTTCTTCCAAAAATTGTACCAAATGTGATCGCAATTGATCTCCATCTATACTTTTGTAAGTATCTAACATGGCTTTGAACTCCTCCATAGAGTAACCCTCTTCGGAACCGGGAAGACCCTTGAGCACATTGTCAGAAATTCTTTGAATATCTGAAGAGGAAATTTTTTGAAATAGATTCTTTGCTTCTTCAATCTCAGCAAAAGTATAGTAGTTCTCAGCTCCTTCACGTTGAAGTATATGCAAATCAAAAACCCTCAATTCTGAGGCATTAAATTCCAAAGCGAGTGAACCATCTTCCATAAGCTTATCCAGACGTGTTCTGGTCCAGTCCAAAATGGGCATGAAGTTATAACATATTACATTGACTCCACAAGAAGCTAGGTTTTGCATACTCACTTTGTAATTTTCAATAATTTGCTGAAAATTGGCTGTTCTAGTTTTAATTTTTTCGTGAACAGGTAAAGATTCAACCACATCCCAACTTAGTCCAGACGCCTCAATTTCGTAATTTCTTTTTTGTATCTCCTCAACCGACCAAATATCCCCATTAGGAATATGATGTAATGCATTGACAATACCTGTAGCACCGGCTTGTTTAACATCCATCAAACTAACTGGATCATTCGGTCCATACCATCGCCATGTTTGTGTCATTTTCATAAAATTATATTAAACCCCACTAAAGGCACTAAAGCCCCCATCTATGGGGATTACAACTCCAGTAATAAATTGGGCAGCATCACTACATAAAAAGTGAATGGCTCCATTGAGCTCCTCTGCTTTTCCAAATCGTTTCATGGGAGTATTTCTGATGATAGTTTCTCCTCTTTCGGTATAGGATCCGTCAGGGTTCAATAGTAATTTCTTGTTTTGATTCCCTACAAAAAAGCCTGGAGCAATCGCATTAACTCGAATACCTTTACCATACTTTAAGGCCATTTCCACTGCCATCCATCGAGTAAAATTCTCAATTCCTGCTTTAGAAGCAGAATATCCCACTACTCTTGTAATTACTCTGTCAACACTCATGGAGGAATAATTGATAATAGATCCACTTTTTTGATCGGCCATAATTTTTCCAAAAATCAAAGAAGGAATCACAGAACCATTAAGATTCAACTCCGTAACTTTTTTAAAATCGTCCATAGACAAATCAAAAATGGTCTGATCAACTGCAATTGTTGCGCCGGGCATATTACCTCCAGCAGCATTTAGTAAAATATCTACCCTTCCCCATTTTTTTATTATTTCTTGACTGACATTTTCGATAGAATCCTCTGATAGAACATTAGCAGCAAAACCTATTGCATCACCCCCTTGTTCTTCAATCATTTCTACAGTGTTATTTGCAGATTCTGAGGTAAGATCGAGAATGGCAATCTTTAATCCAGACAGGGAAAGACTCTGTGCAATGCAACCTCCCAATGCTCCTCCACCTCCAGTAATGACAGCTACCTTATTTTTTAAATCAAAATTTGGTATCATTATTTTATTTTAATTATTATAAATTTTTTGTTTGAAATATTCGTGTATGAATCTTAGATTTTAATTTAATTGATTAATAAATATTAAACATTTAATAAGGTTTTGATTTACTTAAATAAATATTTAAATATAAAACCCATAATTGCAATTCTAAAGTAAAAAGTTGGTATTATCCCAATAAATAGTTTTTTCGGTATCCATCGCTTTTATTCCCATATCTACAGCGTAAGCAGCTTTTGCTCCTGTAATTACATTGGATAGTGGTTCAATATTGTTTAAAATAGCATCTTTGAAGTCCATTAAAGCTTGTTTAGTAGGATCAATATGTTGAATATCCAATGATGTGCCTTTGCCCTGGGTCCAATTGGTTGTAGCTCCCGACACACCGTCAACTTCTCCATAGTTAGGATTGTATGATCCTTCTGGATAAAACCAGGCTTTATCATAAAAAATGGTCAAGGTTCCTTTGTCCCCCATTACCATTATTTTGTAATCATCCTTGGCATTGGAGGTGAGACAAGTATAGGTCGCTTTTACTCCCTCTGGGTATTTATAAATCACTTTAGTGTTGTCATAGGTCTCTCTACCGTCTTTCCAATAATTAATTCCTCCCATTCCCATTGCCTTCTCTGGAGTAGCTTTAAGAATCCAGTTGGAAAAATCGATTTGATGAGAACTTAACTCAGCCAAAAGTCCATAGGAATATTCTCTGTACATTCTCCAATTAATTTGTCTCTCAAAAGATGGATCTGGTATGGGTCGTCTCCAATTTCCATTGCGGTTCCATTGCGCCTCTATGGAGCTAATTTTTCCCACCTTACCCCCTTCGATCATCTCCACCAATTTGGTATACATTCTTGAACTGTGGTACTGGTGTCCAGTTTGGAATATCTTTTTGGAAGTTTTAGATTTTTTTACAATTCTTGCTGTAGCTTCAACCCCTTTGGCTAATGTTTTTTCACAATAAACATGCTTATCTGCATCAAGAGCATCTACCGAAATTTGGTCATGAGAGTTTAGCGGAGTACTGATCACTACGGCATCTATATTTTTATCATCCAATAGTTTTCTGTAATCTTTGAAGGCTTTCGCATTTTTATTGGTCTCAATTAAACCATAGGCCTCATTTAGACGAAACGATAAAATATCACAAACAGCGATTACATTAAATCCATCAAGCTTATTAAGCAGTTTGATAATTCCTTTACCTCTATCGCCAGTACCAATCACACCAAGATTTATGACATTACTCAAATTGGTATTGGCCAATAAATGAGGAGCAATCATGGAGCTAAAGAATATTCCACTAGAATTTTTAATAAAATCTTTTCTTTTCATAGAGAAAATTTAAATGTTAATGACTTGGTTTATTTCTTCAAGGGGTTTCCCTTTGGTTTCTGGCATTGCAAATAAAGAAAATATAAGTTGTAAGACCATCATAAATGCAAAGAATGAAAATATTGGCCATGGATTTATCTGAAACATAGCAATTATTGAAGGACCGACTAGGGTAATCAACGCTGCAAATACCCAATGAACTCCAGCACCAAAAGATTGTCCCTTCGCTCTGATTCTATTGGGAAAAATTTCAGAAATAAAAACCCATATAACTGTACCTTGACCCATTGCGTGAGCAGCAATAAATGCAAAAATAAACACAGCAATCCACTGAGGGCTCATCTGCTGATAAAAAGCCAATGATATTCCAGTCAAACTGATTATATAACCTAATGAGCCAATAATCAACAACTGTCTTCTACCCAGTCGATCAATAAGCATTAATCCAGCAAATGTAAAAATGATATTAGTCATCCCAATAAATACTGAATTATATAGAGATTCTTTAGTAGCAAATCCAGCCATTTCAAGAATCTCAGGTGCATAGTAGAGTATGAAATTGATTCCCGATAGTTGATTGAAAAATGAGATCAAAAAAGCCAGTAAGATTATTTTATTATTTGCTTTATTAATTAAAAAACCTTGTTTTTCGGCAGACGAGTCTGCGGATTTAATATTATCTATCAACTTCTTAAGATCATGTTTTTCCCCGTAAATTTGTTTTAAAGTTTTTATGGCTTCGTTATCATTTTTTTGAAAAAGAATTTGCCACCTTGGGGTATCGGGAATATTCAGCGTTAGAATAAAGTAAAATAAAGCGGGTACCGACTCAATACCCAACATCCATCTCCAATCATGACTTCCGTTAAATCCAGTGAAAAAGTAATTTGATAAAAAGGCAATCATAATTCCAAAGACAAGGCTAAACTGATACAAAGCACCTAGAGAGCCTCGATTTTTTGGTGAAGAAATTTCTGATATATATATGGGAGCAACAATAGAGGAAACGCCTACGGCCAATCCACCAATAAATCTAAAAAAGGAAAATGTGTAGGGGTCAATGGATAATGCTGAACCTAAAGCAGAAATAAGAAAAAGAATACCAATCCAGGTTAATGTTTTTTTTCTCCCTAGATTATTGGTAGGATAAGCACCAAACAGAGCCCCAAATACTGTTCCCCATAACGCCATTGACATAATAAAAAACCCGTGGAAAAAAGGATTCATAGGCCATAATTCTTTAATCGGTAAATTGGCACCAGAGATAACCACTGTATCAAAACCGAACAAAAAGCCCGATAATGCAGCTACGGTAATCCATCTAAATGATATAGGCATATTGATTTAATAGCGTGTGCGTACACAACCCAACAAATATAAAGAATCCTATTGATTTAATTTGTTTGATGGAATGATAAAATTTTGTGAAATTAAATAAGTAATTATAATAAGATAGTATATTTAAAAAAAAATCTTTTGAAGACAATAAAAGATATTGCAAAGGAGGCTAAAGTTTCTCCGGGGACAGTTGATAGAGTTTTACATAATCGTGGTGGGGTTTCCCAAGAAACTGAAGCTAAAATCAAGGAAATTCTAAAAAAGAAAAAATTTAAAGTAAACTTGATTGCCAGTTCATTGGCTATGAAAAAACATAAAAATCTGGCGACCCTAATGCCAAATTATGACGAACAAAATCTTTTTTGGAAATCTCCCTACTCTGGAATACAGAAAGCAAGTCAGGAAGTGATAGCTAATGGTATAGAAAACAAGGTATTTCTTTTCGAACAATTTGATCCTAAAAGTTATGTGGCTGCTTTTCAAAAAATGATCAAATCCAAGCCCGATGCTGTGATTATGGTACCAATATTCATCAAAGAAAGTAATGTGATTATTGATCTTCTGGACCAACAAAAAATACCCTATATTTTCATGAACGCTGATATTAAAGGTTTTAACAACCTATGTTATATTGGTCAAAAATCATTTGAGGCAGGTATTTTATCTGGAAAGCTTTCGCATTTGTGTTCCGAAAATGAAGATGAATTTTTGATAGTTATTACTCGAAAAAACTTACACGATTATGAGGCCATTAATGAACGTGTAAATGGGTTTATCGACTACTTTAATAAAAACATTCCCAAAGCTATTATTCATCAACTAAAATTTGATCAATCAGATGGGTTCAATGTAATAGAGAAAAAAATTAATAATTTTTTAAGTAAAAATCAAAAAATTAAAGTTATTATGGTTCCTTCGAGCAGAACTTCAAACATTTATAAAGCAATAGATAAAGCCATGCTTTCAAACCTTAAATTTATAGGTTTTGACACTACCCCTCAAAACGTAAACGCTTTGAAGTTAGGTATTATCACTTTCTTGATTTCACAAAAATCTTTTAACCAAGGATACAAGTCTGTCAAAACGATAGCCGAATATTTAGTTCACAAAGAGATACCCTCTAGTGAAATCAATACACCTTTAGAAATTATTACTAAAGAAAATTACAAATACAGTCATTCGGAGGAACGAAACTATTACAACGAAAATTAAAAAAATACCTCGTTAACTTTTTTTCCATCCACATCATGGTGAGTGAATCTAATTTCAGGTTTATTATCAATATTTGTAACATCTACAGATAAAAAACCACCTTTAAGTCTAAGAAATTTATGCTCAGGCATTGGACCACCTCTATTCCACCCACCAGTTAATGAGTGGGAATCAGTTCCAGCACCACAGCCAAATTCCCATAAATTTGTTCCATCAATGTGAGTTACATATTGCCAATGTCTATCCCCATTAACTATATAAATATTTTTTTGATTCTTTATAAAATCTAATATCTCTCCTTGCTCATGAGCATATTTAATATTACTGAGATTATCATTTTTATCAACTTTATCTGGACCTAATATAGGTGAGGATGTTATAAGCACTTTAAATGTAGCACTTGAATTTTCAATAGTTTCATAAAACCATTTTTTTTGATCCGCTCCCCATATTGTTTTATCTGGTCCATCATCCATTATATTGGGTGATCTGTAATTTCTTCCCTCAATAATCCAAACCTGAAGATTTTTCCCCCAACGTATGGTTTTGTATCTTTTAGAGTAAGTTGGAAATTGTTCCAGGTCAAATATCTCTAATCCTCTCTCAAAAGTTACAGTCCCATAGTCTTTACCGGGATAACTGTCATTATATCCAATATCATGGTCATCTTTCATAAAGTAAGATGTATGATTGTTATAAAATGAACGTTGAAAAGGGAGAGCAAATATACGATTCCACTTAAAACGCATCAACTCCTCTGTCATGGCGTATGGGAGAGGTTTGTCCATATACTCTATATCACCAGTATGTACATAAAAATCAGGTCTTAATTTAGACATACTTGGATATATTTTATGACCATTTTCATAGTCGTCACGTCGATTATAGTCGTGACAAGAAACGACACAAAACTTTATGTCGCGAGTTTCATGTTCATTTGGTGGTAGATTAAATTGACCTAAAATACTATCAGAAATCCTTTCATTATTTAGTTGTCGGGCGTAAATTTTAACCCTATAACTCTTTCCTGCTTCTAAATTAGAAAGCTTCCACTGTTGGGTAAAATCTTTATCGGGATTTACAGGTATCCAATTGGAAATAATTTTTTTATCTGGATACCCTTCAATAAAATAATGAAGTTGTACCTCTCCATTAGCTCCAGCACAAGAACCCTCCATTTCATTCAAATTTAAACCTTCAGGTATCTGTGTATTATAGATTCCTTTTAAATCTTGGTTTTTAGACAAAAATTTCATTTCCTCAATTGATATTTCAATAAATGGGTGTCCTTTGAAGTTGGCGGATTTATTTTGAGTCAATCGAGTCCATAATACAATAGAATTTTGGTCGGCCCAGCCGTTTTTAATCCCATTAGCGAAATAGGGCCCATGAGGGGGATCAAATAATTGACAGGAAAAACAAAAAACTCCAATTGCACCAATTAATATTTTTTTAAACATTTGAGTAATAAATTTGTTTTTAAAAATTAATCTACTTTCCACCATATAATTTATACATTTCAGAACCAGCACATAAAAAAGCGCCAACACCATACACCTCTGTTTTGTCTGGATAAGCTTCGCCTGGCTCTGCTCCAATAGGTTGGACATAAGTAAGCATACCCTCACTGTTTACATGACTTATCATAGCTTTCCAGCCTTTTTCAACAGCTGACCCGTAAGTTGATTTATCCAAAATTCCATTATTTATTCCCCAAGCAAGTCCAAAGATAAAAAATGATGAACCACTTGTTTCAGGTGTAGGATAGAATTTTTGTCCCAATAGGCTCATAGCCCAATGACCCTGAGGTGTTTGAATCTCTAACAATTTTTTAGCTATTTTTTTATACAAGTTCAAAAAATAAGAATAATCTTTATGATTTGGATTAAGTTCATCCATTACATTTGTTAAACCAGCAAATGCCCAACCATTTCCCCTTGCCCAAAAAATCTTTGTACCATTATCGAGTTTATCAAAATAAGACCCATCCCGATAATATAGATTTTCCTCCTTATCAAATAAATGGTTTGTTGAAGCCTTCCATTCTTTTACCATAAAATCAATGTATTTTGTATTTTTCGTATGATTATATAACATAACCCAAAGTGGTGGTGACATAAATAAAGCATCACACCAATTCCATCTGTTTTGATGAAATGGAGATTTNCAATCCATTTTTGTTTTAGATGGATGATAGAGTATAAAATCAAATTGATTGATTGTTGGTTTAATCATTTTTTCATCTTTATATTTTCTGTAAAGATGGAAGTAGGTTTGACCAACAGCATGATCATCAGCATGAAATACTCTTGCGAAATAGCCATCTCTCATGTGAAGTTTATAATCGTGAGCTTCACCAATTTCCTTAAGCCACTTATAATATTTCTCATTATCTGTCATAGATGCCCATTTAGACATCCCAATATAGAGAGCACCATTAGTCCAATCTAACATATCATGCTTGCCTCTAGATAGCCTTTTGTTTTGAGCTCTGTATTTTAAATTATCGTGATTTTCAATTTGCCAGTCAGCAACTTTTTTCATAAGCTGTTTTACCTCTGAGGGTTGAATTTTTTGACCAATAAGGTTCAGCCCAACAAAAAATATAATTAGAGTCATTAAATTTTTCATGATTTTATTTTAATTAAAGTAATATTTAAAGTTAGCATATGACTAAAAAATTAGGTTTTCAGAAGTAAAAAAAAAACCGCCAAAAGGCGGTTTTTTAATTTTAATAATCAAATATTACTGAGCATATCCTGGATTCTGAGCATATCCTCCAGATGTTCTATCAATTTGACTTAGTGGTATAGGTCTTACAACATGGTAGTCCTGAATATTAGCCTGTCCATCACTATTGTAAAGTCGAACTCTTTCAACAAGTTTACCCATTCTGGTAAGATCAAACCATCTATGGTTCTCACCTACTAACTCTCGTGCTCTCTCATCAAGAATCATATCGACATCTACATCAGCTGCAGTAATTTGCATATCTGCCTCTTTACCATCCCAAGCAGCTCTAGTTCTAATAACATTAATATCACTCGCTGCTCCGCTGGTATTTCCTTGTTTGAGTCTGGCTTCCGCTCTAATCAAATAAGCATCAGCAAGTCTCATCAAAACATAATCTCTTTGTCCCTGCGTATGCTGTCTATTTGGACGGGTATTATCAATCCATTTATTCAGTGAAGGGAAAGTTCTTTGATCCCACTCATCCGAGGTATAAACTTCAAAATTAACTGAAGCTTGCTTCGCAGCATTCCAATATCCATCTTGATCAACACCATTTTTGTCAACTCCAGGACCTGGAATATAAAGAGCGGTATCTCCAATCTTGACTGGAACACCATTAGGGCCCCCATCATTTCCAACGTTAGCATACCATACATGCTTGTATGTTTCATCATAACGTCTGTCCATGGTTCTATCCCAAAGGGACATAAGAAAAGGAGTTGGACGGAACCTTTTCCAAGGCCTTCCATTCTCAGTATCACGAGTCATTGCAGGTTTTTTATCATATTCCATTAAGAAATACAAGTGACCCCTATGGCCGTATCCATCAAGACCCTCATCAACTTGAGATTTCGAGTTTTGAATCGTCCAAATAAACTCGCTATTTGCCTCATTATTTATTGACCAAAGATCACCAAAGGAATCCGAAAGCGCAAATCTCGGGTTACTAATTACACTTGACATAAGTGATTCAGCCTGAGATGCATCAGTACCAACTGCAAAAGATTTGTAACTTCTTGTCATTAGTGCCTTAGCCAATAGGAATTGAGCGGCAGGAATTGAAGCTCTACCATAATCACTTGGATTATCTTCCAAATTCGCAATAGCAAATTCTAAATCAGGAACAATTGCCTGAGAATAAATTTCGCTTGCAGAAGTTTTATTAGCTTCTATCTCAACACCTTGAGTTTCCTCCAAAGAAAGATGGATGTCACCATAGTGACGAGTCAAGTTAAAATAAGCCAAAGCTCTAAGAAATCTAGCTTCTGCAATTCTTTGAGTCTTTGTAGAAGCGTCCATATCAGTTACACCCTCTGCCCTTGCAATAACTGCATTGGCCTGATTTACTTGTTCGTAGAATATCCTCCAAGTATCACGCATGTATCTTGCCTCTGAATTATGACCTGAGGCATAGCGTCCCATATACTTGTGACTTCCATCAGCTCCCGCGCGATATGTATCAGTACCAAAGACACCCATAGTCCAACCAATTTCAGGACCATAGTATTCTTTCATGATACCATAGGTAGCACTTACAGCATCCTCTAATCCGGCTGCAGTTGTGTAGTAGCCAGATGCAGTAACGTTAGCTATATTATTTTCGTCCAGATATTCCTCACAAGAAGTGAAAGCAGCTATGGCGAAAAATGATAATAAAAATCTAAATTTTTTCATGATTTAAAATATTTTTAAATTAAAAGTTAGCTCTTATTCCAACGGCCCACATACTTGAAGAAGGTGCAACACCACTGTCAATTCTTTCCTCTCCAACTTCTGGATCCCAAGTATCGTAATCAGAACTAAACCATAAGTTTTGACCTTGAATATATGCTCTAAGTCTACTCAAACCAAGACTTGAAGCAACTTCAGGGTCAAAATTATGACCTAAAGTTAAGTTTCTAAGTTTAACATAACTTCCATCGAAATAGACCATCAAACCTCCATCCACAGCTCCTTCATTACCAATATTAGGTCTTGGATAATACCCTCCTGGGTTATTAGGTGTCCAGTAATCAAGGTTCATGTTATTATATCTTCCTTGTAGTGTATTATTACTTCTATGGAAGTTACTTTCTATCATTTGACCTTGTTTAAAGTAGAAAAAAGCACTTAAGTCCCAATTTCCGTAGCTAAAGTTTGTTGTCAAACCACCAAAATAGTCTGGAACATCAGAACCAAGAACTACTCTGTCCGCTGGAGTAATTTGGGAGTCACCATTAGTATCAGCTCTTCTGATCTCTCCTGGTAGTTTACTCTCAAGGCTTTGAGCAAGAGCGGCTTCACTTAACTGATAAATACCACCATATTGATAGTCATAGAATACTCTAACTGGTTGACCAATGAACCACTCGTTTCCAACATCATCTGCAGGATTACCATCAGCATCTTTTAACGCCAATTCAGTAATCTTTTCTTCGTAGCTTGAAATATTCATATTTACATCAAAACTAAAGCCTTCAGGGTTATCAATAATTACTGCATTAATTCCAAATTCAATACCATTGGTCTCAGTTGACCCAACGTTTTGGAAAACACTTTCGTAACCAGATGTCCAAGGAAGGTTCCTTGCCAAAATCAAATCACTAGTTTTTGTTTGATATAAATCAAAACTACCTGTGATGTTCCCGTTCATAAGTGAATAGTCAAAACCAAAATCAAGTGTTTTAGAAATCTCCCAACCAAGCTCTGCATTTGGAATATCACTTAATGCATATCCATATGCATTTGTGCCTCCCCAAGAATATACGGTCCGAGCAAGACCACCCTGCGTTTGATATGGAGAAATTGCTGTATTTCCTACTTCTCCATAAGATAAACGAAGTTTTAATTCGTCAAAAGGAGCATTTTCCATAAAGCTTTCCTCATTAATTCTCCATCCAACAGAAACACCTGGGAAATATGCCCATTTATTTCCTTCAGATAATCTTGAGGATCCATCACCTCTCATTGAAGCTTGGAATAAATATTTTCCGTTAATATCATAGTTTACACGACCCATATATGACTGTAATTGCCATTCTGATAGAGAGGAACTCAAGTTACCTTTAACTGCTGCGGTTCCGATGTTATACCAAAGTTGGGATTCAAAGGGTAAGTTTTGAACCTCAGCTTTACCAGCTTCTCTAGTAAACTCTTGAATAGATTGAAGTAAGGTAACTTTTAATGTACCTGGACCCAATTCTTTATTATATGTCAAAAGGTTTTCTAAAGTAAAACCTTGCTCTCTTACAGATTCAGTTTCGGCATCTGCAGGTCCCAAGCGATTATCGTTTGTAGCAGCACCTCTGAACTCACCTCTTCTTACAAAACGAAGGTCAGGACCAAAAGTTGACGTAAATGTTAAATCAGAATTTAAATTAACTTGAAGATATGTAGGAACAAATAACCTAGTAGACAATCTTTCGTCTATGTATGCTCCAGGAACAATTTCTGCAAGTGGGTTGGTGGCAATACCGTCATTCCACGTAAACATCCTTGGTGTAACACCATCATCCAAATAAGGTCTACCTAATGGAAGCTGTCTTAGAGCCTCATTCATTACAGCATTAGAACCATAGTTATAGGTAGCCTGAGTAAGCGTGGTAGACATACCAAACTTAAACATATCATTTATTCTATGATCGAGATTAATTCTAGCATTCATTCTTTCATAATCCATTCCAGGTACAACACCTTCTTCTAAAAAATAACCTATGGAGGCGTTGTAAGCTGTTTTCTCAGTTCCACCTCGAGCAGAAATATTATGCATTTGCTGAGAACCATTTTGTAAAACTGCATCGATATAATCAAAATCAGCACCTGCATTATAATTATCTACAAGGGCTTGTTCTCCGTCAAATAAAACGTAGTTATCAGTCTCAACATTTCCATCGTACATAAATTCACCTGCAGAATTTTTTCTAAAGGCTTCAGCTCTCATTTGTTTATATTGCTCACCGTTCATCATGTCTGGAACATTGAGAACTTCTGTTGTACCATAGTAACCAGAGTAACTAACTTGTGTTTTCTCTCCTTGTTTACCTCTTTTAGTAGTAATAATAATTACACCATTTGCACCTCGTGAACCATAAATTGCAGTTGCTGCCGCATCTTTTAGTATTTCCATAGATTCAATGTCTTGAGGAGCAATATCAAAAATTGCACCACCATCAACACTACTTGTTACCGGTATCCCATCAACAACATAAAGCGGATCATTGGAGGCAGAAATAGATCTTCTTCCTCTAATTCGCACCTGTGGACTCTGTCCTGGTCTTCCACCAGAAGCAGTAATATCCACTCCGGCAACTTGACCTTTAATAGCATCGATACTACTTCCAGCAGCTACTCTCTCAATCGTTTCAGAGTCGACCTTGATAATTGATGCGGTAACTTCTCTTCTAGTTTGAGTACCATAACCAGTTACAATAATTTCGTCGAGAAAACTTGCTTCTTCCTCGAGTGAAATATTGAAAGATGTGGTATCTCCAACCGAAACTTCTTGATCTTTAAAACCGACAAAAGAAAAAATCAATACATCAGTATCAGATGCTTCAATTGTGAAGTTTCCATCAAAATCGGATGAAGTTCCAGTATCGGTTCCTTTGATAACAACATTTACACCTGGTAACGGAACACCTGCAGGATCTACTACAGTTCCGCCAACAGACTGCTGTGCAGTAACAAATGAACCCACTAAGAACAATACACTTAAAATACTTTTCTTAAAAAGTGAAAGTGATTTTCCATGGGATTTTAAATTACCCAAGTAAATAGAATTCATACTTTAATTAATTTAGTTAACAATAATTTTTTTTATAAACTTGCGTCGTGTACGCACACTTTATAGTGCAATATATTAATAATGTTAAAATAAACTAAAAATTTGCTTTTTTTTTTATTTGTTAAATTAAAAACTATTTAAATGTAAAATTGTTTTATGGTTCAAATTCAAAGTTAATATCAAGAGTTTCCCAGATTTTATGCGTAAGCAGGAGTCTTAAGAAATAATCAGCATATATATGCTATTATTGATTTTAACAAAATTCTATTAGATACTCAAAAATGTGTGGAATTAAGTTTATTTAAAAAGGAGTCTGATTATATCGTTACTATTATGTTTTAAATAAATTATGAAAATCGTCCGAATTAGATTTATTTTATAAAACTGGGATATTTTGATAATACTTATTTTGAAAAGTCTGGATTATAGACCCCCCTTTGGTTGAATCCGCTAAAATTCCGCATAGTTGAATAGCGGGGATAACTATCAAATATAGGATTGCCAGACACCCTTGGGTCACCTTGCTCCATTAAATCATTCATCAGCTGTTGCTTGAGTTTATTGATAACTTCTTTGTACTCTGGAAGAATAGCTATATTTTGGGTACAATAGGGATCATTTTTAATGTCATACAATTGTTCTTGGGGTCTTTTTGCAAAAGCCAACTCAAAATAGTTAGATTGTGCAATCGCCATTACCTCATCTTTTGAGGGAGATTGATCAACATCATGGTAACCTGGATAAAGCGATTTGAATCCAGCTACTTTATTCCTTTGATCATTTTCTGGGTTTTGTGGAACGGGATCACCTTGAGGCCAACGATCAGATTCAAAATGATATACATATAGAAATTCTTGTGTTCTAATGGCCCGTGCTGGATATCCCAAATTATCAGGTCTGGCGTGGGTATGTCGTTCTCTACCAGTAAGCACATATTCCCTATGCTGAAAATGATGATCTTGCTCTAAGACAGGCATTAAGCTCTTTCCAGTAGTATTCATAGCATCAGACAAGCCCAAAAGTTCCATAAATGTAGGGGCTAAATCTATCAATGCGACAGGATCATAGACTTCTTTTCTTTTTATTCCATTTGGCAATGTAATAGCCAGTGGCACATGGGTTCCAAACTCTTGTACATTAGCTTTGGCATAGGGAAAAGGCATGCCATTATCAGCCGTAACCATAATAAAAGTATTATCAAGCTCCCCTATTTCTTTTAAAAAGTTTATCATAAGATGGAGGTGATTATCGAAATGCTCTATTTCTAAAATATAGTCCAAAACATCATTTCGGACTACTTCCGTGTCAGGTAAAAACTGCGGGACTTGAACCGACTCTATGTTTTTTCCTGATTTTACACCTGTTTTGTATTCATATACTCTGTGCGGTTCGTGTGCACCATACCAAAAAACAAAGGGACTTCCCTCATCTTTTTGACTAAAAAAATCTTTAAAATTTTCTATATAGTTATTTGCCCTAATACCTTTTGTAGGGGGATGTTTTAATTGATGTTTGTTGAACTCCCTCCCCACAGGATTTAACTTCCTTCCATTTATTTGCCAATTTCCTGGAGCCCAAGGTTTTCCTGTATAGCCAACAAAATAACCCTGCTCCGCCAATACCTCAGTGAATACCTTAAATTTTTTGGGAAAATTACTCGCATGTGTTCCCGCCTCCTCGAGTTCCCAAATATTTTTTCCTGTTAATATAGCGGCTCGTGATGGACTACATTGTGGTGCAGCCACAAAAGCATTGTGAAATAAGACACCATTTTGGGCAACAAAATCAAAACCAGGAGTTTGAGTTTCAGCAAAACCATAAATACTCGTATGCGGGTATGAATGATCGTCAGCAATAGCTATTAGAATGTTTGGTCTCTTTAGAACACTCTTTGATGGAATATTACATGATAAAATGGCAATAACCACCCCTAAGATTAATAAATGATTTTTTTTAATTATATATTTCACACCTTTAATTTTAATGAATTATTCTTATGGAATCTAGTTTTCGAATCATTTTTTCAAGCTGTTGGGGAAATTTTTGTGAAAGATTTATTTTTTCTGAGGGGTCATCTTTAAGGTTAAATAGTCTTTCTTCCTTTTCCCCTTTTGGCGTGGGGCCTGATGAAGGAGGGGTAAACCCCCCAGAACCTCTTTTTTCTATCATTTTCCAATCCCCATAACGAAGGGCAAAGTGTCCCTCTGAACTGTGATGAATAATTGGATTAATTTCTATCTTATTTTGTTTTTCAGTCAATTCGTCAAATAAGCTATAGCTGTCAAATACTCTAGAGTCTTCACCCAATAAATCGGCTACGGTAGAATAAAAATTAGCCAAGGAATTAACTCCTTGAGCTGAACTACTAGCACTGACTTTTCCTGGCCATTTTACAATAAAAGGAACACGATGTCCCGCTTCATATATATCACCTTTCATACCTCTCAAATCTGCTGCAGCTTTATGATTATATTTTTCTATGTGGTGGGACTTCCAATAGGGTCCGTTATCACTTGTAAAAATTACTATGGTTTCTTCAGAAATACCCTGTGATTCAATATATTGAAGTAGTTGGCCAACTTGATCGTCAACCATTTGAACAAATTCTCCATACATACCCGCATCGGATTCTCCGCGATGATTTTTATTAGGGACCCATGGTGTGTGTGGGGCTGCCAATGAAAGGTAGAGAAAAAAAGGATGATTTTTCTTTGAAGCTTGATTGATATAATTTTTTGCTTTTTGCATAAAAGTTGGCAGCACCTCGTAAAAATCAAAACCCTTCGCCATAGGTCCTGGACGCCAGAAATCATAATCTTTATCACCTTCCAAATTACTGCCATCAGTATAATTTTTAATAGGTTGTGTAAATTTTTCATTTTCCAAATAAACATAAGGAGGAATATCGAGCGAGGCAGGTAAAATAAAACTGTAATCAAATCCAACATTACTCGGACCCCTGGTAGGATTTTTAGAAAAGTCTATGATTTCCTCATCATAATCGGATATTATGCCTGTTTCTTTTCTGATGATCTGATTCTCAGTGAAATTTGACTTAAGTTGCCAATCTAAGCCCAAGTGCCACTTCCCCACCACGGCTGTTTGATAATCATTTCTTTGTAAAAGTTTGGCCACTGTCTCCTTTTCTTCGGGAATCATCAAGGGACCATAACTCCATAGGACTCCTGATTTTAGGGGAGTTCTCCATGCATATTCTCCAGTAAGAATACTGTATCGTGTTGGAGTACAAACAGAAGAGGTGGAGTGCATGTCTGTAAAACGCATTCCCTCGAAGGCCAATTGATCTAGATGAGGTGTTTTTATTTTTGAAGCCTGATTATAAATGGACAAATCGCCATAGCCTAAATCATCCGCCAAAATATAGATAATATTAGGAGAATTTTTGATAGATTTTTTTTGTGGCAGGCAGCCTAAAAAAAGGATCAAACCAAGTATTAAAAAATATTTTCTTTTGATCACTTTGCTAAAGATTTGAATTCATTCAATTTAACACCTTCAACACTGTAATGTTTTACAGATATAATTCCACCATTGGCTGGATCGATGGAAACAGTCATAACTCCACCTATTACATTTAAGTACAAATGTTCGGGCCTTAAATCATCTTGATTCCAACCTCCAGAATGTGCATTACTATTGGATCCTATCGAAAACTCTACAATTCCATATTTTGGATCCTTTGAAATGTATTGCCAATGCCGATCCCCACAAATCACGTACATATTAGATTGTTTTGAGATGAATTTCCGTATCTGTTCCCCCTCATAATAAAACCCTTTATTGGAATGGTTATCCTTTTTGGTACTTCTGTCTGGACCTATTACCGGGGTTGGACTGATCAATAATTTAAAAGTAGCATCCGATTCTCTAACAGTCCTTTTAAACCATTCTAACTGTTCCTTACCCCATATAGTCTTATCTGGTCCATCTGGCATCGTATTGGGGCTTCGATAATCCCTTCCCTCAACCAACCAAATTTGTAAATCCCTACCCCAACGGAAGGTTCTGTAGGTCTTATCTTTGATGGGCATTTCCTGACGAAAAACTTCTAATCCCTGATCAAAAGTGAATTCACCCATAAAAGACGTTTCAATACCTCGATAACTATCATTAAACCAAGTATCATGATCGTCTTTTTCGAAATAACTAGTCACTTGTGCATGAAATGATTTGTTAGTCGGCAAACTAAACATTCTATTCCAGTTATGATAGGCCATTGCTTTATTTTTGGCCGTATTATCATAATAGATAATATCACCCGCGTGGACAAAGAAATCAAGGTCAAGACTTTCTAAAAAGGGATAAATTTTATAACCACCAGGATGGTCTTGATGAGGGTATCCTTGACAAGTACTAGCGGCGAAGAGTATTTTTTTTGAAGTTTGTGCATCTGGAGGAGTTTTGAATTTTCCATTCATAGTGGCTGTAATAATTCCCCATTGATCAGCTCGGGCTTCAACCACTAAGTTATATGTCTTTCCAGATTCAAGGCCACTTAGAATAAACTTCTTGCTGAAATTGGCTTTGGGATCAACCGCCTCCCAAGGAGTAACCTGCCAAGTTCTATTCCCCTCTGACCTGAACTGTAACCTTACCTGTCCATTTCTACCCGGAACTGCCCCCTCAATAGTTTTAATATCATATCCCTGAGGAAAATAAATCATTCCATTTTTATCTTTTCGTGTCTTTCTGGTGTGTTTTTTTCCTGTCTCTGAATCAGTATATAGTGCTATGGGTTGTGGAGCATTGTCAACCCTTTTTTTATTGAGGGTCAAGCGAGTCCAAATAATGGCCTCGGTTTGAGAAACATCTCCAATTCTAATCCCTGTAGCTAGATATGGCCCTCCATGTTCAGTTGTCTGTGAAATCAATTCAATCGGAATCATAATCAGTAGATACAGAAATGAATTCAGATTTAAATGGAGTAGATCGAATCTCATTTTCTCTTTTTTTTACTTTGTTTTGAAGTTTTTAAAAAATACTCATTGATGGTATGATTACTCTCAGTTTTCCATTCAGCATTGATTCTTGGGAGGTGAATAGCCATCGATTTTTTTACTGGATCCAGTGCCAAAGATTGTGAAAGATTATTTCGCTCACCAGGGTCGATTTGTAAATCATACAACTCCTCTGACCCATCCTCGTAAAGGATGTAACGGTAATGGTTATTGACCATGCTATGATTATTTTTGCCGTAGGTGGTAATGGCAACAGCTGAAAGGTTATTAGGCTTAGTAAATAATGGCGCAAGAGTTTCACCTTCATTAGCTGGGTTTGCATCCAAACCCGTTAAATCTAAAAGAGTAGGGTAAATATCTAATAATTCTACAGCTTGATGTATTTTCATTTTTTCTTTCCCCCCAGGTAATTTAAAAATCAAAGGTACACGGGTAGACTCACTCCATAAAGTTTGTTTACCAAAAGAGCCTTTTTCTCCTAATTCATAGCCGTGATCTGACCATAAAACTACTATTGTATTATTTTTGTATATACTATTTTGTAAAGCATCGAGAACAATTCCAACTTGAAAATCTACAAAAGAAACACAAGCCAAATAAGCATGAATAATATTTTTCCATTCTCCGCTTTCGATGGCCCAATCCGTAGTGGGCATCATAGCTTTATAAGCAACTTTTTTGGAAATTTCAGGCAAGTCATCAAAATCATTTGGGAGGTAGGATGGTAGTGTAATTTTATCAGGATTGTAAAGATCAAACCATTTTTTAGGAGCGTGCCAAGGAACATGTGGACGAATGAAACCCACGGCCATAAAAAAAGGGCGATCATGTTTTTGCTCTAATTGTTTTTTAGTCCACTGAGCATAATTGTAATCAGACATCAAGCTATCTTCTTGTGGATAAGCCCCCCAATCTGTAGAGGTGCCCTCTTTATTCCATTTAATTCTTTTTTCTGGACGTGGACCAAAACCAGCTATCCTTCCTCCGGAAACTTCAAAATTTCCCTCGGGGGCGTGGTTGTGAAAAATCTTGCCTACCCCAATTGTTTTATATCCATTATTTTTAAAATACTCTGGTAAAAAAAGTACTGACTCCATTAAAGTACTACCTTTTCTAAGGTTTTGATCTTTAATTTGACCGTAAATTCCAGTTGTAGACGGCCTTAGACCAGACAGTAATGAAGCTCTTGAAGGACCGCAAATAGGGGCTTGACAATGGGCATTAGTGAACAATATTCCTTCGTTGGCAAGGCGATCAATGTTTGGAGTTTTGACATTGGGATAAGTTCCCAATACTCCCACCCAGTCATTTAAATCATCAATACTGATCATCAAGACATTGAGGGGTTGCTCTTTTTTTGATGTTGGTCCACATCCCATAAGCCACAGCCCAGATAAAAGTATCATTGTAAGTTCTATTCTTTTAAATCTTCTCATCTTTTTGATGCACTTATTATACTTTTCGGTAAGCGATCAATAACTGATTTAACAACGTCTTTCCCATTTATTTTTTCAAAAAGTTTGGATACTTTCCCTTCGGCTCCATCATGGGAAAGAAATTTTACGTCACCTAATTTACTTTCTACAACTATTTTTCCTGGTATATTAACATCCATGTTGGCCTTTATTTTCCATCCCGAAACATGAAATTCATTTCCCTTTTCAATTTGGATTACCTTGTCATAACTAAGATCATCACTGACTTGAATAATGGCAAGAAATCTCATTTTTTTCTGCTTTTCAAGCGTAGTTGATTTGAAATGCCAATGGTTTTTATATTCCAAAATATCTCCATTAGCATCAGTTTTTTGAATGTAATTTTTGGGTTCCACCTTAAATTTATCAGTAACAATATAATCAATAGGTTTTCCTCCATAAAGGGTTAGCCTTCCCCCTCTGTCAGTGTAAGTTGTCTCTAAAGTTTTATTTTGGTAATCTAATTTGAGTCCATGATAATTGTGGATCATCCAACTCCAATCTACTGCCTTATAAGCTTCCATATCGTCATAAACTATAAATATATCCGGCTTGAGTAACAAATAGTGTCTTCTAAAAAACTTAACACCCATATCATTAGGTGTATTGTCCTTTCTGGATTTTGCAGGTAATTCATGTGCTTGATAAGCGTGAGAGGCATCACCTAAAACATAGGTAAGTTTTTCCCCATTGATAAATCGGGGTAAAAAACCATAACCTCCAGCATCATAAGGTTGTCCTTCTTGATCGACTAATATACCATTGTGACCTTGAGTATGCTTGTACCAGGCCAGGGTATGAGGTGCAGACATCCAAGGTCGATAGCCTGAGTTGTAAAACAAGCGTTTTCCCTGATATGCGATATTAAAAGTATTATGCTCCGCATGTGTATGTGCCAAAGGTCCCATGGGAGAGCTTTTTATTGAAACCCTTAGATTATTTTTAATATTTTTCTTATCCGTATTCATGTAGGCTACACCCACATCCTCAAATAGGGCAGCACTGGGCAATTCATTCATATTATCTAAATTAGGTAATTCCATTTCATATCCCTGAGTAATCCTAAACCAGGCGTAATCCATATCATCGGTTAAAGATTGAGATTTTAATGGACCTCCTGTGTAATCTAAATCAATAATTGGAGTCTCCAAACCCTCTAATTTTTCAAATACTTGATTTGAATATTTCAATGCAATAGGGTCTTGAGTTACCCGGGCCAATGCATCGGAAAATGCACCATATTCCAAGTTGGGCATGGGCCATTTTTTTCCGTCATTACAAAAGCCATCACTAGTGGCTCCAGGTGGATAAGCATAGCTCATCCATTTCATAAAGTTATGATACCAAGGCAATATAAAAAAGTTTTTTCCTGTAATCTGACCCAACTTTATAGGTATATCTATAGCCGTCATTACTCCCATTCTAACGTAACCTGTTCCATTAAACCATGCACCATCTTCTACTCCCATTTTAGGATGTTGTGCTAACCAAATCTCATAGATATATTCTAGCCAATCTTTTGCCTGAGGCACTTCATCAACCAAAGCTAATGATGTAAGAAATAACCGGTGAAGTATATGTTGCCAAACATGCATGGATGAGTTTCTGTTTTCCAGATAGTTTTTCCAACTATCATAAAAACCGTCCGCCCTATCAGAAATTTGAACTATTATCTTTCCTCGTTCCAAGTCACTTAATTGATCCCAAAAAATATCAACAGCCAATGCAAGTGATTCCATGATAGAAGAGTCCCCAAAATCATTGAGATGAGTCAGTCCTTTTGGATCCCAAGTTGATGCCTCTTGCATCCATTTTTTAGCCTCGTTAAAATACTTTACATCTTTGGTCAAAACATAAGCTTGAGTCAATAACTGTAATGATCGGCCAAATTCATAGCCTACTTTCTGACTAGAGTTTTTCTTTATTTTTTCTGTTTCTTTTTTATCTCTACCTTCTAGTTTAGTTGCAGCATCTCGTTCGGTGGGAATTCTTAATCCGATTATTTTATCTGCCTTTTCAATTATATTTTTACTTTCCTTATACTCTTTAGCTTTTGATCTGAGTTCCTTCCAATCTTTTTGATGAACTAATACTCTTGGATGATTCCTTGAAATCCCTTTATAAACATTGATAAATGGTGGAGGAACAAAATCAATTGAGGTATCACTTATGTTGAAAGTTGCTATTTCACTCCATGCGCTATTTTGCGATTTGTATTTCCAATACCAAGTTCCATTAGATAATCTTTTGTGAACATTGTACATGGAAAAAGGAATATTTTTAATTTCGATAAGTTCCTTAGTAAAAGCTTTATTTTTTGCAATTCTCAGCTCAAAAATCTCTTTTTTTCTTGAAGGCCACTGAAAACTGGGACTTTTAAAACGGGTCGTATCACCATTATCTGGGGACATCCACCGTCTATATTTTGGATAAACCATATCAGGCAATTTTCCAACTTCCAGTTCACTTTCCTTTTGATGGAGTTGACCAATGAGTAATTCAACTACACCAAAAACCAATAATACAAATATGCCTATTTTTTTCATTTTTTACTTTTCCATGTTTTATAGAGCGCCTTGAGTTCAGCAACTACTTTAGGTTTTTTTTTATAGAGATTAATTGATTCTCCAGGATCATTTTTCAAATCAAAAAGAACAAATTTATCAGTGTAGGTATACTCCCTCCTACTATTATCATATGGATTGGTATAAAGTTTCCATTTTCCCTTTCGCGCTACCCATGTGACTTTCCCTTTCCAATTGAATTCCCAACAATATCCTTCCTTATGATTGGATGGTGCTTTTTCATTATTTATTATTGACATTAGTGAGTGACCATCCATGTTGGAGGTATCTGTTTTAAACCCACACAATTCGATTAAGGTAGGCATCCAGTCAACATTGACACTCATTTGATCTCTAAATTGATTAGAAGGTATTTTATCGCGCCATGATATGGAGGCAGGAACCCTAATCCCACCTTCAAATAAACATTGTTTGGCTCCCCGGTAAGGACCCGTATAACCTCCGCCATTAAAGGCACGCTCTTCAGTAGAGTGTCCATTGTCTGACTGAAAAATAATAATCGTATCATCTATCAAGTTGTTTTTCTCCAGTAAGCTTATGAGTTCACCGATTTTTTCATCTTGTGTAGACAAAAAAGCTGCATAGATATCACGTGGATGTTTCACTCCTTTTTCACGATAGTATTTAATCCATTTAGCATAACCCTGATAAGGATAATGGGGTGTATTCATTGAAAAAAAGATAAAAAAGGGATTCTCAGATTTCTTTTCAATAACTTGCTTTGCCTCCTTTACCATTAGGTCAGGAAAGTATTCTCCGTCAAGGAAGATTTCTTTATTATTCCTAAACAAGTCATGACGATTTGGTCCTCTCCAATAATAAAAATGAGAATAGTTATCAATGCAACCAACCAAATGACCGAAACTATAATCAAATCCTTGTTTATTTGGTCTCATTTCAGGCTGATAGCCCAAATGCCACTTACCAATTAAATATGTTTCATATCCGTTTTCTTTAAACATTTCTGCCATTGTAAACTCAGATTGTGGAAGACCAGATTTACTTTTTAAATCTTGACCTGCGTTACCTGGAACCCCAGCCCTTTGTGGATTTTTACCTGTCAACAAAGAAGCTCGAGAAGGTGAACAAACTGGAGATGCATAAAATTGTGTAAAAGTAGTACCACTCAACATTAATTTATCCATATGAGGGGTAACTAAGTCTTTAGCCCCCAAAATGTTAACATCAAGAGTAGCTTGATCATCAGTATAGATTATAATTACGTTGGGCTTTTTTTGTGCATTTACTAGGGTGGTTATTTGAAAATATGCAAAAATGATTAAAAAAAACTTTTTCATTAAAACTATTTTATATTCCAAACTCTTAAATTTCTATATCTGAAATGTGACCATTGCATTTGTCTAAATGCAAATTTACCTTCCTCATATGCGGGACCGTATTTCTCTCCATCATCTTTCCAATTTATTATCTCCCTACCATCAATAGCCATACTTATGTGATTTTCTTTTTTAACCAGTTGAATTTTGTGAACAAGAGTGGATTTTGCAGCTATTCCTCGCTCTCCATATTGTACGGTGACAAAACCTTTGTTTTTTCTTATGTGAGCAAAAGGTCTATTTGGTTTTTTAGGATTATTCGCATAATACGATATGTGATAATTATTCAAATCGCTTTTAGTATATTGACTAAAAACTCCTGTTCTCTTTTTTTGAGAGGAGTGCATTATATCCTTACCATTGATTCCTTTTGCTGCAAAGAAAACTATACATAGTCCAGCCTGTGGATTAAGATTTTGTAAATCCCATTCGGCTATAAAATTGGCAGGTAATTCTTTTGGACACCAAAATACATGATGAGCCTTTTGATCTGTGGAGTACATTTCTAGCCAATCATCTTTAATTAAGACCTCAGCATCCCCCTCCAGAACCCAATCCTTTAGATCACTTACCGAGGAAAATTTGTTTTCATATATGAGGGTTTGTTTTTTGTAGCTTATTTCAGTTTTGACGACAGGTTTTCTTAAAAAATTGATGTATTCAGAAGCCGCCAACAAAAAAGCGCCAGTTCCAAATTCATGCCATGAATCTGAATTGTATGGCTTTGGGTCTTTTCCCACTGGTTGAACATATCCTAACCTACCATGCTTATTAACATGTTTTGACAACTCTTCCCATGCTTTAATCATTGGCTTTTGAAACAAATTAGGATCTAATAAATCGTTGTTGACGCCCCATAAAAATCCATAACAAAAAAAGGCACTTCCACTATTTTCGGGAATATCGATATCAGCAGTTTGAATAAATTTATCACCTTTTCGGTTTAAGTAGGAAAAAACACCTGGATCTAATAAATTAGAGCGCCAAAGTCCATCGCTAGTTCTCTCCTGTAAATCCAAAAGACGATGGGACATTTTTTGAAACTGATCAACAAGTAAGTAACGTTTGGGGTGGTTTTTTGGTATGATTTCCAACATATGAACCAGTCCACCAATAACCCAACCGTTTCCCCTACTCCAGAAGATTTTTTTTCCTGACTTGGTTTTTTTAGCAAAATATCTATCATCGCGATAGATTAAACTTTCTTTTTTATCCCATAGATAATCTGTGGTGACCAACCAATAATCAATAGCATAGTCTAGGTACTTCTCTTCTTTTGTTATCTGATACATCTTGGCAAAGGTAGGAGGGGCCATAAATAAAGCGTCACACCAGCTCCACCACTCGTGTTTATATGGGTTGTCTTTATATCTTACATCAGGTAGAGGTTTATTCCTTAGAAGATTTGCATCTAATACCCATTTAATATTTTTGATCAGCTCCTCCCCCCCTTTTTGTTTATAAAGATCGATGTAAATTTGCCCAATTGCGATTTTGTCAGCATGATACATATCTGGTAATGTTTCCCATTTATGGTTTTCTCCAACTTTACATAGAAAATCCTGGTAATTTTTATTGCCTATAGTTTTGAAAGCTTTCATAACACCTATATAGTAGCTTGAAAACTGCCAATTGGTTAGTGTATATTTTTCTATGTGATCAGTCTGCTGATTTTGCCAGTTGATTACATTATCTATCAAACCAATAACCTCATCAATCTTATTTTTCTCTGGTTGGGCTGTCAACAAAAGCGACCAGATGAGAAAAATATTGGTGGATAAGCGACGATTGTATTTCATTATTTTAGTTATTGTAAATATTCGTTGTTCCTTTTTGCTGAAACTTCCAAAAATAATGCTCTGATTGAAAACTAGAAATTTTAAATATTTTTTTTGCCTCCTCTACAATTTGAGGATATGATTGACTCAAATCAATATTCTCCCCAGCATCTAAATAAAGGTCATAAAGTTCTATTGGGCCATCGTGGCTTTCATGTAAATTATTTTGAATGGCTTTCCATTTTCCAAAACGGGTGGCACGCCAACCCTTTTTTTCATAGAATTCCCAGTAAAGTGGATCTCTTTCAAAACTCTGTTGAGTTCCGTGTAGGATTCCTACTATGCTTTTACCATCAAAAGAATTCTCAATTTTGGATCCGATCAATTCCATTACAGTAGGAAAAAAATCAGCAAAATAACCTACTTGATTACTTTCTAATCCAGGAACTATCTTTTTTGGGTGATAGACAATAAAAGGCACTCTTATCCCTCCCTCATACGGGTCACGCTTCATCCCCCTGTAAATTCCATTACTATTAAAAATTTCCCATTCCTCTTCTATTTCAGCAGGACCATTGTCCGAACTAAAGAATATATAGGTATTGTCTGCTATTCCTAAAGCTTCTAACCTTTTAACTATTCTTCCTACAGTTTCATCCAAACGGGTAATCATTGCAGCATATTTTTTTTGAAGATCAGTCCAACCTTTTTTATGGGTGTAAATCCCGTTGTCTGGAAGCTCATAACGACTATGCGGAATGCATATAGGCAAATAAAGAAAAAAGGGAATTTGCTGATTTATATCAATAAAATTTATGGCTTTATCGGCAAATAGATTGTGCGTGTATTGGTGGTTGTGTTCGTTTTCATTTCCGTAAAGCGTAACTTTTCTAGTATTTTCCCAAATATATTCTGGATAATAGGAATGCGCCCTTCTTTGGTTATAAAAACCATAGAAATAGTCAAAACCTTTCTTATTGGGTTCTCCTGAGGTATTAGGTTCACCAAGTCCCCATTTTCCAATCATTCCTGTTCGATAGCCTTTATCCTGTAAAACCTCTGCAATAGTCAAATCTATTTCTTTAAGAGGAATCCTACCCTCCTTTCCCGCCAATCCGACAACCCCGCCTTTACCAAAATTACCACGAACACGGGTATGACCTACGTGTAAACCAGTCATAAGGACTGAGCGAGCGGGAGCGCAAACAGAGGCACCAGAATAGTAGTCAGTAAATTTCATACCATCATCACTCAACTTGTCTATATTAGGAGTCTTTATAAGCTGCTGTCCATATACACCTATATCTCCATAACCCAAATCATCTGCCATAATAAAAATGATATTTGGCTTTTCTTGACCAAAAATTAGGGTTGAAAAGAACATCATCAAAGATAAGTTCATAGAGAACCGTATAAATTTACTTTCTTTATTTATCATATCTGTTAAACTACATAGAAGCTATAGAAAATTTTTTTTGTTGCGGTTTTTTAACATTAATATAGCTCTTTATTTTTTGAACTAATTCTGGAACTTCCTCTGAGATATCAATATCATTTCGTCCTTCTAGCATTTGATTAAAAACTTGAATATTTCCATTTTTAGATACCAGAATTTTATAAGTTTTATGGCGGATGAAATAGTCCCAATTTGGCTCATCAGGAATAAATGCTTTCAATCGATTGATCAACTTAGCCGAACCAGTTTGATCAGCAAGATTATTAAATTGATTGGGATCATTATTGAGGTCATATAGTTCAAAACTCCCGTCAAAATATGAAATCAACTGCCACCCGGGAGTGGAAATTGTGTGAGAACCAATGGAAAAAGTAGTCAATGTTACTTCCTCCCAGTCTTTTTGTTGACCTTTGAGAAGGGGTACAAGGCTCCTTCCCTCCCATTCGGGTTTTTTGGGAATCCCCGCCATATCTGCTAGGGTGGGTGCCAAATCCAAAAGGTTTACAGTATTATGAATATTAACAGATTTTTGAAACTTATTTTGTCCTTGTGGTGGAACAATTAAAAAAGGAACGCGAGTGCTTCTGAACCATCCTGTAGCTTTTCCCCAATGGGATTTTTCTCCCAAATGCCAACCGTGATCTGACCAAAGAACCACCCAAGTATTTTTCATTAGACCATGTAGTTCAAGAGCTTTTATAAAATCTCCGATAAGCTCATCAACAAAAGATACAGATGCCAAGTAAGAAGCTACAGCATTCTCCCACTGACCATACTTAACAACAGTTTTATGTCTTCCAGAGGTTTTGGGATATAAAGCTAATTGTTTTGCCCTGAAGGGTAGATCCTCAAGGTCTTGTTCAGGAACATCAGGTAAACTTAATTTGTCAAGTGGATATAAATCATGAAACCTTTTAGGGTTAAAAAGGGGTTGATGTGGTCGCTCAAAACCGAGTGCCAAGAAAAATGGTTCATCTTTAATTGAGGGTAATTTTTCGATAGCCCAATCCACGCTCAAACGATCTGAAAAAAGAGTATCAGGTAAATCTACCGCACCCCAGTCGAATGTATGTGCTTTATTCCAATAACGATCTGCAGGCATACCATTAAGTGGTAGTCTAAAGGTTTTACCAAGCTTGGTGATTTTGTGAAAAGGATTTTGTTTACTGATCTGGAGTTCTGAGGAGGTGAAGGGTGAAGCCGAACCCAATTTACCGCCATATTGGTCAAAAGCAGCTTTGGGAACATTAGAAGCTCCTCCATGGAATAACTTGCCAATTCCGTAAACTTTATAACCATTATTCCTGAAGTGTTCGGGCAATGTTACCACCTTGGGTAAATCCCTGCTGAACTTAATATTATTGTCATAAATTCCAGATGTGACTGGTTGTAAACCACTAAAAATTGCAGTTCTAGATGGTCCACAAATAGGTGCAGGACAGTGGGCGTTTATAAAAGAATAACCATCTTTGGCTAAATTATTCATATTAGGAGTAGTTACCTCTTTGTGGCCCAAAAAACCTACCCAGTCATTTAGATCGTCAATTGAAATAAAAACAATATTGGGTTTTAATGGTTTCTCTTTGAACGCAGGCATAAAAGAAAAAACAACAATTATTAAAAAAGATAAAAATAAAAATCCTCTTGCTATCATTATATTTGTATAATCATCTGACAAAGGAGGTTTCTGGAAGTGATGGAAAACGTGCAAGTTCGTCAGCTAATTTTGCTTTTATGATTTTTTGATCCTCACTTAATTCTTTATCACTAAGAGGTGATTTTTCTAAAATATCATTTTCCATATCATAAAACTTTCCATCTTTGTAAAGTTTGTATCTTGAATTTTGTGAAAAAACGTTTCTAAATTGGGTCACATTAGCAGACCACATGGGGTCATAGTAAGTAGTAACTGTTTTTCTTTCCAAAAGCTTTTCGCCATATAGTAAGTCAATCATACTTAACCCGTCACTTTCATTGGCTACTCCTAAAATATCACAAAAAGTGGCATAAAAATCAGTGAAATTAATCAAGCCACTATAAGTGTAAGGTTTTTTGATTTTTCCTGGCCAACTTGCGACCATTGGAACATGGTTTCCGTGAGTAATTGTGTTACCTTTTCCTCCTCTAATGGGCCCATTTTCCGTCAGCGAAACCAATGTTGTTTTGGTGCCATTATCTCCTATAAAATAGAGAAGTGTATTGTCTGCTATACCCTGAGTTTTTAATTCATTTACAATTCTTCCAATAATTTTATCCATATATGCTACCATATCAATATAGAATCGATCTTCTTGTTTTGATCTCGTTTCCAGTGATTCCCACTCTGGTGAATCTGGGGTGGGAACAAATGGGCTGTGAACCAATAGCATAGGATAATAGATAAAGAAAGGTTGGTCTTTATTTCTTTTGATAAAATCTATGGCGTAATTAGAGACTATATCTGGGCCATAAGCATTTTGGTCTCGGGGTAAAGCTTTTCCATTTTGCTCAATATAAGGATTGGCAAATCGTTCACCATAGGATTTTAGTTTAGTTAATTGCCACAAACTGTACTCGTCAAAACCAAAATGGTTAGGTCGCGTATTATCATTAAAGCCCTTTAATTTGTGTGCAATTCCATTAAGTTGCCATTTGCCAACTATGGCTGTTTTATAACCATTTTCCTTAAACAGGTTTCCAAAAGATTTTTCTTTGGGATTCAGATATGTAAAATATTCGTAGTTCTTGAAATTGAATTTCCCTGTCATAATTTTTACTCTTGAAGGGGTACATAAAGGTTGTGAAATAGCTTTCGTAAAATTAATTCCTTTGTTAGCTAAAGAATCTAAAACAGGAGTTTTATAGGAAGTGCTCCCATTGATACTTAAACATTCATACCCGATATCATCTGCCATAATTAAAATAACGTTAGGTTTTGAGGGTTGCTCTGTTATAGTTTGACAAGCTATGGGCAGAAATGTAATCGATAGGATCACACAAAAAATAAAACTGATTAAATTTTTCATTAGGTTTTAATTATTTTAATTCTGTTTCCTTTTGATTTATATATGGAATTAATCAATTCCACTGGCTTTCTAGCCTGATCAATACTAATAAATGGGGTTTTATCAAAGATAACGGCATTTATCATATCCATAATTACAGAAATATGAAATTGATCTGTAATTGCCATGGGATCTGAAGCACCACTTCCAGATTGATTTTCTAATTTACTTAATTCCTGCTGGATGCTCGCTACACTAGAGGAGACAATTTTTCCACCTCTGAAGATTATATTTCCTTTGGTTCCGTAAACACTTATAGACTCTGGTTCTCCTGGAAATAATGCGGTTCCACCAGATAAGGTTCCCAAAGCTCCACTTTTAAACTTCAAAGTAGCTACTGCTATATCTTCTCCCTCGATCTCATGATATAAGGTATCTACAAACGCACTAATTTCATTTACATCACCCATTATATCTAGCATAAGATCAATTGTATGAATACCTTGATTAATCAATGCAGCTCCTCCATCTAAGGAATGAGTACCTCGCCACGAACCTTGATAATAACTAGGAGGACGATACCAATTAATACTAGTTTGACACATTAGAATTTTTCCCAAAGTCCCCTTAGAGATATAAGATTTGAGTTTTTTATATTCTGGGTTTTCACGATTCTGAAATACGCAACCAAGTTGGATACCTGATGATTTTACTATCGCTGCAATCTTATCTATTTTTTCAATACTAGTTTCTAATGGTTTTTCACAAAGAACGTGTTTACCAGATTTAGCGATTTTATCAATAGTAATGGAGTGAAGCCCACTTTCATTACAAACGCAAATAATGTCAATATTGGGGTTGGATAATAGTTTTTCCATATCCCAAAAAACGGGGCAATTAAAATTTTCAGCCACTTGATTTGCTCTGGCCTGAGATTTACTATAAACTCCCAAAAGATTAGCATTGTCAATCTTTTCAATACAATTTGCATGAAAATTGGCAATACTACCAGTACCAATAATTCCAAACCCTAACTTTCTTTCCACATACTATTTTTTAATCAGACATGCTTGCTGGAAGTATTTCTTTTGCTGTCCCCCAATTGTAATTTGGTTTATCACCTAAAACATAATCCAATGTTCCTCCTTTAACTAAATCTTTATGATAGAACCATGATTGGTTTAGAGACTCTCCGTTGAGTTTAACACTTTGAATGTACTTGTTTTTGGGGCTGTTTTTTTGGGAGTTTATAGTAAATCTCTCTCCCATGTAATAATCTTTATCCAAATGAATGGTTATTTGATCAAATATAGGACTAGATAAATCATAGGTTGGATTAATGTCTGCCCCACCTTTCATTTCAAATAATCCCATCTTCATCAATACTGAAAGAGCTCCCATAAGACCTTGGTCCTCGTCTCCACTATATCCTCGCTGTGGGTCGTTATCAGAGTAGACTTCATCAATAACATTCCTAATCCATTTTTGTGTGAGCCAAGGCTGACCTAAATAATTGAATATATAACCTGTTTGCATTGATGGCTGATTTCCATAATTGATAAATACCCTTCTACGTTCACTTGCAACAAATTTATCTGCACGATAGTTATGGCCTACAAATCCGTGCTGTTCCGCTATTAAAAAAGATTGGTTTAATCTTTTTGCAGCGGTTTCCTTTCCTCCCATAAGGTCGGCCAGTCCTGCTAGGTCATGGGGAACAAACCAAGTTGCAGCAGCAGCAGTAGCTTCAACAAAACCAGATCCCAAAGGGTGTTTATAATCACTTTCGTAAACCAAAGGGTCAAAAGGCGTTACCCATTTTCCCTCCATGGTTCGGCCTCTCATCCATCCTGACTCGGGATCATATATATTCCGATAGTTGGCGGCCCTTTTTTCGAGCATTTCGTAATCGTCATTTTTGTTTAAAGCCTTGGCCATTTGCGCCAAAGTCCAATCTTGATAGGCATACTCCATAGTTACCCCAGGACCACACTGATGATATCCATATTGTTTCTCATAAAGTGGAAAAGGTACATACCCCCTTTCTATGTAATATTCAATACCTCCTCCTTTATGGGTATAATGTTCATAACCTACTTTGCTCATTATTCCCCCTGGTAGTGCATTTTTAAGCATGCCTTTGTAGGCTTTTTCAATGTCAAAACCTCTGATACCTTTCATATAGGCACTGACTATAAATGGAGTGGTCGAGGCGCCAGTCATAACATAGGTATAATTGCCCCCAGAGGGGCCTCTAGGAATCAAGCCCCCATCATCGTACATCAATAACATAGAATTGACAAATTCCTCTGAAATTCTGGGGTAGACCAAATGCCACAAGGTATTTAAGGTCCATTGGGCTCCCCAAAAAGAGTCGGAATTGTAGTGATTAAACTTTGGTATACCATTTTTATTTAGAGGGATTTGCCCAATGCGTTGCTTTGCACCAGTCATATCACTGTACTTTCCATTTACATCACTAATAATTCTTCTCCCCTGCAAAGCATGCCATAAATCAGTATAAAACCTTATTTGATTGTCTTTGGTGTTTCCTTTGATTTCTATGCGGCTGAGATAATCATTCCACTGATTTTTTGAATCTTTAACCACTGCATCAAAATCCCAATGCTTAAGTTCCGTTGTGAGGTTGAGTTCCGCTTGCTCCATGCTTACGTACGAGATACCTACTTTCATCATTATCTGCTCACCCTTTTTTGTTCTGAATAGAGGGTATACACCTCCATTCTCACCTTTAAAGTCGTTAACTTTACCTAATAATTTATTATTCTGAAAAGCATATAAATTATCAAATGGAGTACTAAAATGAATGCTGAAAAAAACTTTAGTGGATTTGGGTCTTCTTCTAGTTTTTTCCATCAAAGCATAACCTCTTAGTATCTTATTGGATACTTTTTTTACATATCCGCTCTCCGTACCACTAGGACCGAGTTGTGCCGAGAGATCAATAACAATTGCACTTTGGTCAGATTGTGGAAATGTATATCGGTGAAAACCTACCCTTACGGTAGAGGTCAATTCTGCTTTAATATTGTAATCGTCTAAAACAACCATATGATAACCTGGTTCAACCGTTTCCCTTTCATGAGAATAGGCAGATCCATATGTTTTGGGACCCAAATGGGCCTTTACTTCTCCAGTGGTTGGTAACACTGGAATCCCAGACAATTGCCAAGCGTGAATATGGCTAAAAAAGTTAATAGTTTTTTGGTTGTAACGATATCCTGATTCCCAAGCTCCAGCTGTTCCCATATCAGGACTCAAATTGACCATTCCAAAAGGTCGACTGGCAGAACTAAAAAAGAACCATCTAGAATTGGCTGAGTCGACTAGGGGATTGACTAAGTCGACAGGACGTTGACCATAAACTAATGTTCCAAATAATAAAATAAATAGTTTTAATTTTTTCATTTATAGTTAAATTTTAAGGTAAGAATTGGATAGTGAAAGTAATTTTTTTTCATTGACTTTTAATCCGAACCCTGGACTAAAATCAACTTCAACTTTTCCCTCTTTATTCAGATGTGTAGCCTTCTGATCAATACACTTTAAAAAGGCATCTTGTTCTTGAGGCTTTTCCATAGCCTCTACCCATGAAGCCTCATTTCCAATAGCCAATTGTTGCCAAAATGTACAAGCAGCCCCAATTAAGCTTGAATCGCCAATCATTATCCCTTTTTTAGAGGCTCTAATTACTCTTGATATCTCATTAATTTCGGAGATGGTCCCCATACAGTTAGGATGTAAATTGAAAAAATTACCCATTCGATTATCAAAATATTTGATACTTTTAAAAGCTGGTCTCATAATGTGGTCAGGTACAATGGAAAGATTACCAACATTAGCTTGTAAATAAATCAATTCCTCTTTATTTAAGCTGGATGGATCTTCTACACCATCCATTCCTACTTCATTGAGGGCTACCATGATTTTGGATAGCTCTTTCAATTCTGTGACGTGTTTATAACCACGATTCGGGTCACCTAATATAAACGATTTGGGCCCTAGAAATTTTCGTAACGCACTGATGTTTTTTTTGTCTACTTCAAAATCTCCAAACATTTTGATTTTTACATATCGGTGCATATTTTGATCTTTAGCAATTTGTGCTTGTTTGACCACCATGTCCACTTCCTTTTCCAAAATACAAAAAATAGCAGGGACAGGAGCCTCTCCCTTTAACCCCCACATTTTAATGGTAGGTTTTTTTTCAATTTTACCCATCAAATCATATAGTGTCATTAATAAACCTTCGGTAATAATAGGCCTCCAATTACCTTTAAAAAATTGATTTCTCACTTTTTCGATGGCTCCGCCTAGAGTCATCCCTTTTAGTTTTTTGAATTCTACAGACCAAGCTGAAAGGTCAAAATCAGGACGATTACTCGATACTTTCGTTTCCCCCCAACCCACACAGTTACTTGATTTAATATTAATCATTACATGCTGTCTATTTTTCCATACACCATAGCTAAAGTTCCGTTCTTTGTTCACATTGATTAAAAATAAATTTATTTCATCAATCTTTTCATCCTTTGAGGAAATTACAGAAAGATCATATAAAAGACTAGGAGTGAGAAAAAGAGGTAATAAACCGCTGGATTGGTTGATAAATTTTCTTCTTGAATTATTCATGAAAATGATTTAAGATTAATATTTTTTATGGAAGAACTTAGTTTCAGCATTGGCTTCTTCTAGAAATTGAATCAAAGCTTTATCTAATTTTTTTACAACCTCAGGCATTTTTTTAGAAAGATCATTTTTTTCTTCAATGTCATTAGCAAGGTCAAAAAGTTCCAAGTTATTGTAGCGCCAGTCCTTAACAAGCTTAAAATTTTCCAATCGAATGGCAGAAGTGGGTTTTCTGTTTGCCGCTTGGTGAAATATCAAAAAGGGGCGATTTCTATTTATTATTCCCTTTCCATTATTATGAATGACAGAGGCCATGTTACCCCCATCAAGTTTTTTGGGAAAGGGGTCTTCATAGCCTGCCAATCTAGCAATTGTAGGTAAAATATCCAAACCAGTAACGGGAACATTGGAATAGGTATTCTCAGAAATACCAGGACCTGAGACAATAAAAGGAACCCTTAACCCTCCCTCATACATAGACCCCTTACCTCCTCTAAGTGGAAAGTTTCTAGCTTCTTTTTGTTCAGGTCCAATTGGAATTGCAGTTCTACCTCCGTTGTCTGATAAGAAAATGATATAAGTATTATCAGCTATGCCGAGAGAAGATAATTTGTCAAGGATCATTCCAATGCCTTCATCCATGTCCTCTGTCATGGCTGCAAACTCGGGAACAAAGTGTTTTTGTCCTTTTTCTGCTTCCTTATATTTATTAATGTTTTTTTGACTGTAGGTAACGGCCAAGTGGACTGCGTAATGAGAAATTTGAATAAAAAAAGGCTTATTATTTTGGGTTTGCTCTTCGATGAAATTATTTGACTTTTTTGTGAGCGAAAAAATCAGCTTTGGATCATTATAGGCTTTAGGCCACTGTTCTCCCATTACAAAAGGAATTTCTTTTCCTTTATTAGTAAGAGTTTTCTTCCCCCCCCCCGTATTGTTACTGGTTAATCCATCACTAAAATCGTATCCCATTTCCTCGGGGGTAAAGTTATCATACCTAGCATCCCATTTTCCAAAGTGAGCGGTTACATAATTAGGGTCTACTTTTTTAAGTATTTTTGGAATTGTTAGCTCTCTCCTAAAAACCTTAGTCCAATTTTTCCTGTCTTTTTGATATTCATGCTTAGCGGGGGTCAATCCTGTTAAAATACTTTTTCTAGTGGGGGAGCAGAATGGAGCCGGTGCATATCCATTGGTCATTCGCATTCCACCTCTGGCTAATCGCTCCATGTTAGGAGTTTGATAATAGTCACTTTTAGAACGAGGATCATTAGGATCTGCTAAAAAAGATGTTCCTACCCAACTTTGGTCATCAGTAAGTATTACGATGAAGTTCGGTTTTCTTTGATTCACTTTTTGAGCATTACCATATGAAAAAAAGAATAATGATATTAAAATAATAGTTCTCAAATAAATTGAAATTATAAAAAATAAAGTACTGATAAAAGACTCATTAAATGATGTTTAAATTAGTTATAAAAAAAGGGTTCAGAGAATTCTCTGTACCCTTTTATATAAGAATAAATTAAGTATTAATACCCAGGATTCTGAGAAAGAATTGAAGGATCATTAACTTTTAATATTTCTGCTTCTGGAATTCCAAAGAGTCTCTTATTAGTATTATATGGGTACTCTGGAAGGGCAAAAGCTGAAAGAACTGTTTGATCTTTTCCGGTTCGAAGTAAATCCCACCACCTGTTACTTTCTCCTGCAAACTCAATCCTTCTCTCCTTAATAATTGCATCTAGGAATGCTGATTGGCTTGTTAAATCCGAGGAAGACACAGCTGGCAAACCAGCTCTAATTCTAACTTCATTCAAAATACTAAATGCTTCAGCACTAGGATAGCTTTCACTGTTTAGTATTTCAGCATATAACATCTTAACATCAGTGTATCTAATAATTGAAATATCTACTCCCCATTCTTCAAAAGTTGCAGGTTGATTATTTTTAGCATATTTAATCCAAAATAATTCATCGGCAACAAATTCTCCATCTTCAGTGGATGTATAACCGTTTTGAACAGTAAGATCTCTTCTTAGATCACCTGCCTCATATGAGTTATACAAATCCTCACTGACCGTTTGTCTTCGAGTAACTCCATTTAGTGGAATTTCAGCAGCCATTTTTGGTACCTGTTGAGGTTGAGCATTTCCCTGACCTGCTACGGATTTATCATATTGGACTGAAAAAACGACATGAGGGCCATTATCATTTGCCTCCATAAAAATATCTGCGTAATTAGCTTGCATTGAAAATTTACCACTATCAATTATTGATTTTAAATGTGGTTTGGCAGAAGAATAATTCCCCTGGAGTATATATGCTTTAGCTGCCATTCCAAAAGCTGAATAAATAGTTGGCCTTCCTTTATCATTTTGATTTACACTTAAACCCTGTGAAACGTCTGCCAGTGCCTCGAATTCTGAGGTTACAAAAGTATAAACTTCACTCGATGGTGATCTTGAAATTGTAAAACTTTCCTCTAATCCAACTGGTTTTTTAACTAATGGAACATCTCCAAAGTGCCTGACTAATTCATAATACATCAATGCCCTTAAAAATCTAGCTTGACCAAGGTGTGAAGTTTTTTCAGCGTAATCAAGTCCGGTAGATTTATCAATAACTAAATTAACTCTACTAATAATTGCATAACAAGTATTCCAAATATCGGTTGATACTTGAGATCCGGCATTTTCGTTGTATTGAGAAATATTCAATTCAAGATTATTCGCATATCCGTTTGTTTGAGAAGAGTTATCACCTCTCCATATTGCAGCTCTAATCATCATCTCATCATAAAGTTCATTTAATCCAGAGTATGCTCCGGTTAAAGCTTGGTCAATTTGAGCTGACGATTGGTAAAAATTTCCTGTTGTTAACTGAGAAATTGGAGCTAAATTCAATTCCTCCTCATCACAGCTATAGACTGTAATTGATATTATTAAGCTAAATAATAAAATTTTAAATTTTTTCATTTTTNTNTNTTTTAAAAAGTTGCTTTTAATCCAAAAGTCACTACTCTAGATAAAGGGTATCCTGCATAATCAACTCCTTCTGTTAATGTGTTTTCAACTTCAGAATTATTAGCTTCTGGATTTCCTCCAGGATAATCAGTAGAATTGAAAACATTATCTGCAGACATATATAATCTGAGATTTTTCATTCCAACCTGAGAAATTGATTCT
>NHIC01000001.1 GCA_002169865.1 Flavobacteriaceae bacterium TMED179 | reverse complement strand
AAATTATAAACCTTTGAAATATCCTGTATTCTGGCACCAGTTCCAAGATTGTCTGCAGTTAAACGTGTAGCAGATGCTACAGCGTCATTGAAGTCTGAAGTTCCAGGCTGAAGTAATAATGGATCAGCTACGGCTCTTGCATTATTATGAGCAAAGGCAGTTGAACCTCCAAAAAGGTCATTAAAAGCAAGTGGTGTAGGATCTCCCCCCGTCATGACAGTTCCCATTATATGAGTTGAGATATCACCAAGCAATGCACCAACACCTGCTAGTCCTGCAGGGTATCCTTTGGATGCCGCTAAAGTTCCAAGATAAGTTTGTAAATAAGGAGTTCCATATCCATCTAAAAGACCGTTTGGCATAGAGTTAGCAACAGCAGTTCCCATCAACAAACCAGCAACTGTATCACCTGCATCTTCATGTGTATAATAAACTCTCGCTTTTAAACCTCCCCTTTTGTAATCTAACTTATGCTGTTGAACTACAACTTCGTCAATATTATACATCATTCCTCCAGTTGGAAGCATTGCTTTACCAGTTCCAATGAGGGATTGTAGGCTTATCTCAGTCAGACTGTCAGGACGAAAATGAATTGCAAAGTTTCCTTTAGTGTTGTATGTATCTGTTCCATAAAGGTCGGCAATTTTATATCCTGGTGAGGTGATTGGATCAAAATAATTTGGTGACAAATCACTAAAACCTGCCAAAGCTGGATTTCCTGCTAAATCAGCCAATGCATCAAAAATTGTAGATGTGGTAAAAGTCCGCTCACCCTCCGTATTAACACCGTCGTAATTAGAAAACTGAGTCTTATAATTTTCATTTGTATTAATACTTCGATCAATGTTGTAATGTCTATAATCACCTGGAACCCAGTCTGTTCCTTCTTTGTGTGCTATAGTAGCCTTTATTGCCCATTTATCGGAGAGTTTTGTAGCTAATCTTACACCAATATCAGTAAAGCTATTGGAACCTGCTACATCTTGTTCTGTAACACCTGTCCTGTACATCACACTAATACCCTCGTGATCGAATGGATTTTTACTATTGATAAACATAATCCCTTTGTACGCGTCAGCTCCATAAAGTGCAGATGCAGCACCGGGTAACAATTCTACGCTTTGAACATCTAATTGGTGCAAACCAATTAAGTTTCCAAATGCAAAACCAAATACTGGGGCTTGATTATTCATACCATCAACGAGTGTTACTAGACCCTCATTATATACATCTGCAAAACCTCTAAGGCTTACCTGATTAAAAACCAAGCCTGACTCAGTCATATTTATAGATCTCAAATTTCCTAATCCATTGAAAAAATCTGCTGATGGAGTATTTTCAATTTGCTTAACACTAAATTTTTCAACCGTGACTGGCGATTCAAAAATTCTCTCTGGAGTTCTGGATGCAGCAATTACAATTTCGTCAAGAGCGTCACTCCCCGGGGCAAGTGAAATATTCACGGCATCATTAGCTGAGGCGACCTCAATTGATTTAGTAGTAAAACCAATGTAACTAACCTCTAGTGTTATTGGAAATGACTGCTCTGTCGTCAAACTAAAATTTCCATCAAAATCAGTAGAAACACCTGAAAATGTTCCCTTGATTATTACGTTAACTCCTGGAAGAGGTTCGCTAGTTTCATTATCAATAACAGAACCGTTTATTGTTGTCTGAGCATGAATAAAGTTCACTAATAACACCCCAATAAAGAACGTTATTACTCTTAATAGTGTTTTTGTTTTCATTAAATTATTGTTTTAGTTTTTATTATGGTCGATATAATTATGGGGGGTAATCACCACCCAAGATCTTCAATTTTGAGTTTAAATATACTACTTTTCGAATAAAACGACTTGGTTATCTTCATGCCAATCCCTATGTCTTGAACAGTACATATTGTCAATATTTCCCCTTTTGATTTTTAAGGTAGGACCCAATATTTTATTTTGCTCTGTCCATTGTTCCTTCACTAAGACAAGGGTGGATATCTTTTTGTAATTCTCTAAATCCTCATTAATTTTTGTGATTTTTTCTTCTAATAAGCTTTTAACTTCTTCTTTGGGAAGGGCTTTGCCTATTTCAGACAATTGAGCAAGAACGATGGGTTGCGGTAATCCAAGGCCTGTAACACAAACTTCTTCGAGTTGCTTTATATCTGCAAAATAATTTTCTAGGGTCAGGGGTTCTATGAATTTTCCTTTGGAAGTCTTGAAACTATCAACGACCCTTCCTGAAATATACAAATAATTGTCCTCATCCAAGAAACCTTTATCTCCCGTATGCAACCATCCATCTATCAGCGTGGCTTTTGTCATTTTTTCATTCTTATAATAGCCATCCATCACAAAAGGACCTCTCATGAGAACCTCCTTGGTTTTTTTATCAATTTTAACCTCTACACCGCACTGGGGTTTTCCTACAGAATCTGATTTTTCAAAATCCTGACCATCTACTTGGGTACAAATGGCGCAATTTTCGGTCATGCCGTAACCATTTGTAATATAAATTCCAATTTTTCTAAACCATTCTATCTGAGAAAGAGGGATTGGTGCTGATCCTGAAACAGTCGACCTTGCCCTCTTCAAGCCAAGGTTCTTTTTTAGTTTTCTTTTTATCAATCCTGAAATCAAAGGAATTTTGAGTAAAATATCTAATTTTTTTTGTGGTACTTTTGCAAGTATCCCCAATTGGAACTTGGTCCATATCCTGGGCGCAGCAAAGAAAACATGTGGCTGGATCTCCCTCAAATTCTTGGCAAAACTGTCAATAGACTCAACAAAAGAAAGTGATCCCCCAAAGCGTAAACAAACGTGCTCTAACACTACTCGCTCTACAATATGATTCAGTGGGAGGTAGGATATAAAATCATTATTTCCAGAGAAATCAATTTTTAGTGGGTTGATCTGTTCAGTAATAATTTTTGTTGAATCAAGAGCTAGATAAGAAAGCTTTACCCCTTTTGGATTGCCAGTGGTACCAGAGGTGAATATAATAGTCCATAAGTCAGAAAGTTTTGGAATGTGAGGTTTATGTAATGGCTCTTTTCGATTGATAAAATCAAACCATTGCTCTCCTCTGTCAACCACTGAACAACCCTTGTAATTAGGAAAACTAATTAGAGGTAGGTCTTTTGGTATATTACTCTTTATGTTGTCCCAAGTTTCTATTTTTCCAACAAATAGTAGGTCTACATCCCCAAAATCGATTAGAAATTCTAATTCTCTTCCTTTTAGGGATGGGAAAAAAGGGACAGAAATATAACCTGCCATCATAATGGCAAGGTCAGCAATAATCCATTCCCTACAGTTTTTTGAGATGAGTCCTATATGCGCTCCCTGCCTAAGTCCTAATGATTTTAATCCTTTAGCTAATTTTCGGGCCATTTGTCCAGTTTCTGCCCAAGTATACTCTTCCCACTGATCGCCAAATGGTTGCCTTAAAAAAGGGCGATCGTGAGCCTTTTTTTCCCACTCATAAAATTTAAAGTCAAAAAGTCCACTATTACTCATGATTGAATGGTTTTATGATTTCTTATTCAAAAATAATGGAATACTTTGATTGGTTTAACATTATCATACTTAAACATTTGATTTAATAAAAAAAAGTCAAAATCAATATGACAATCCTCCAAAGAGATGATCCCCTATTAAATATTTTTTTTACTAAATTGTGAAATTATGCAAAGGAAATTGACTTGTATAATACCAAAACACTAACCACGACGGATCAATGAAAAAGCTGTTTTACTACTTCATCAAGTATATTATTAAGCTATCTAGTTTATGTTATTTCAGAAGGATTCGTATTTACGGCCTTAAGAAGATTCCCAAAGAAGGAGGCGTACTTTTTTCTCCCAATCATCAAGGTGCGTTTTTAGACCCACTCTTAGTGGGATGTAACATTCCCCGACCCGTTACTTCATTAACACGAAGTGATGTTTTTGGTGGACCATTTCAGTGGTTTATGGATGCACTAAAAATGCTGCCTGTTTATAGAATTAGAAACGGTTACACGAATTTGAAAAAAAATGAAGCCATCTTTGATAGGTGTAAAAAAATACTATCAAGAAACGAATGGGTTATGATGTTTTCTGAGGCCTCTCATCATGATGAATACTTCCTACAACCTCTATCAAAAGGAAGTAGTCGTTTAGTTTTTGAAGCACAAGAGAACTCTGATAACCCTGTTTACATTTTACCAATAGGTATTAATTATGGTCACCATAGAAATCCCTTTTGTGATCTTCATTTAGTTTTTGGCGATCCCATTTTAATAAAGAACTTTACTGAAAAAAATGGTGATAAACCAGAATTAATAAACAAAATCAGAGAAAGCTTAAGGTTAGGGATGAAAAAATGCTTGTGGCTGCCAGATAACGACGAGAGTTATGGGGACCGTAAAAAATTAATTCACGAAGGAAATACCATAATGCCTTTTGAGGAAATTAAAAAAGGTATAAAAGAACAGAGTTTAGCCCCCAAAAATATTTTAATGAAACGAAATTGGAAAAAAATTGTCATTGGTTTATTTTCTATTCCTAACTTACTTCCCCTATTGATTATTAAAAAAGTTTTAGGTCTATTCAATGATATTGTTTTCTATAGCTCGATTAAAATGAGTGCAGGTATGGTATTATTTACTCTGTGGTGGGTAATTACTTTCGCTGCCAGCAATATAATCTGGGGATCCAAAGTTGCATTATTGATTACAATTGGCTGTATATTTTTTCTATATTTTAGACAAATACTATCAAATAAATTTAATTGATAGTTTTTTACTATGATACCCTTTTTTATATCAAATTGTTAGTAAATATAGCTCGAAATACTAATAAATATAGTTTATAATTATATTTAATTAAAAATTAATTATTATTAGTTATCTATATTAAGATGTGCTGGTTAAAGTCACGATTAAAGGCTTAATTAGATTAGTATTCTGTGTATAAAATCTCAAGCTTTAGTCCTCCCTCCGGATGATTTACGCTTTCAGATCCGTGAAGTATTACCCCTTTTGGATTAAGAATTGCAGTGGCAGGGGAATTAATAATTTCATTGTCAACTGTTTCTGCTCTTTTAGGTTGTATATTGTTAATTCCACTAGAAGGAACCAATCCTAGAGAAACATTTGCAGAGTCATTTTTAATAAGTCTATTAACATGATCGGTAATTCTGAACTTATAATGATGAGGCTTGTCTTCTTCGTCCATCTCTAAAATTCCTCCGTAGATGAATTTACTTCTATTACTTTCATTATTATTTACCGTATTGTCAATGCTAAAGTCAGTAAGCGGAAAACCTGTATGGTATTTATACAAATAAAGTCGGTCTGGAAATTGTGATTTGTTAAGGGAACTGTATTGATTTTGATCAATATATAAAATCAAATTAGCTTCATTAATCAACCATTGGTTCCCTCTCAATTCATCAAGCAATTGATTTCCTTCGCTATCTTGCTGCTCAAACAGTCTCAAAGTAGAAAATAATCCATTACCACTAAGATACATTTGCTTAGAGGGGGCATTACTTTGACTGGCCAATATTTCTTGATCAACCTGACTGTTAACAATGTTTTTTTTAACTGTATTGAAGTGTAACCCAAAATTAATTAAGTATGTTTTTGAACTCTTTTCTGTAGTGTCGTCCGAAGTATCTTCAACAGTATTATTGGTATTGACCTGATCGTATTCATATTCAATACTGATTCTTGCATTATTGATATCTAATAACATATACAAATCATCGTCAAAATTATCGGCTTTGATAATGAGCCCCCTTAAGTGTTGGGCGAAATTATCATCGTTGGCGAAAACAGCTTCCCCTTCTTGGTCGAGTATTTTTTCTTGAAAAAATACTTTTTCCAAAGGAACTCTTATTCTTGGCGTTAATCTGGTTTCTACAGATTCCCGCTCATCTACATCCTCAGTATCGGGATCGTCTTCCTCAAAATTAAACCGCAACTCCTCAAAATTGAGTCGATAGCGGTCATCGTGAAGCGTTTTTCCAAAAAATCCTCTTTTGAAATAATCCGTATTAGAAAAAAATTTTGAGTTTTTGGCAAAATCTGTCGCTGGGTCATACTGAGACAAATAATATTTGAGCTCATATATTCTGAGGTCAAAAGATGCCTTTCTATTGCCATATATAGAATCTATTTCGTAAACTCTGTTTTCATTGTCGTAGCTGCTGTTGTCTTGATCAATACCATCTAATATCCCATCACCGTCGCTGTCTTCATTCAGTGGGTCAAGGTCAGATCGGGATTCATCGTAATCAGTTACTCCATCGCCATCTGTATCACTTTCCCCATCCTCTGGATCTATATCTAAACTATCAATAACACCATCTCCATCTTTATCATTTAGATTATTGAAAAATGGTATTTCAAGATAAACATGTGTTACGGTTTCATTCTCATTAATTACAGCTGGATTATCCTCGTCTCCATCATCTTCTCTTTTTTGAGTATAATTACCAAATGTAGGGTTAGTAGAAGCTCTTAACCTTGCAGTGATATTAGCCTCAGAAATAACCAACTCTGGAATTTGGATTTTACCGAGCTGCCCCAAAGGAAGCCCATCTGTTTGATAATAATTGACGTTATTCTGATAAGAATAAACAGGAACGTCATGGGACTTTGACTTCAAGGCTGTGGGGAGAAGTAGTTCGGATCCAGCAGAATGATACTCTTTATCACAAGATGAAAGTATCAGTGAAAACAATAAAAGAATAGTCAAAAGATTGATGAAAATCCTCAAAAAATACATTCTTTACTTTAAAATATGATTAGTGTAAAGACTGACTAACGCATCGTCTTTTTGCGATTCTTCAAAACTAAGACCAGGGATTTGTTTATAGTTTGAATAATTTTCAATCGACTTAGGTGTTTCTTGATCAGCAATTACATAGCCATCTGAAAAGTTTAAACTCAAATGCTGTAGATTTTCAAAATCAGCATTTCTAAGCGGTTCAATCAATTCTTCAGGAATATCATCAAAAGAAACTTTCTTGTGTAATTGACTAGATANGACACCNTCAAAGTCNTTGGCGTATACAGANGTAACAATTTTACTNTTNGCAAAGATGGGTTCATCTTTGTANTAGGTATTGAGATANAGAGGGAAAGAGACTNGTGAACCANCCNTGTAAATGNATTANNTCAGGNGACCAATTNANTTTTTTNACGGTTTCAATTACCCCTTTNGTAAAGAAAATCATTCTTTCATCATTGTCNGGAAAAAGANCTTGANTTTCATCTCTTAATATNGCNCNCCTTTTAAAATATTCTTCATTNTCAATAAANTANACTTGCATTCTCTCTTTNGGGATNGAGGCNACTTTNATAATNAAAGGCATATCNACATCATTGATTACNAGATTCATTCCAGAAAGGCGAATCACTTCNTGNAGTTGATGNCTTCTCTCNTTAATNAGCCCNTATCTGGGCATAAANATNCGAGTTTGACCACCATGATCATTNATGTTTTTTGGNATTTTGAAAGAATTNATAGCTTGNTTNGTCTGNGGAAGGTATGGAACNACTTCAGACGAAATATTTAGAACCTTTTTGTCTTTCATAAANTCTNTATAACCGAAAAGGGCAAAGTTTNGCAAAANTAATAAANTTTAACGGAATATGCTGAATTCTGTATATTTACACNTGTTAATATTTTACTAAATGCAGGTTTTTGATGCTTCCCANNCTTTGGTCGAGCAATTATCAAAAGAAACNCAACCCATTGGTATGGTNCCTACTATGGGTGCCCTTCATTTAGGGCATTTATCTCTGATTAAAAAAGCGCTAAGTGAAAATAAAACGGTTTTAGTAAGTATTTTTATAAATCCCACACAATTTGATGACAAAGTCGATCTTGAGAACTACCCAATCAACATTGAGGCTGACTTGAGAAAAATTGAACAACTCCCGGGACAGATATTTGTCTATGCTCCCAAAGTAAATGACATTTATGGAAAACTTGTGACATCAAAATCATTTGACCTCGGAGGTCTAGACCAAGTGATGGAAGGAGAGAAAAGATCTGGTCATTTTCAGGGTGTAGCTACTATTGTTTGGCATTTCCTCAAAATATTTAATCCTACCCGCGCCTATTTTGGGGAAAAAGATTTTCAACAATTGCGTATCATAGAACATATAGCCCAATCACTGAAGCTTAGAACCAAAATAATTAGTTGCCCCATAATTAGAGAAAAAAGTGGACTTGCCATGAGCTCGCGAAACACTCTATTATCGACCTCTGAAAGAAAATTAGCTGCTAAAATATTTGAGGGGTTAAAATTTGCTAAATCCAATGCTAAAAAGGAATCCTATGGAACCCTTAAAAAAATGGTGATGGATTTCTTTAAAAAATACGATGAGCTTAATCTAGAATATTTTACTGTTGCTGACCCTAAAACACTGAAAGAAGTCGATTTAAAAAAGACTATAGATTCGGGTAGAGGCTTTATTGCAGTCCATTTGGGAAAAATTAGGTTGATAGATAATTTGGATATCCCTTAAATTACTAAATTTACCANGTGCTGATAGAAGTAATTAAATCGAAAATCCACCGAGTGAAGGTTACTGACGCTGACCTAAGTTACGTTGGAAGTATTACCATTGATAGAGACTTAATTGACGCTGCAAATTTAATTGTGGGTGAAAAAGTTCAGATAGTGAATATCAACAATGGTGAAAGATTAGAAACTTACATCATCGAAGGAAAAAGAGCAAGTGGTGAAGTTACCCTCAATGGTCCTGCAGCTAGGAAAGTTCAAAAAGGAGATATTGTGATTATAATAGGTTACGCACAAATGGAGTTTGAAAAGGCAAAGGGTTTTAAGCCTACTATTATTTTTCCTGACGAAAATACCAACCTACTTAATTAGAATATTGAAGAAAGTCCTTTTACTTTCAAAAAAAATTATCCCACTTTTCATAGGTATTTTTTTTATTTATCTCAGTTACCAAAACACTACCCCCGAGGACCGTACAAATATATTTAAGTATATCAAAAATGCCGATTATCGGTTTGTAATACTTTCTACTTTTTTTGGCATCTTAAGCCATATTTCAAGAGCTGTACGTTGGCGATATCTGCTTACACCATTGGGCTACCATCCCAAAACCATCAATTTAATTTTAGCAGTTTTGATTGGTTATTTATCGAATTTAGGGATTCCTCGATCTGGGGAATTACTCAGGGCCACCGCCATGGATCGCTATGAGAATATTCCTTTTCAAAAAGGGTTTGGTACCGTCATTACCGAACGATTTATAGACCTTGCAATACTGATATGTTGCATCCTTTTTGCACTTGGACTTAAATTTGATCTGATTATAAATTATTTAAACCTAAAGGATCTCAACTTTTTTCAGTCTGGTTTGAGCTTCATCACTATCGTCATTGGATTTTTCTTAATAAGAAAGTTTTTTCTTCAATCTAACCATCACTTCACTGAAAGAATAAAACAGTTTTTTCATGGTATTTGGGAAGGTATCGTTTCTATTAAATATATGAAAAAGAAAGGGCTTTTTGTTACGCACACTTTTTTTATTTGGCTTATGTACGTATTGATGTTTTGGATTATAAAATTTTCTATACACGAAACAGTCAATCTTGAGGTTGACGCCTTGATCACTGCTTTTGTTGTAGGTGGATTGTCCATCTCTGCAACCAATGGTGGTATCGGTATTTACCCCTACTCTGTCTCTCTGGTATTGATCGCTTTTGGAATTTCTAAAGAGTCAAGTTTGGCATTTGGCTGGATCATGTGGACATGCCAAACGTTAATGATCNTGAGTTTTGGTGCCATGGCCTTTTTTGCTTTACCTTTGGTTAATCGCCAAAAATAAAATTTGTTTTTTACAGAGATTATATGAGTAAAATCAGGACCTCTTTCTTTTGCCAGAGCTGTGGGACTCAACACGCTCAATGGCAAGGCCAATGCAACTCTTGTAAGCAATGGAATACCTTGGGTGAAGAGGTGGTNGAAAAGTCAGATAAAAAAAATTGGAAAAGTGAAAAAAGGTCAAGTACTATATCAAAACCCATTAAAATCGATCAGATAAAAATATCCTCTGTATCAAGAATAAATACGGGAGATGAAGAATTAAATCGTGTTTTGGGTGGAGGTATTATTCCTGGGGCTCTGATGCTTTTGGGAGGAGAACCAGGTATCGGAAAGTCTACCCTACTTTTGCAAATTGCTGTGTCAATTGGCTGCAAAGTGCTATATGTTTCAGGTGAAGAGAGTCAGCAGCAGATCAAGATTCGTTCTGACCGAATGAATGTCTCCTCAGAAGAGTGTTATGTGGTAAGCGAAACAAAAACCCAAAATATATTTTCTCAAATTGAGGTCTTGAAACCCGAACTGGTCATTATTGATTCTGTACAGACCCTTAATACCGATTACATAGNCAGCAGTCCAGGCAGTGTTTCTCAAATTAAAGAATGTACTGCGGAATTCATCAAGTTTGCTAAAGAGACCAATGTACCGGTTTTTTTGGTGGGACACATTACAAANGATGGTCAGATTGCAGGCCCCAAAATATTGGAACATATGGTGGACGTAGTATTACATTTCGAAGGAGACCGCAATCATATCTACCGTATTTTAAAAACCCAAAAAAANCGCTTCGGTGCCACTTCTGAAATCGGCATTTATGAGATGCAATCAAAAGGATTAAGAGCGGTAAGTAACCCTGTTGAACTGCTAATCTCTGAAAAAGATGAAATGCTTAGCGGACATGCCATTGCCTCCGCCATTGAGGGAATTCGTCCGCTAATGATCGAAATTCAAGCATTGGTAAGCACCGCTGTTTATGGAACTCCACAAAGAACCACTTCAGGTTACAATACCAAAAGACTGAATATGCTTTTAGCTGTTCTTGAAAAAAGAGCTGGTTTTGCTTTGGGGACTAAAGATGTTTTTATCAATATTACAGGAGGGATCTCTATCGCTGATCCAGCCATTGATTTGGCGGTCATAGTTGCCATTTTATCGAGTTACCACGATATAGATATTTCAGAAAATTTTTGCTTTGCGGCGGAGGTGGGACTATCAGGTGAAATCAGGCCTGTTCCCAAAACAGTAGAACGCATACAAGAGGCATCGAAACTGGGATTTGATACCATAGTGATCTCCAAATTTGCAAAAATTGGAAAGAAAAATGATTCTATCAAAGTACTTTCTGTATCCAAAATTGAGTCACTAATCTCAGTCCTTTTTAGCTAAAAATTCCCTCCAATTCCATTATAAAATGTACATTTAATTGATAAAAAATCAATTTCATGGAGAAAGTAATTAAGGATTTTTTGGCAGAAGTCAACAAAAAAAATAAAAATGAACCTGAGTTTATGCAGGCGGTAACCGAGGTCGCCGAAACGGTAATTCCATATATCGTTAAAAATGATGTTTACTACGGTCAGAACATATTACTCCGAATGGTGGAGCCCGAACGCGTGGTCTCCTTCCGTGTTGCCTGGATTGACGATCAAGAGGAAATTCAAGTGAACCGTGGCTTCAGAATAGAGATGAATTCTGCGATTGGACCCTATAAAGGGGGTTTGCGTTTTCATCCCAGTGTAAACCTAAGCGTTCTNAAGTTTTTAGCCTTCGAACAAATCTTCAAAAACAGTTTGACCACACTTCCCATGGGAGGAGGAAAAGGCGGTTCGGATTTTGATCCCAAGGGAAGAACGGACACTGAAGTGATGCGCTTTTGCCAAAGTTTTATGACAGAGCTTTTCCGACATATTGGTCCAAATCGGGATATTCCTGCTGGCGATATCGGTGTAGGAAACAGAGAAATTGGCTATATGTTCGGTCAATACAAGAGGCTGAAAAATGAATTTACGGGAGTATTAACAGGTAAAGGAATTTCATGGGGTGGATCTTTAATTAGACCAGAGGCCACAGGCTATGGAGTAGTTTATTTCGTTCAAAAAATGATGGAACATAATGGAACGGTTTTGAAAGGCAAAAAAGTAGTAATCTCAGGAAGTGGGAATGTAGCGCAGTATGCAGCTGAAAAGGCGATTTTATTGGGAGCCAAAGTTTTGACNTTGTCAGATTCCTCTGGATATATTTTCGATGCCAAAGGTATTGATGAGGAAAAATTAGCCCACGTTATGGAGCTTAAGAATGTAAAACGAAAGCGCATCAGCGCTTACCTCGAAAAATACCCCGAAGCGAAATTTGTAATTGGTAAAGCACCATGGGAGGTGCCCTGCGAAGTTGCACTCCCTTGTGCTACGCAAAATGAATTGAAGGAAAAAGATGCTTCCTTATTAATCAAAAATGGGTGTATCTGTTTAGGTGAAGGAGCCAATATGCCGTCNACTCCAAAGGCCATTCATCAATTCACTAACCACGGAGTTCTTTACGCTCCGGGTAAGGCTTCCAATGCGGGAGGTGTTGCCGTTTCAGGTTTAGAAATGGCACAAAATTCACTTCGCTACAATTGGTCTAGAGAGGAGGTCGATGCTAAATTACAGTCCATCATGGCTGATATTCATCAGTCCTGTTTAGATTTTGGAAAAGAAAAGAGCTATGTAAATTATGTTAAAGGAGCTAATATTGCTGGATTTGTAAAAGTAGCCGATGCCATGCTTGCTCAAGGAGTAGTTTGAATCTTCTACTGCAAGATATGTTGATTAAAACCAATTCCATTGTACTCAGTACACTAAAATACAGTGATTCTAGTCTAATCGCTCGCTGCTATTGTAAAGAGTTAGGACTGAAATCGTTTCTACTCAAAGGGATTCTGTCCTCCAAAAAAGGGGCCTTAAAAAAATCCCTATTTCAACCCCTAAATATCATTAGCCTCATTACACAGGTAAATAATCAAAACCATGAGAGACTTCTATTTATTAAGGAAGCAAGAGTACACTTTCCTTTGTTTGANATTCCCTCNAANATAAAGAAAAATACAATTGCTCTTTTCTTATCTGAAGTTTTGACAAAAGTAATTTCAGAGGANGGCGCGCCCAATAAAAGTTTATTCCATTTCATCGAAAAGAATATTATTCATTTGGAGACAAAAGGATTTTCACCTCTATTTCATATAAAGTTCATGCTAGAACTTACCAATCATCTCGGCTTTTATCCCAATCAATCGAATATGAAAGAAGATTTTTTTGATTTAGAAAATGGATGTTTTTGTATGAGCTCTCCATCCNAATANGTAATTGGAGGTNNTTTGGTNATTGCNTTAAAAAAATTGCTTGGCACTAATTTTGNGGAATTAGAAAAAATANCTATNTCAAACNCATTGAGATNGAAAGTGTTNAGTATATTNATAGATTATTTTAATATACATTTACAAGGCTTTGGGAAAATAAAATCAGTTAANATACTCCATGAAATTTTTCNATAGNAATTATTTTCTTGTTTTAATAACTTTTCTCTTTCTCTGCTGGAATATATTTGGTCAGGAGGTTTGGGTAGAGGATGTTGTTACAGGGGAACCTCTNGAAAACGTAATTNTTTTTACGGAAAGTGGAAGTCACAATGTANTAACTAACGCCATAGGAAAAGCCTTACTCAAAGATTTTCCAGACCAAGGACAAATTAGATTAAATTTATTAGGGTACAAACCCTTGATTATTTCCATGATTGAAGTATTGGAAGGGAAAAAAATCATCCAAATGAGTACGGAAGATGAAGTTTTGGAAGAAGTGGTTCTCTCCGTGGCACGATCCCAGTCCACTAGGGATAAAATTGCTGAGCAAGTAGGAATTATCTCTCAAAATGAAATTGAGTTGGGAGCAGTGGCCACTGGAGCAGATCTTTTAGAAATAAATCCAAATATAAGGATTCAAAAATCACAAGGAGGGGGAGGAAGTCCCGTTTTGAGAGGCTTTGAGGCTAACAGGGTACTGATTGTAGTGGATGGAGTAAGAATTAATAATGCGATTTACAGGTCCGGTCATTTACAAAATGCCATCACGATAGATCCCCATAATATTGATAGNGTTGAGGTTACTTTTGGGTCTTCCTCNGTTGGATANGGCTCCGATGCCCTGGGTGGGGTNATCCACTACTATACNAAGTCGCCTANNTTNAACAGTANAACCCCTNTCCAATCAGAATTGTCNTNCAATTTCAATCATGCCAACCTTTCTTTCGTAAATAATTTAAGTACGGCNTTGAGTTACAAAAATTGGGGCAGTNTCACCAGTGTGAGTTATTCCAGTTTTGNTAATATCAGAATTGGNAAAANCCGTAATCATGGTTTTTCNGATTGGGGGTTAACACCTTATCATTCACTNAACAGCAGGAATCAATNNAAAGCCAAGCCCACTANAAATTCTAGACCTANCATCCAAAAAAATACTGCTTACGACCAATTNGATGTTTTTCAAAAATTCTTGGTTCACCTTCCTCNCGATATGTTTTTAAGTTTAAATCTNCAGTACTCTGAATCCTCGGATATAGACAGNTACGATAAATTGGTTGAGGAACGCNATGGTAGTTTGCGTTTTAGNGAATGGTATTATGGNCCCCAAAAACGATTTTTTCTCTCGCCTCAACTGAAATTTTTCATNGGTANAAATTGGTTAAAAAAAGGAACGCTAACAGCCGCCTATCAAAATGTAGAGGAATCAAGAATTAATCGGAAGTTTGGTAGCCTTANCCGTTCCCACCAAATTGAAAATGTAAACGTTTTTAGTATCAATGCGGACTTTTNCGGAAATATAGCGGANGGNCATTCTNTCTCTTATGGTTTGGAATGGACCTANAACAANATTCGATCAGAAGGATTTTCNNTAGATCTAGTCCTTAATTCAGAGAAAATAATCGGCTATAACAANCGAACGATGATCCCCTCAAGATATCCCAGTGATGGCAGTANTGCTTCAANTTTTGCAGGTTATTTGAATTGGATTTACANNGCNAACAATCGTTTAACACTCAATGGAGGATTGAGGGTNACAGGATCAAAAATNAGTGCGCGATGGAATGACACTGCTCAGGTTGACAAACTCCTTTCCACTTTAGATCTTCAAACAGAGGCTTTGACCTACACCCTAGCNNTTACNTATCGACCCAATCAAAAATNGCAAATTAATAGTTTAATTTCCAGTGGATTTAGAAANCCCAACATTGACGANNTAGGAAAAATTCGTGAAAGCAATGGTATTTTATTAATGCCAAATTCCTTTTTAAAACCTGAATATGCNTATACCTTCGAGTCTGGNGTTAAATTCAATACCCCCAACAAAACTAATTTCNTCGAGCTGAGAGCCTTTAATACATTGGTTTCAAGACATATAGTAAGGTCTAATTTTTTTGTTTTCACCGATACCACCACAACCGACGAAAACACAATCTTATACAATGGGGAGGAGGTAATCACACAAGCCAATAAAAATTTGGGAAACCGATTTATATATGGTGGGTCCATTCAAGGCAATTGGTTGCTAATTAAACCCTTTGAAATCATGGGAGGAATTACCTTCACTACTGCTGACCGAAATGAAGATTATGGTCCCATGCCTTCCATCGCNCCNTTATTTGGAACCTTTACTCTTTCNCATNGAATGAAAAACTNGAAAACCATATTGATTTGGAGATTCAGTCAACGAAAATACCCTAACCAATTCAGCTGGGGAGGTGAGGANGGGTTAAATGAAACTCCATTAATAAATCCTGAAGCCAGCAATGANATANGTCGTTATTATGGTATGCCCTCTTGGAATATATGGTCGATTTTATCCCAATATCAATTCAAAAAAAATATTATTTTCAACTTCGGACTTAAAAATATTTTTGATCTGCATTACAGAACTTTTGCCTCAGGCATATCAGCAGAAGGAAGAAGTTTACAGTTAGGAGTAAAGGTTAAAATCTAAAATCTCTATTTTTTACCTAAAATCCTTAATTTCGCATCTTTACCAAACTCAGCCTAATATGGTTTTTAAGGAATATAAAGGACTGGATTTACCCTCAATTTCTAGGGAGATACTTGACTATTGGGAAGCACACAAGATTTTTGATAAAAGTATTTCCGAAAGAGAAAACCATCCTCCTTACATTTTTTATGAAGGTCCTCCATCAGCAAACGGAATACCTGGGATTCACCACGTTATGGCAAGAACGATAAAAGATNTTTTTTGTCGTTATAAAACTCAAAAAGGTTTTCAAGTAAACCGAAAAGCAGGTTGGGATACCCANGGTCTTCCTGTTGAGTTGGGTGTTGAAAAAGTATTGGGTATAACCAAAGATGNTATAGGAAAATCTATCTCAGTGGAGGAATACAACAACGCTTGTAGAGAAGAAGTAATGAAATACACCGATGTTTGGAATCTACTGACTCAAAAAATGGGTTATTGGGTTGACATGGATGATCCCTATTTGACCTATACCTCCAAATACATGGAAACAGTGTGGTGGCTGATCAAACAAATACACGAAAAAGGGCTTTTATACAAAGGTTATACCATCCAACCCTATTCTCCAAAGGCAGGAACAGGACTGAGTTCTCACGAGTTGAATCAACCNGGAACCTACCAAGATGTTNGTGATACNACCGTTACTGCACAGTTCAAAACCATAAAAGATTCATTGCCTGATTCACTGAAGGGCTCTGCCCCCCTTTACCTATTGGCATGGACCACTACCCCTTGGACACTTCCTTCCAATACTGCACTGACTGTTGGTCCCAAAATTGACTATGTGTTAGTTCACACCTTCAACCAATATACTTATGAACCCATACGAGTTATATTGGCAAAAACTTTAGTTGAAAAACAATTTTCAGAATTATACGAAATGGTCGTGACTATTTCGGATTTAAAAAATTACCCCAAAGGAACCAAAAAAATTCCTTTTTTCATCGAAAAGGAAATAAAAGGGACCGACCTTATCGACCTACGTTATGAAAAAATATGGCGAGAAGCCCCTTCACCCATAGATAATCCTGAAAATGCTTACAGGGTTATTCCTGGAGATTTTGTAACTACTGAGGACGGAACAGGAATCGTTCACACTGCTCCTACTTTTGGAGCAGATGATGCCAAGGTGGCAAAAGAAGCTACACCCGAAGTGCCAGCACTTTTAGTTTTGGACGAGAATAATAATAAGGTCCCATTGGTAGATTTACAAGGTAAGTTCCGNCCAGAGATGGGAAGCCTAGCAGGACAATACGTCAAAAACGAATACTACGAGNAAGGNAAAGCNCCCAAAAAATCCATTGATGTACANATCGCCATCCGACTAAAGGAGGAGAATGCAGCATTTAAGGTAGAAAAGTATGTTCACTCCTACCCCAACTGCTGGAGAACAGAAAAGCCTATACTTTACTATCCACTTGACTCTTGGTTCATNAAGGTCACACAAGTTAGGGATCGANTGACTGCNTTTAATAAAGAAATCAACTGGAAACCNAAGTCAACCGGAGAAGGGCGTTTTGGCAATTGGCTCGCCAATACCAATGATTGGAACCTCTCCAGATCACGCTTTTGGGGCATCCCACTACCCATTTGGCAAACAGAGGGAGGCAAGGAAACCAAAGTGATTGGGTCNGTATTAGAGTTGTATGAGGAAATAGAAAAGTCGATTGAAAAAGGACATATGTCTTTCAACCCTCTTTCAGGTTTTGAAGTGGGAGATATGAGCGATTCGAATTACGAAAAAGTAGATCTGCACAAACATATTGTTGATAANATTGTATTGACCTCAGCGCGAGGTACTCCCATGNATCGTGAAAAGGATTTGATCGACGTATGGTTTGACTCCGGTTCTATGCCCTACGCACAGTGGCACTACCCCTTTGAAAATAAAGATAAAATTGATTTAGGTACNGCTTTCCCAGCAGACTTTATCGCCGAGGGTATAGATCAAACCCGGGGGTGGTTTTACACCCTTCATGCCATAAGCACACTGGTTTTCGATTCAATTTCNTACAAAAATGTAGTNTCTAATGGACTGGTTTTGGACAAAAACGGTCAAAAAATGTCCAAACGCTTGGGGAATACGTTTGATCCCTTTAAAACCATTGATGAATACGGTCCAGACGCTACACGGTGGTACATGATTTCCAATGCCAATCCCTGGGACAATCTCAAATTTGATTTGGAGGGGATAGGTGAAGTCCAGCGTAAGTTTTTTGGTACCTTNCACAATACATATTCTTTCTTTAGCTTNTATGCCAATATAGATGGATTTAAAAATCAAGAAGCTCCGATACCTCTATCCGAACGGACTGAATTGGATCGTTGGATTTTATCGGAATTGAACAGTCTGATTAGAAAAGTTGATGCTTTTTATGAAGATTATGAACCCACCAAGGCCAGTCGAGCCAGCTCCGAGTTTGTTCAGGAAAAACTTAGCAATTGGTATGTAAGATTGTGCAGAAGACGCTTTTGGAANGGNNAATATCAAAAAGANAAGATNGCTGCCTNNCAAACCCTTTGGGAGTGCNTNCTCAAAATNACCCANTTNGCTGCNCCNATTGCACCCTTTTACAGTGANCGTTTGTACCAAGATTTGACTGAAAATACGNTAAGTGATAAATNAGNATCCGTTCATTTATCAATTTTTCCAACCGTCAATACTAAGTTTATCGATACTGCACTGGAAAACCGCATCAACAAAGCAAGAAACATCACTTCCTTGGCCCTCTCACTTAGGAAAAAAGAACAAATAAAAGTCAGACAGCCCCTGAAAACCCTAATGATTGCTGTCAACAGCCCAAAGGAAAAAAGTGAGATCGAAAAGATTAAAGAACAGATACGTTCTGAAATCAATGTCAAATCCATTGAATTGATTGACGACGATAGTAATATTTTGGTGAAAGAGATCAAACCAAACTTCAAAGTATTGGGCCCCCGATTCGGAAGTGAAATGGGTGCTGTGGTAGGAGAGATCAATCGTTTTGGTAAGAATGAAATAAAGACCTTGGAGAAGGAAGGAAAAATAAACATACCTCTTAATGAAAAAAATATTATTTTAGACATTACCGAGGTTGAGATTAACTCCAAAGATATAGAAGGTTGGCTTGTTGCACGTGGTAATGGTTTGACTCTAGCATTAGACATTTCCATGACCGAAGATTTGAAAGACGAGGGGATTGCAAGAGAGTTGGTCAATCGCATTCAAAACATAAGAAAAGACTCAGGTCTAGAGGTTACCGATAAAATTTATATTAGCTTTTTGGCCGATGAAAGTTTAAAAGAAAAAATTCATAAAAACAGGAAATACATTTGCTCGGAAACCTTAGGAGAAAAGATTAATTTCCCTAGCAAAATGAACAGAGGTACCGAAGTTATATTTGAAAATATTAAAACACAAATAACCATTAAAAAAATTTAAGATGGCCAAAGAAATAAAAGCCCGGTATTCGGATGGAGAGTTAGATGATTTTAGAAAATTAATTGATGACAAAATTAAAAAGGCCCAAGCAGATTTGGAACTGCTCAGGAGTGCCTATATGAATGATGGCAATAATGGAACAGACGATACTTCCCCGACTTTCAAGGCCTTTGAGGAAGGTTCTGAAACTATGTCCAAGGAAGCGAACACTCAATTGGCCATTCGTCAAGAAAAGTTTATACGCGATCTTAAAAACGCAATGATTCGCATAGAGAATAAAACCTACGGAATATGTCGTATGACGGGAAAATTGATCAATAAAAAAAGACTATTATTGGTCCCCCATGCTACTTTGAGTATCGAGGCTAAAAACATGCAAAAATAACCCTTGAAATTTAATGCCTCTAATATCAATCTATCAACAGCTTTAGTTATCATACTATGCCTGCTATTGATGGATCAAACTTCGAAGTTTTTAATCAAACTGAATTACCCACTTTCTCTATACGGCAATAGTGCTATTGTAGATTGGGGATTTTTCAAATTGCTATTTGTTGAAAACAAAGGGATGGCGATGGGAACCAAACTCAATGATGTTCTACCCTTTTTATCAGATAAAGCCGCAAAACTAGTTTTAACCGTCTTCCGTTTATTAGCCATTATAGGAATCGGTTACTGGTTGTGGGATAATATCCGAAAACAGACCTCCAACCTTTTTCGCTGGGCCCTTTGTCTTATCTTTGCTGGAGCTTTGGGAAATATCATCGACTCTGTTTTTTATGGAGTTATTTTTTCCCACAGCTACGGAAATGTAGCCACACTCTTCCCAGATGAGGGAGGCTATGCCCCTATCTTTCAGGGTCATGTGGTTGACATGCTTCAGTTCCCTTTGGTAAGCTGGAACTGGCCGCAATGGATGCCTTGGGTCGGTGGAGAATCCTATACTTTCTTTCAATATGTTTTTAACGTTGCCGATTCAGCCATCAGCATTGGAGTTGGGATTTTGATCTTTTTTAATAAAAAGATTTTTGGACAGTCTAAATAGTGAAATTGTCCTTCAAAAAGTATAAACCTGTTTTGGAGTAATCCCATAGTCCAAAGACATATCGTATTCATCTGTATCTTCAATTTTAGAGATGGGATCAAAAAAAGAAAGACCAACCTTCAATGCATTTTTGGAGCATTGCGCCAAAAAACGGTCGTAATATCCCCTACCGGATCCTACGCGTTGACCTTCGCGGTCAAAGGCCAAAAGGGGAACAAAAACCACCTGAATTAGTTCAGGAGTAATGGGAATACCAGATAGTGGCTCAGGGATTCCCCAGCGGTTGGGTTTTAATGGGGTTTGATCGGTGAGTAAATAATGTTCCAAAAGAAAGTCATCAGCGATCTTTGGGATAATAGGTTGTTTGTCCTTTCCCAGTAATATAGAAAGTAGATAGGAAGTATCCACTTCCTTATTTTTTTCAGCAGTCATAAACAAATGATATAGAGAGTACTGCCATAAGTCCAAAGTCAAGCAACGGTTGGAAATTTCTATACTCCACTCCTCAATTTCCCATTTCTTTAAGTTCTCTCTGCGCTCACTGTATTCCTTTCTTAAAGCCAATTTGGTATTCAAGTAATTTTGATTTTGAATATAAAATTAAGCATATTTAACCATCATTCAGGTTTAGGAACTTTTTTCTAGTGCCTGGAGAAAACGTAACTTTGTAATATGAAACTACCGACCATATCGATTCAGTTCAAAACACTACCCACTGATCCAGGAGTGTATCAATATTTTGATAAAAACGATACGGTAATCTATATAGGTAAGGCCAAGAACCTCAAACGAAGGGTAACTTCTTATTTTACTAAAGTTCACGACAACGCCAAAACCCGAATACTAGTAAAAAAAATACACCGAATGGAATATATCGTTGTCCCTTCAGAAGTTGACGCATTATTACTAGAAAATAATCTCATAAAAAAATACCGTCCACGCTACAACATCCTTTTAAAAGATGACAAAACCTATCCTTGGATTTGTATAAAGAAAGAACCTTTCCCAAGAGTATTTAGCACCCGAAAGGTAATCCGAGACGGGTCAAGCTATTTTGGCCCCTACCCCAATGTAAAAACAGTTTATACCTTACTGGAGCTTATTCGGGGGCTCTATCCCATTCGAACTTGTAACTATGACCTTTCTGAAGAAAAAGTTCAAAAACAGTCTTATAAGATCTGTTTGGAATACCACATTGGTAATTGTTTGGCTCCTTGTGAGGCGAGAGTAAGCGAAAAAGATTACGAGGAAAACATTGCAGGCATACAAAACATCATAAAAGGCAATTTCCGACAATCTTTGGACCGATTAAAAAGCCAAATGGAGGAATATTCCAATGCAATGGAATTTGAAAGGGCACAGCAGGTCAAGGAAAAACTTGAGTCTTTGGTAAACTACCAAGCCAAATCTACTGTAGTGAGCCCCAAAATCACGAACGTGGATGTTTTTTCCATCATATCAGATGAAAGTTATGGTTATGTCAATTTTTTCAAGGTAGCATTTGGCTCAATAATAATGTCACACACAGTGGAAATTAAAAAAAAGCTTGAGGAAAGCGATGCAGAGATGTTACGGTTGGCAATAGTCGACTTACGTCAGCGATTCAATTCCCAATCAAAAGAAATATATGTCCCTTTTGAAATAGACTTAGGTCCAAAAATTAAAGTAACAATTCCCATACTAGGCGATAAAAAAAAGCTGGTGGAATTGTCTGAAAGAAATGCCAAGTTTTTCCGTTTGGAGCGTTTTAAGCAGATGAAAATCGTTGAACCCGAACGGCATGTAAAGCGTCTAATAAACCAAATGAAAACCGACCTCCGCCTTAATGTAGAGCCCGTCCACATTGAATGCTTTGACAATTCCAATATACAAGGAACGAATCCAACTGCAGCCTGCGTGGTTTTTAGAAATGGTAAGCCCTTCAAAAAGGACTACCGTCATTTTAAAATCAAAACCGTGGAGGGTCCGGATGATTTTGCCTCTATGGAAGAAGTCGTACATCGTCGCTATAAACGCCTTTTGGATGAGGGGCAATCCCTGCCTCAGCTGATCGTCATCGATGGGGGAAAAGGACAGCTTTCTTCAGCCGTAAAAAGTTTGAATCGATTGGGACTCAGAGGTCAAATTGCCATCATAGGCATTGCAAAAAGACTTGAGGAAATCTACTATCCTGGAGACAGTATTCCCATGTACCTGGATAAAAAATCGGAGACATTGAAAATCATTCAACAGTTACGTAATGAAGCTCACCGATTTGGATTGACTCTTCACCGTAAAATTCGCTCAAAGAGCGCGCTTAATTCCCCTTTGGATGGTATAGAGGGGATTGGCCCCAAGACTAAAGAACTATTGCTTATGGAATTTAAATCCCTGAAAAGGATCAAGGCCGCTCCACAAGAGGCTATCATTAAACTGTTGGGCAATGTTAAAGGCGTAAAAATTTACCAAAAGTTACAGCTTCTTTGATTTTTTATTGAACTTTTCTTAACAGTGAAAAAATGATTTTACAATCATTTAATTAATTTTACCCAATGATCCTATTCGACAAAAAACAGCCACTTATCTTTTTTGTATGCATTATAAATGCGCTCAGTTTTGCTCAAACCCCTGATGAAATTGACTTTCCAGAGATAGCACTTCCCTTCAAAGCAGGAGAATGGTTTAAATTTAGAATCCGTTACGGTATTTTCAATGCAAGTTATGCCACCTTAGGACTAACCAAAGACACAGTAAATGCTAAACCTGTTATACATGCCAAGGGGTACGGAACAACTACAGGACTAGCACGCTGGTTTTTTAAAGTAGAAGATCATTACGATTCCTATTTTGATGAAAAAAAGGTCATTCCTTATTGGTTTATTAGAGACATCAATGAGGGAGGATATACTAAAGATCTTGAAATTAATTTTGATCACGATCAAAATTTAGCTCATGTAAATGATAAAAAAAATAAAAAAAAGGAGTCATTCAAAATTGCTGAAGATGCTCAAGATTTGATTTCAGCCTTTTACTACCTGCGTGCATTCTACCCAAAGGATAAATTGAAAATCAATGAAACTTTTAGCATTAATATGTTTTTTGACAAAGAAAACTATGTTTTCAAAATGAAATACACCGGAAAAGAAAACCTATCTACAAAATTCGGCAAAATCAAATGTATGAAGTTCAGACCCTATGTTCAATCGGGTAGAGTATTTAGAGAACAAGAGAGTGTAACCATTTGGATTACAGACGACGTTAATAAAATTCCTATCAAGTTACAGGCTGACTTAGCCATTGGTTCCATTAAGGTGGATTTGGATCAGTTCAAAAACCTGAATGCGCCTTTTGAAATCCAGTATAATTGAACTTCCCTTTTGTTTATTACTCTTTGAATAACTTTTTGTTAAATCCCTTGTGATTGAGTGCACAAAGCAAGAAATTTGTATTAAACAAAAAAACTATTCGTAACCATATGAATAAAGTTTTTGTCATACTACATATATTAGGAATAGTTGCTATACTTTCTTCATGTGAGTCAAACAATCCTATCTATCCAGTTAAAACCGCTAGCCCTAAAACAGAAATTAAACCAAAAAAATTGAAATACGGTTTTGACTTGGATCAATTCAGAATCGTAAAGAAAAAAATCAGGAGGGGAGACACGTTTGGTTCAATTCTAGAGGAAAATGGAATTGACTATCCAGAGGTTTATAAGATTCTACAAAGCATCAAAAGAAATGTAAATGTCAGGCGACTTGTGACTGGTAAAACCTTCAAACTTCTCTATTCAAAAGACAGTATAGCTCCGCCAAAAGCGTTCATCTATGAGCCCGATGTGGAGAGCTACACCGTGATTCAGTTAAGGGACAGTATTTATGGTAAGATGGTGACCAAGCCTGTAAAGATTTTGCAAAAAGAAGGAAATGGAGTGATCGAAAATTCGCTCTATGAGACCATGAACAATAGTGGGTTAAACTATCAATTGACCTATTATTTGGCGGACGTTTATGCTTGGAATATAGATTTTTACCGTCTGCACAAAGGAGACCGATTTAAGGTGATTTATACTGAAAAATTTGTAAATGACACTGTTTCCATTGGTATTGAACGTATAAAAGCAGCCATATTTCAACATGCTGGAAAGGATTTTTATGCCTTCGAGTTTAAACCTGATTCCCTCAAAGGTATTGTTGAATATTTTGATGAAAATGCCAAAAATCTCCGAAGGGCTTTTTTAAAAGCTCCTGTGAAGTTTGGACCTGTAACATCTCGCTATAACCTTAAACGTAGAATCGCCTATTACGGCAATCGTGTCAAACCCCACCGCGGTACTGACTTTGCTGCCAATGTCGGAACACCCATACTGGCAACTGCCAATGGAGTAGTCGTCAAATCTTCTTACACCATAGGAAATGGAAATTATGTAACCATAAAGCACAATAATACTTATAGCACTCAATACCTCCATATGAAACGCCGAAAGGTTAAAAAAGGGCAGTTTGTCACCCAAGGTCAAGTCATCGGATGGGTGGGAATGACAGGTTACACCTCAGGACCCCACGTGTGCTACCGGTTTTGGAAAAACGGTAGACAGGTAGACCCCTTCCGACAAAAACTACCTGAAGCAAAACCCATTTCAAACCAACTAAAAGTGAACTATTTAAATGCCATTATAGATTTGAAAACCCAACTCGATTGCATATCTTTCTTCCCAGAATCATCATACATTAACTCAGCACTAGCCCTCTCAGAAAGTGACATTAAATAAGCAAAATCCTTTATCTCTCAAATCTTGGAAATTGTTGGAGTCCAACTTCAAAAAAAACATTCATAAAAAAATTACCGACTACTTCTCCGAAGACCCCAAGCGCGCGGAAAACCTTTCCCTTCGTTGGGACTCTTTTTATGTGGATTACTCCAAGAACTTGTTGGATTTAGAAACCTTAAGTCTATTGACGAGCATGGCGAGTGAAGCAGGTCTAAACGATGCCATTGAAGATTATTTTACCGGAGGAAAGATAAACGAGACAGAGGACAGAGCTGTTCTCCATACTGCACTAAGACAGCTCAATCCCAAATCCATAATGGTAGACGGAGAGGACATCACTCCAAAAATTCAAGCAGTCAAAAAACAGATGTACGATTTTTCCGATAAGGTAATTTCAGGCAATTGGAAAGGTCATACGGGAAAAAAAATTAGCCATGTAGTCAACATTGGAATTGGTGGATCGGATTTAGGACCTGCTATGGTAACCGAAGCACTTGAGTTTTACAGAAATCACCTACAAATGGTTTTTATCTCAAATGTTGAGGGAGATCATGTGGAAGAAGTGATCCAAAAATTGGATCCAGAGACTACATTATTTTTGATAGTTTCAAAAACTTTTACCACCCAAGAAACAGTGACTAATGCCAACACCCTAAGGAAATGGTTTTTAAACCATGCGCCCGTATCAGCCATCAGCAATCATTTTGTCGCTATTTCCACTAACTTGGAAAAGGTAACCGATTTTGGTATAGCCGAAGGGAATATTTTCCCCATGAACGATTGGGTTGGGGGACGTTTTTCACTATGGAGTACTGTAGGACTATCAATCTGTTTGGCTGTTGGCCCAAAGCATTTTGACGATTTACTTAAAGGGGCAGGAAAAATGGACCAACATTTTCGTACCGCCGTTTTTAATGAGAACATTCCTGTTATTTTGGCCCTCATTACAGTTTGGTACAATAATTTTTGGGAAGTAGAAACCGAAGCCATCATACCCTACTCTCAATATTTGAGAAATCTCCCCTCCTACCTGCAACAAGCCATTATGGAAAGTAATGGAAAAAGGGTGGACAGAAGTGGAAAATCAGTAGATTATCATACAGGGAACATCATTTGGGGTGCCTCTGGAACCAATGCACAGCATGCCTTTTTCCAATTGATGCACCAAGGAACCAAGATGATTCCCGCTGACTTTATAGGCTTTGCCCAACCATTGAATGAGGGAAATGATCATCAGGATAAACTAATGTCTAATTTTTTCGCTCAAACCCAAGCCTTGATGCTGGGTAAAAATGAGGAGACAGTAAGAAAAGAGCTCTCCAATCAAGGAAAATCTCCAGCACAAATCGAAGCACTATTACCATTTAAGATTTTTGAAGGGAACCGCCCTTCCAACACCTTATTTATTGAGCAGCTCACCCCGAGTAACTTAGGATCACTTATCGCCCTTTACGAGCACAGAATTTTTGTTCAGGGTGTAATATGGAATATCTTTAGTTACGACCAATGGGGAGTAGAATTGGGTAAGCAGTTGGCCAATAACATCCTCAAAGATTTCGACAAAGAGAAATTGGATCACCATGATTCTTCAACCCAAGGGCTGATCCAACACTACAAAAAATTGAGAAGCTAATTTTAGAATTTAAGGTCTTTGAGTTTCAGTTGGAGGCTCTTCTCTCCCCTGAACTCGTTTTCGTCTACTGTGTAAAGTATATCAAAAAGCTCCATATTTTTGATTTTACTGATGTGATTGGCCATCCCAAAACCAATTCCCGATAAGGTAGATTTTGATTCGTCTCTCACTTCAAGTTTTAAATGACGTTGATCATCACCAACTGCCTTAGTCCTGCCCTCGTCCAAGCAGTCTTTGGTCAAAAAAACAGGGCACATATTGCCTGGGCCAAAAGGAGCCATCTGTGCCATGATTCTATGAAATTTTGGGGAGATTTTATCTAATGTGATTTCAAGGTCATAGGAGATGGAAGGGATGCGCTGTTCTGGCAATACGGTCTGTTCAACTGCCAATTCAAATGCTCTTTTAAAGGTGAGATAATCCTCGGGGTTAATCGTTAGTCCCGCAGCATAACGGTGGCCTCCAAATTGAACAATATGCTCCTTACAAGTCTCCAAAATCTGATAAATATCTACTCCTTTTACCGATCGCGCCGAACCAGTGAAATGATCTCCTGAGACGGCAAAAACAATGGTAGGTCGGTAATAGTTCTCGATAAGTCTTGAAGCCACTATCCCAAGCACACCCTTGTGCCAATCGGGCTGAAAAACAACAGATGAGTAGGAATATTCCTCTTCATTTAGTTTAATTTGATCAAGAGCTTGGGCTGTAATTTTTTGGTCCAGCTCTTTGCGCTCACTGTTGAATAATTCTATAGCTCTTCCTCTGGAGAGAGCCACCTCTTGATTCTCTGATAAAAGCAGAGCAACAGCATGAATGCCATGATTGATTCTTCCTGCACCATTGATCCTTGGTGCAATGACAAATACCAAATCGGAGACGTTAATTTTCCTTTTGAGTTTACTGATAAAAAAACGGATACCCAATCTTGGGTTTTCTTGAATTTGTTGAATACCAAAATAAGTAAGTACCCTATTCTCTCTAACTATAGGCACAATATCTGCGGCAATTGCAATAGCGACCAAATCTATAAAAGGGAGAAGGTTCTCTAACGTACCTTTTTGTTCTTGGTTGAGGGCTTGGATCAGTTTAAAACCTATTCCGCATCCACATAGTTCTTTGAATGGATAGGAACATTCGGGTTGTTTGGGGTCTAAAATTGCAACAGCCTTTGGAAGCACTTCACCTGGTAAATGGTGATCGCAGATGATAAAATCAATCCCCAAAGTTTTGGCATAGTTAACCTTATCGACTGCTTTTATTCCACAATCCATGGCAATAATCAATCCAATATTTTCTCCTTTGGCGTGATCTATTCCTTTAGTAGAAATACCATAACCTTCCTCAAAACGGTCAGGGATATAATAAATACATTGGGGGTAGATTTTCATTAAAAATGAGTATACAAGGGCTACAGCTGTAGTTCCGTCGACATCATAATCCCCATAAACCATTATTTTTTCCTCTTTTTGGATGGCCTCAATAATCCGATAAACTGCCTCTCGCATATCCAACATTAGGAATGGGTCATGTAAATCTGAGAGTTCTGGACGAAAAAAAGATTTGGCGGATTCGTAATCATCGATACCCCGTTGTAAAAGCAAGGATGCGATTTCTTGTGGAACGCCTATTTCTAACTGTAGGTGTTTGATTTTGTCATTATCGGGAAGAGGTTTAGGGCTCCATTGCATCTCTATTATTAATTATTGCCTGCTATACAAATGACAAATTCTCCTTTAGGGGCTAGGGTGGTGAAATAGTCCACAGCTTCTTTTATTGATCCTCTGTAAGTTTCTTCAAATATTTTTGAAAGCTCTCTGGAAATGGAAACCCCTCTGTTGGGACCAAAGATTTCAGAAATCTGGCCCAAAGTTTTGAGTAGTTTATGAGGCGATTCGTAAAAAATGAGTGTTCTAGATTCATTAGACAACAGTTTCAAACGTTTGGTTCTTCCTTTTTTTGGGGGTAAAAACCCTTCAAAAACAAAACGATCTGAAGCCAAGCCACTTTGCACCAATGCAGGGATAAGTGCAGTAGGACCGGGCAAACAAGTAACTTTCAAATTGAGTGACAATGCCTCACGAACCAAAAGAAAACCAGGATCAGAAATACCGGGAGTACCCGCGTCTGATATGAGTGCCATCTTTATTCCAGCGGTCAATTTTGAAGTAACCTCTTGTAATTTTCTGTGCTCATTGTGCATATGGAAAGCTTGCATAGGTGTAGTAACTTGATAGTGATTGAGTAGCTTACTACTGGTTCGAGTATCCTCCGCCAATATAAGGTCTGCCATTTTTAAGGTATCTACAGCCCTGTAGGTCATGTCTCCAAGATTTCCTATCGGTGTTGGTACTAAAAAAAGCTCCCCCATTTTTTTGTCATTCATAGAAATGAAAATGCTACTGAAAATTATTCTCTATAATTTTCAAAAATCGACTTTCATATTGTTCTTTCCCCTCCCAATAGTTGTAATCAGGCTTGATCATTTCGAGAATGAATTTTTGTGCAGCCTCCCAATTTTGTAGGGTAGTAATCTGAGAAATAGCTCGATGATAGTCATTGGGATTTTTATCAAAAAGATATTTAATAAATGCCGTTCGATCATTAAGGTCTATATTGAGAGTCTTAGAAAACTTATCATTTAAACTTTTTTGTGTTTCGTTGTTAGCAATTGGAACTTCTTTTTTCTTTTCAAATAACAGCTCAATATTGTTGTCCTCAAATAAGTCGGTTACCGAGGGCTTTACCTCAGGTATTTCTTTATCGATTTCTTTGATAGTATCCATAATTGGGGTTAATTCCTCCTGATCACTAAAGTGTTCTTGAGGTCTTTCCGACTCGGGTTTAGGTTTGATAAAATCGACAGTTCGATCGAAATTGGTTTCTGAATCCTCCCAAAAATCTTTATTAAAGCCTTCCGTATTTTTGATTAGAATTAGGTATTCGAATAGTTGAAAAGTAGCATCGTAAACCTTCTGATACTTGTAAGGCTCCTCTAACTTAAGAATTTCTTTAGCCAACTGTTTGAGTTGTTGATGGATTTTATTGGGCATAAATCATCCTATTAAGAAACTTTGTTTTTAATACCTTTGTTTGATTGTAAATTACAAAATGTTTTTAGAAAATCCTGTAAACCATGAAGAACAATTTGGATGGATCGAGGTAATTTGCGGGTCGATGTTTTCGGGAAAAACAGAGGAGTTGATTCGTCGCTTAAAACGCGCCCGATTCGCAAATCAAAAAATAGAAATTTTTAAACCGGCCATTGACCTGCGTTACGATGACCAGATGGTCACTTCACATGACTCCAATCAGATTCCTTCTACCTCGGTACCTGCGGCGGCCAACATTCCTATTTTGGCGAATGACTGTGAAGTGGTGGGGATTGATGAGGCCCAATTTTTTGATGATGAGATTGTAGAAGTTTGCAATGATTTGGCCAATCGTGGCATGCGGGTAATTGTTACGGGACTTGATATGGATTACAAGGGAAACCCTTTCGGTCCCATGCCAGCACTCATGGCCACAGCAGAATATGTCACTAAGGTTCACGCTGTTTGTACCCGAACGGGTAACTTGGCACATTATAGCCATAGAACATCAGATCAAAAAGACTTGGTTGTTTTGGGAGAAAAAAATAATTATGAGCCATTGAGTAGAGGCGCTTTTAATAGGGCTTTAAAAGAGCTAGAAAAAGAGGCCTCCAAAAAGAATGATAAAAAGAAAGAATCTTGACTCTTCTTGAAATTGATTTAAAAAAACTAGAGTACAACTATTTTTCGCTCAGAGAAAGGCTTAATCCCAATTCCAAAATGATAGGAGTGATTAAGGCAAATGCCTACGGTAGCGTTGCTTCCTCTATAGCCGAAAAATTAGTTAGGCTGGGTATAGAAGCTCTTGCAGTAGCCTATGCTAAGGAAGCTGCCCAACTCAGGCAAATCGGAATAAAAGTTCCTATTTTAGTTTTCTATCCACAGTTAGAAAATTTTAATAATATCATCCATCACAATTTGGAACCAGTCTTATACAGCAAGAAGAGTTGGGGAAAATTTGCGGAGAGCGTAAGGGAGGAAAAAAAAGCCGCTTATCCAATACACATTAAATATAATACGGGTTTAAATCGAATTGGTTTTCACCCCGACGAGGCAAATTGGGTCCTGGAGGAAATCAGTAATGCCCCTTTTGAGGTAAAATCCATCTACTCTCATCTAGGACAAACGGAATCCCCCAAGCCAGATGCGGAAACTGAGCGTCAAATCGGTCTCTTCAAAGAGATCATGCAAAAACACAAAAAAGCTAATGATCTTAAACCTGAGTTCCACCTTCTAAATACCTCAGGCCTCTTCAATTATCCTGAGTATCATTTGGATTGGGTAAGGGTTGGTATTGGATTGTATGGCTTTGCAAATAATCCTGAATGGAACGGGACTTTGCAACCGGTTGCTCAACTGAAAACGAACATTACCCAGATTCATGAGATCAAGGCAGGTGAGACGGTAGGTTACAATTGTGGCTGGAAAGCTCCCCGAAACACCCGAGTTGGTGTCCTACCCATTGGACATGCCGATGGCTTTTCGAGGCAATATGGACATGGTAAAGGCTGGGTATCGATCGATGGCCACAAAGCACAGGTAGTAGGAAATGTCTGTATGGACATGATCATGGTCGAACTTGGAGATATCTCTTGCGATGAGGGATCCGAGGTGGTGGTCATCGGGTCAGGAGTCAGAGCCGATGAATTGGCAGAAAACGCTGGAACCATTTCCTATGAATTACTCTCTGCTTTGGGAAATCGAATTCCAAGGATTATTAAAACCTAAAAATTATTGGCTGTTATAAATCATACGGCTAGTTGAAATTTTAAAAAAATAAAATTGAAGTTGTGGGCAATGTTATAAAGCTTAATTTTGCCAAAAATTTTAATCCATGAAATTAGCAGTAGTAGGTGCAACAGGAATGGTTGGAGAGGTGATGCTTCAAGTCCTATCAGAGAGGAATTTCCCCTTTACGGAGTTAATTCCTGTAGCTTCAGAAAGGTCTGTGGGTAAAAAGATAGTATATTCAGGCAGCTCCTATGAGGTTTTAGGGTTGGAAACAGCGGTTTCTATGAAACCTGATATTGCCTTGTTTTCTGCTGGTGGTTCGACCTCATTAGAATGGGCTCCAAAGTTTGCGGAAACGGGGACTATAGTGATTGATAATTCCTCAGCTTGGCGAATGGATCCAACTAAGAAATTAATTATTCCAGAAATCAATGCGGATAAATTGACTTCTTCTGATAAAATTATTGCCAATCCCAATTGCTCTACGATTCAAATGTTAGTTGCATTGGCTCCCTTACAAGAACAATATGGAATTGAACGCATAGTGGTGTCAACTTATCAATCGATAACTGGAACAGGGGTGAAGGCAGTGCAACAGCTGGAAAACGAATACAATAAAGAGAAAGGCGAAATGGCCTACCCCTACCCCATTCATAGAAATGCATTGCCCCACTGTGACGTTTTTATGGAGAACGGTTACACCAAGGAAGAAATGAAATTGGTGAATGAAACTCACAAAATTCTAAACGACAACTCTATCGGAGTTTCTGCCACTGCCATAAGAATTCCTGTAGTAGGTGGACACAGCGAATCGATCAATGTGCAATTGAAAAACGATTTCGAATTAGAGGCCGTCAGAAAGCTACTTAATGAGAGTCCTGGGCTAGTTGTCCAAGATAATCCCGATACGAATACCTATCCTATGCCCATTTATGCAGAAGGCAAGAATGAAGTATTTGTTGGGCGAATAAGAAAAGACGAATCTCTAGACAAAACACTTAACCTTTGGGTGGTTGCCGACAACCTTAGAAAAGGAGCAGCAACCAATAGCATTCAAATTGCTGAACACCTGCTTGACCAGAAGTTCATCTAATCTTTTAAACGGTTTTTGAGCCCTTTCTTTAGGAAATAGTTAAAATCTAGGCTGAGTTCTACTGTAGCGATGCAGTTGTCTGGATTAACTTTAGCAAATCAGTACTAGTTTTTTCTCATACCAGTTTATAGAAGATTCTGAGCTATAGGGTAAAACAATTTCTGAAAGTATTAGTTAGATAAAATTAGGAAAATAAAGATAAACTTCTAATCTTCCATCGAAAAGTCTTCCATGAATTTAGTGGTGTAGTTCCCAGATATATAGTCAGGATGATCCATGAGTTTTCGGTGAAAAGGAATTGTGGTTTTTATCCCCTCGATTACAAATTCATCTAATGCACGTCTCATTTTATTGATTGACTCTTCTCTAGTTTGAGCAGTGGTAATCAACTTGGCAATCATAGAGTCATAGTGAGGTGGAATGATATATCCTCCGTATACATGAGTATCCAATCTCACTCCGTGACCACCTGGGAAATGGAGAGTGGTGATTTTTCCTGGACTAGGTCTAAAATCATTATAGGGATCTTCGGCATTGATTCGGCATTCTATGGAATGCATACTGGGTAGATAATTCTCACCTTTAATGGTTACTCCAGCTGCCACAAGAATTTGTTCTCTAATCAGGTCAAAGTTAATGACCTGCTCTGTTATGGGATGCTCTACTTGAATACGGGTGTTCATCTCCATGAAATAGAAATTTCGATTTTTATCTACTAAAAATTCTACGGTTCCTGCCCCCTCGTATTTGATGTACTCTGCAGCTTTAACTGCAGCTGATCCCATTTCCTCGCGAAGTTTTCTGGTCATAAAAGGAGAGGGGGTTTCTTCCGTCAATTTTTGGTGCCTTCTTTGTACTGAGCAATCCCGCTCTGACAAATGACAGGCTTTCCCTTTGGAGTCTCCTACAATTTGAATCTCAATGTGGCGGGGGTCTTCAATGAGTTTTTCCATATACATTCCGTCATTACCAAATGAAGCTGCAGCTTCTTGTCGAGCACTTTCCCATGCTTTTAGTAAATCCTCTTCTTTCCAAATTGCACGCATGCCCTTACCTCCTCCTCCAGCTGTTGCTTTAAGCATTACAGGATAGCCTGTTTTTTTTGCTATTTTTTTTGCTTGGTTAAAGGACTCTATAATGCCCTCAGACCCAGGAATAGTAGGAACTCCCGCAGCTTTCATGGTGGCTTTTGCAGTGGCTTTATCTCCCATTTTTTCAATCATATCTGAAGAAGCGCCAATAAATTTAATACCGTGTTCCTTACATATTTTTGAGAATTTGGCATTCTCAGATAAAAATCCATAGCCCGGATGTATTGCATCGGCATTACATATTTCAGCAGCGGCAATAATATTGGCGGCCTTTAAATAGGACTCAGAACTCGGAGGAGGGCCAATACAAACTGCCTCATCTGCAAAACGAACATGGAGACTTTCCTCATCGGCTGTTGAATATACTGCAACTGTTTTGATTCCCATTTCTTTACAAGTTCTTATCAATCGCATGGCAATCTCACCACGATTGGCAATTAATATTTTTTTAAACATTGGAAAGCTGTTTAAGCCGGTTCAACTAAAAATAGGGGTTGATCAAATTCTACAGGGGAAGAATCGTCCACTAAAATTTTAATGATTTTACCACTGATTTCAGATTCTATCTCATTGAATAATTTCATAGCTTCCACTACACACAAAACATCTCCCTCTTTAATAATGTCTCCCACCTCAATAAATACTTCTTTGTCTGGAGAGGGTTTTCTATAAAAGGTTCCGATCATTGGAGATCTAATGGTAATGTAGTTGTCAGCTTCAGCTTTGGAAGATTTACTTTTTTGAGTTGTAGGGGTGTTTGATTCTGACAAGGTTACAGGAGCTTGTGGGGCCTGAACCACTACATTGGGAACGGTTTGAACTGTAGTTTGCGTTTCACCACTGGGAACATCGGCATTTGTTTTTATGGTGATTTTAAAATCATCCGTTTCAAGCTTCACTTCATGTGCTCCTGACTTGGCAACAAATTTGATTAAATTTTGAATTTCTTTTATTTCCATAATTCAAATAATTATACTTTATTAATAAGCCCAAGTTAAGTAGGCCGCTCCCCAGGTAAAACCTCCGCCAAAAGCAGCAAAAACCAATTTATCCCCTGGACTTAATTTTGATTCGTAATCTTTAAGTAAAAGCGGAAGGGTAGCCGCTGTTGTATTTCCAAAATTTTTAATATTAGACATTACTTTTTCATTGGGTAAACCAATGCGTTTAGCAATGGCATCAATAATTCTTTTATTAGCCTGATGAGGAACTAGGTAAGAGATGCTATTGGATTTCATTTCATTTCGTTGAAGGATTTCTTCAGCAGCTTTTGTCATCTCTGAAACTGCGTATTTAAAAACAGACTTTCCGTCTTGATACAAATTATGCATTCCTTTTTTGAGGGTATCTGTTGAAGTGGGATGCATTGATCCTCCCGCTTTGATGTTCAGAAAGATTCTTCCATTACCATCAGACCTCAAATATTCGTCTTCCCATCCATATCCAGATTCACTAGCTTCGAATAAGACAGCTCCTGCACCATCCCCGAAAATAACACAAGTAGTTCTGTCGGTGTAATCTACAATTGAGGACATTTTATCCGCTCCAATAAGAAGTACTTTCTGATAGCGTCCGCTGGCGATCATATTAGAGGCATTGGACATTCCATAAAGAAAACCCGAGCAAGCGGCTTGTAGATCATAGCCAAAAGCATTGGTCGCTCCAATTTCTGAGGCGACATATGCTGCAGTAGCGGCTACGTTCATATCTGGGGTAATGGTTGCAAAGATGACCGCATCAATTTCTATAGGGTTTATTTTTCTTTTTTTTAGGAGATCTTCTACGGCTTTGATAGCCATAAAAGAGGAACCTTTAGTGGGATCCTTGAGAATTCTTCTTTCTTTGATGCCTGTCCGAGCCAATATCCATTCATCATTCGTATCCACCATCTTTTCCAAGTCAGCGTTGGTCAGTTTATCCTCAGGAACAAATGCACCTACCGCAGATATAGCTGCTTTTATGGGACCTTGATTGATATAATTCATCGGTAGATCACTTCCTTTTGAACTGTCAATATTATGTGTGAAGATAGTAGTTTTTTGCAGCAAACAAAATCTTTGTCAACAAAAAGGGTTCTTCAAAATAAGGAAGAGCTTATGAAATATTGTGGCTCTAAATTAAGCTTCAATAACTTCGTTTTTGTCAATCAAAACCTTACCTCTGTAATATAGTTTACCTTCATACCAGTGAGCACGGTGGTACAAGTGAGCTTCTCCAGTGGTGGCACATCTGCCAATTTGAGGGGTAATTGCTTTGAAGTGAGTTCTTCTTTTGTCCCTTCTTGTTTTTGATATTTTTCTTTTAGGATGCGCCATTTTTTGTCGCTTTTAGATGATACATATTATTTTAATAAATCTTTTAATTTGTCCCATCTAGGGTCTGGAACATTTAATAGGGATTTTTCTTGGGGGTGCAAATCTTTTAGTTTTTCTAAAATCTCTGATTTCAAAGTCCCTTTAATTACACCGGGGTGAACTTTCCTCTGGGGAAGAGACAATACAATCATTTCATAAATATATTGCGCTACTTGAATTTCATGAGTACCGTGTTGGAGAATTAATATACCATCGCCGTCAAGGTTTTCCGATAATCCAAATTTCACTAACAATTTAGATGAAGTGTTTATGGTCAATTCAAATGGCTCAATGGTAATATCACAGGGGACAGTTACCTGACCTTTTGCGTTGAAATTCAATTCCAAAAGTGTTGTTTTTTTCTCAAAAACCAAATCAACTTGTATTTTAGCGTTTTGAAAATCTATAAAATCAAAGTCTTCAAAGAACTTATTTCTAATCTTAAAATCGAAATGATGGATACCCTCCTTTAAACCGATGAAGGGGATCAAGAATTCAGAAAATTGTTCCATCCTTTCAACTTTAAGCTAGCAAATTTATAAAAAAAAGCTTTAATCAACTACCGTGGGATAATTTTTAAGCTTATTCTCTCTGGTGAGGATTTTCATTTCTTTTCTATTAAAATATATCTTTCTGGCCATGAACATCGCATTTCTGAGAGATTCTGTATCTGCTAACCCTTTACCAGCAATTTCATAAGCTGTTCCATGATCTGGAGAAGTCCTCCCCTTACTGAGCCCTGCCGTAAAATTAACCCCCGCTCCAAAAGTTAAGGTTTTGAATGGAATAAGCCCTTGGTCGTGATACATGGCCAGAACAGCATCAAACTTTTGATGGGTTTGATGACCAAAAAAACTATCTGCAGCAAAGGGACCATAGATAAGGTGACCAGATTCATTTAAATTCTTGATGAGGGGTCGAGTAATTTGGTCATCCTCCTGCCCAATTACGCCTTTGTCTCCGGTATGAGGATTAAGTCCAAGGACTGCTATTTTGGGTCGAGCAATCTCAAAATCCTGTTGTAAGGAGAGTTCCAGTTTTTGAATTTTTTCTTTCACTAGCTTAATGGTAAATACGCTGGAGATGTCTTTCACAGCAATATGATCACTCACTAATGCAACTTTTAGAGAGTCGGAAACCATAAACATTAAACTATTACCATTAAGTTCATTGGCCAAATAATCGGTATGACCTGGAAATTTGAAATCCTCTGACTGAATTGTCTCTTTGTTGATTGGAGCAGTAACTAGGGCGTCCACCTCGCCATTTTTTAAGGCAAAAGTCGCTGATTTTAAAGATTCAAAAGCTACGCTCCCAGCCGTTTTTGAAGCTTCACCAAAAGCGAGCTTTTCCTCTATCATGGGTTGATCAAAGACATTCAATTGAGCTTTGTGTAGTCTTTCTTTTTTGTTTTTTAAACAAAACTTAGAGTTCAGCTGGAAATGTTTCTTTTGTATTTCTAGTAGCTCTAAAGGTCCAAAAATTAAGGGCGTAAAAAATTCAAATAACCTCCTATCTTCAAAGATTTTCAAAATGATTTCAATCCCAACTCCGTTAGGATCTCCTATCGAAATACCCACCTTAATTTTCCCCAACATTGGTGTTGCTTTTATTCCTAATTTTACAAGTCAAATGTAATTAAATATTACTTATGTTCACTGGAATCATTGAGTCGTTTGGAAAAGTAGTCGATTTGGAAAAAGACCAAAAAAACCTGCATCTTAGAATTGAAAGTAGTTTGACCCAAGAATTAAAGATAGACCAAAGTTTGGCCCACAATGGCGTGTGTCTTACTGTAGTGAAGATCGAAGGGGATCAATATACGGTAACCGCGATTCAAGAAACTTTGGAAAAATCTAATCTAAATAAAATCAAAAAAGGCGATTTGATCAATTTGGAGAGAGCAATTAAAATGAACAGCCGTTTGGATGGACATATTGTTCAGGGTCATGTTGATCAGGTTGGAATTTGTGGGGGTGTAGCATTTAAAGATGGAAGCTGGTTCTTTGACTTTGAGTATGATCAAAATAAAAAAAATATTACGATTGAAAAGGGGTCAATTTGCGTGAATGGAGTCAGTCTCACTGTGGTCAATTCGGGTCTTGAACGATTTTCTGTGGCCATAATACCCTACACATATGAACACACCAACTTCCACCTGCTTCAAAAAGGAGATACCGTTAATTTAGAATTTGATATGATAGGGAAGTACATATCAAAATTGTATAGTTTGAGGACATAGAAAAATTTAATCTATATTTATTAAAAACTAATTATAATGAATATTCTTGAATTATCAACCATTCTTCTTACACTAGCGTCAATTTTTACTCTTATTAATATTCGGCTTTTGAAACTTCCTCAAACTATTGGTTTAATGATTTTAGCACTTTGTCTTTCCGTCACTTTGGCAGTTATAGGGCTTATTTTTCCTAAGGTAATTGAGACAGTTACAGAAATCACTAGAGAATTTGATTTTAGTGAATTATTGGTAAATGTTATGCTGCCTTTTTTGCTTTTTGCAGGAGCAATGAGTGTCAACGTTCATGAGCTTTTAAAAGATAAAGTGACAATTTTATTATTAGCTAGTTTTGGGGTTATTTTTTCTACATTTGCTGTAGGATCGGGTGTTTTCTGGTTAATTCAGCAACCCTTTTTTGGCTTAACAGATTTGGGACTATCTTATATAGATTGTCTTTTATTTGGTGCTTTAATAGCACCTACTGACCCTATAGCGGTTTTAGCCATGATTAAAAAAATGAATTTATCCTCAATTACAGAGACACGTATTGCCGGAGAATCTCTTTTCAATGACGGAATAGGAGTAGTTGTTTTTTTAACCCTATTGAGTATCAAACAAGATGGTATAGAAAATATTACAGCTGCGGCAGTAGGAAGTTTATTCGTGACTGAAGTATTGGGAGGTATTGCCTTAGGATCGGTTATGGGTTATTTTGGACTTAAACTTTTGAAATATATTGAAAATGAACATACTGAACTTGAGGTATTGATTACTATTTCTTTGGTTTTACTATTACCAATAATTTGTCACTATTTCCATTTTTCTGCTGTTCTCGGTGTTGTGATGATGGGGCTGTTTTTAAATCAAAACCTTGACGTTAATGACCAAGAAGAAGGTGTTCAAAAAGCCATGGGGGATTATGTTTACAAGTTCTGGCACTTATTGGATGAAACCCTCAACGCCATACTATTCATTCTTATCGGACTAGAAATTATTATGATATTTGAATCCTTCCAATTGCCCTTTATAACCATTTCTATTTTGGTAATTATTTTGGTGGTCATCTCTAGGGGTATTGGGGTGAGTGTCCCCATTGCCTTTTTATCGTTTTTCAAAAAGTTTGAAAAGAAAACTGCTTTGATCATTACATGGGGTGGACTTAGGGGGGGATTAAGTGTGGCCTTAGCTCTTAATTTACCAGACTCCATAGGTGAAGGTAAAGCACTAATCCTTTTTCTGACTTATGTAATTGTCCTTTTTACAATTTTGGTTCAGGGATTGACGCTAAAAAATATTGTAAAATAAACTATAGAAATTTTTGGTCTTCTTATATTTGTCAATGATTTGTTTTTGCTGTGACAACAGCTATGTTTAACTAATATAGAAAGGAGGTGTCAAATGTCTTACATGTATAATTTAGGGAAGTTAGGACAGCAGATACCTTTGAGTACTGCATTCTAAACTATCCTTATCTATAAAGTTGATGCGAGCCGATGGGCTCGCATTTTTTTTTTAATTGGTATTCATTTGCATAGACCTTTATTTAAAGTCCATTATTATTGTTATTACATAGAAATAAAGCTTTGTGTGTGCTTGTAAACTACATAAAATAATTAAACTTTTTATTGAAATAAGAAAAAATGAGTATTACCAATTTTAATAATTACAAATGTTATTTTTACATTGGTTTTTATTTTAAAGGGCTATAAATATTTTGTTTAAATGAAATTGAGTAATAACAATGTATAGAAAATGGTTAATGAGCCTCATTTTCTTTTATTTTTTATCTTTCAACTTACAAAGTCAGCTGACTGGAACTGTCGTAGATAAAGCCAATAACATACCAATAGAATACGCTACGATCATTATAAAAGAAAGTGATGAAATTCTGGACGGTACGATTTCAAAACCCGATGGCAGCTTTGTTTTTCCCAAAATACGGAGTAAAATTATTACATTGGAAATTTCCTTTTTGGGTTATAAAACTCAAATAAAATCTAACATAAAAGTTGAAAATAATTCTCCTTTAGACTTGGGTCGAATAAGATTACAATCCGACCAAGATTTACTGGAAGAAGTGGTAATTGAAACCAACATTGCTGCCGTACGTAACAAAATTGACCGAAAGGTGTATTCTGCCAGTGAATTCTCAATTGCTCAGGGTGGAACAGGAATCGATGTAGTCAAGAACCTTCCTTCAATATCATTCAATGGCATTGGAGAAATTAGGGTAAGAGGAACTACTGGTTTTGTGGTCTTATTAAACAATAAACCTATTCAATCTGACGTACAAAGCTTATTGAGTCAAATCCCTGCTAACAGCATTAAAAATATCGAGATTATTACCGCCCCGTCCGCACAATATGATGCCGAAGGAAAAGCAGGTATTTTAAATATTCTGACACTCAAGAACTACGTTATGGGAGATTATCTTCTGTTAAATACTCTATTGGGCGCTCCCTCTGTAGAGGATTATTACAATGCTCAAGCGACCCAGCGATTTGGAGCTGATATTACCTACAACACGGTAGGAAAAAAATGGGATTTATCATCGGGTTTGAGCTTTCAAAGGAATGATATGTCGGGAAGAAGAGAGGGCGATGTGTACATCATTACTGGGGATAAATTCAACAGATTCCCATCTGATGGAGAGCGAAGCTTTGACGAAACGAATTTCTCAGGGCGATTAACGGCAAATTACCAGCTTTCAGATCAAGATATTTTTTCTCTAGGACTCTATGCAGGAAAAAGAACGAAAAAAAGAACAGCTGATATTCTCTACTATAACAATCATGAGATCATAGATGGTGGGATTGAGTATCGATTTCAATATTACAATGAAAACCTGAGGGTGAGGAAAAGTGATTTTGTTTTGGGAAGTTTGGACTATGACCATCTTTTTGAAAATTCAGCCAAGCTTCATACCTCTGTACTTTACGAATATACCCTTTTAGGAGGGCCTACTACCAACAGAAACTTAGGACACCCTGATAACTCTATTATTTATCAAGATGAGTACAATACCAATAACAACCCCCTATACGGATTACGTATAAATTTAGATTATAATTTCAAACCCCTGCCTATGGGCAAACTAAAAATTGGTTACCAATTCAGAAATTTGGATCATACCGGGGATTTTGTCTACGAAAGAAAAAACAACACCACAAAGATTTTTGAGCTAGTTCCTGAGTTTTCGAGTGAGGTAAACCTAAAACGGTCCATACATGCTGGCTATTTACAATATAATGTCGGCTTTCAGGAATGGAGTTTTACGGCGGGCTTGCGTTTGGAAAATATGAAAAGAGACTTGTCATTGAAAGATAAAACTGGACAGCTTGATGAAGACTATTCGTTGGACTTTGCCAAACTTTTTCCCTCTGCCAGTGTCAATTACAAATGGAAAGATAATGTATCCTTTCAACTGGCATACAGCAAGAGAATTGAGCGCACTACTACCTTTAAAATGAATCCTTTTCCAGAAAGAGAACATTCTGAAACTTTGGAACAAGGGGATCCCAACTTACATCCCGAACTAATCGACCAAGTAGAGTTAAGTGTAAATTATCAGAATAAAAAAGGAAACAATATCTTTTCTAGTCTCTACTACCGAAATGTCAATCATTTAATTAATAGGGTTAATACAGTCTATAATGATACTATTTTAAATAGGATTTACTCCAATGTAGGCAATGGCAAATTAATAGGAAGAGAATCTGGAGGTGAATACAAAATTGGTAAAAAATTTAAAATTATGGCTTCCTCAAACTTCTTCTATTTTATCATTAAAGGATCATTTGACGGTCGTCCTGTAAATACAAAAGATTATGTGTACGACCTAAATCTTAACGGTACCTATCGTTTTTCTGAGACAGCTTTCATGCAACTTAATTTCAATTATATTTCTGAAAGGATAACAGCTCAAGGAAGGGATTCGGAGTTTTACTCTCCTAATTTGACATTAACCAAACGTTTTTGGGATAACCAAATAACGGCCACACTGCAATGGAAAAATATCGATATGGGATTTATGAATACCAATGAACAACGTATTACAACGCGAATGAAAAATGAATTTTATACCACCACCAATTACGTCTATGAAGTTGATATGATTTTGGTCAGTCTGAGTTATAATTTCAACAACCAAAAAAACAGAACCAAATTTATCGACAGTGAATTTGGAAAAAGGGAGTTCTAAAGTTTGTCTGAACCATTTAAAAAAGGGATGTCTTTTCTTCATTGCAAAGAGAGAGGGTAAACCTACTCCCGTGTTAGACGTGATTTCCTTCCAAATCAGTAATATTTGATTTGCCCTAAATTACAATTTGACCTTTGGCTTTTCTGTAAATTATCGGTGTAAGTTCTTCATTTAAATCACTTTTCATTTGATTTAGAGGTTAAAGATTAAATAATTCATCCTTCTATTGACCAAATCATTCTCTTTTTCATACCATTCAGTTGGAAAAATATCTTTTGATAAGTCAGGTTTGAAACTGGGGTTTAAACTTTTAATCAATGCCAAGGAATTGAGCATCAAGTTCGCCTCTGTCATAGATTTAGCGCTTTTGAGTATTTCTTTGATGATTTTAGTCTGGTAGGGTTGTTTATTCAACATTAAGTATTCTAATGCACGAAACCTGACTAAATTCTCTTCATCATTATTCAGAAGTTCTTGGATTTTTGGGAGAAAGCTTTTAGCCTCTCTCCCAAATGAAGAGCATGCTATCAACCCCCAATATCTAATCCAAGGATTTTCATTTGCCAAGGCAAGCCTTATTTGTTGCTCAGCATCAGAAAAACTGTATAGGTTGAGATCAGCAACAGCAATTAATTCCTGAATTTCATATCGGTGATTCAGACCAAAATCTACGGGTTTTTTGAGCGCATTCTCTAATAAAAAAGGTTCGGGATAAAAACTCAAGTCTGGAAGCGAAACAAGCTTTTCTCGCAATTGATCTCTCATTTGAGTTAAGATTTCTTGATGCTCAGCGCTTAAAGAAAGGTCATTTACCTCATGAGGATCTTGGTCTAAATCGTATAACGCTTCAGCCCTTCTGAATTCAAAAAATTTTCTTTGTTTTTCGTTGAGTTTTTCGGAAAAATACAAATCTCTCCAGTTCTTATATCCCAACATTTTGTAGCGATAAAAATTATATAATCCATCAACGTTAAAGGGTTGATAATTTCTGATGTATTTGTAATTTCCTACCCTTAGAGTTCTAATCAAATCGTACTTTTCATCAAAACGATCGGCATGGCCAAAGGCGGTGTTTTTATTTCTAATTTTTGAGAGTTCAGCAAATTTTCCAAGTACGGCGGTACCGTCCATGCTCGAGGGTGCGGCAATTCCTACAAGAGAAAGTATGGTGGGTGCAAAATCCACAAATTCAACAAAAGTGTCAGATCTTGATCCTTTATTCTGGTTGAATAAATGTTTCCACTTTTCGGGAATATAAACCACTAAAGGAACTTGTAAGCCACTTTCATAGGCGTATCCTTTACTTCTAGGCAATGCGCCTCCATGGTCAGCGAAATAAAAAATAATGGTCTCTTCCATCAATCCCTCTTCTTCTAGGTCAGTTAAAAATTCTCCCATTAAGTTGTCTGTCAGGGTGTGTTGATTTTGGAAATGGTGATAGGAATATCTGAATGTTTTGGTATTAGGATGGTAAGGGAATACTTTGATATTTTCTAGGTCTTCATTTGGGGTTTGATCAATCGCCTTTTGATCGAAATGCAAACTCCCTTCATGGGATAAATTATGACTTTGTACATGAAAAAACGGTTGACCGTTCTTCCTATTTTTATAAGTAGCTTCTCTTGAAGATTCGTCCCACACCCCTTTAGGCAGAATAAAGTTATAATCTTGTTTATGGTTATTCGAGGTATAGTATCCCGCTTGCTTAAGGTAATAAGGAAAGGGCTGCACATCCTCTGAAAGTGTAGTAAATTGCATCCTACGGTGGAACTGTGTAAATATTCTTGGAGCATAGCACCCAGTAATGAGTGTGCTTCGAGCCACAGAACAAACGGGAGCATTAGAGAAGGCATTGTTAAATACGATACCTTGTTTGGCTAATTTTTCTATATTAGGCATAGAAGCCCCTCCTTCATAATATAATTGCATATGATGCGGGGAAGTATCCTCTGTAATCAACCATACAATATTGGGTCCCACCTCCTGTATTGGTTTGCATGCTGAATGGAGCATTATTAATCCAACAACAATAATTTTTTTCATAAATTAAAGCTGAGAATAGGGCATTTCGGTAAGATAGGTGCGTGTTATAGATGAGCAGCAACTGTCTTTGTATTTTGGATCACCTTTTAACTTATTCCAAGTAGGATGATTTACAAACTGACCCCAATTTTTATTTCGCTCCTGTAAGCTTTCAAAAGAAAGCATATAAGTCAGACAAGGCATTCTGTCTCCTGCGATTTTATCCCCAAAAAATACAGCCCCAAAATCCAATTCATCGAAAAGTTGGAGCTCTCCTTCATTGAACATTTTAACTTTTCTCATATAAGCGTCCTCCGAATGAGTTTCATAAGTACGCAATTCAAAAAATCTATTGTTATCATCTGGTTGGATCATCGTTGGCATTCCTTCGAAAGCAATGTACAAAGAGGTTTGATAACGATTGAATAAAGGCTTACTTGATGGGTTAAGAGCAGCAGATACTTTTTGCAGTTTTTCGTCACTTGCGATTGCGGATCGGGTTTTTTCGTAGGTTAACATACTTGAATAGGGAATAAATAAATAAATTTTTCTAGGTAGATCCTCTGAGACCTCTTGAAAAACTCCAATATTTTTGATACCTTTTTGGTTTAATACAGGTATGAAATGGTCCCTGAAATAAGAATTGAAATCATTGAAATTTGAGGACTGAAAAAGTTCATAAGTTCTAATTTCATAGATTTCTTTTTGAGCGAAAAGGTTAAAACAAGTAACCAATGTAAATAAAAGTATAGTCTTCTTCATGTCTAGTTCTTTAAATTAGTAAATATAATTTTTTTTAGGAAAGATCGCTAAAGGCAAAAATCAGATGTTTTCAATAAAACAAAAAAAGGTGATTTTTGCCCATAAATTAAGAAAAATGGATAAAAAAAATGGTTCTTTAATTTTTACTCTAATTGTAGATCTATCTCATCTGCCAGTTTAAAATCCAACTCAGTGATTGCATTTTGATCATGTGTCCAAAGCTCTATTTTAACATTGTTGTATGTATTGACTATTTTAGGGTGATGATTTAAAGATTCTGCTTTTTCACCCACCTTATTAATAAAAATTAATGCTTCTTTAAAATCTTTGAATTGAAATGTTTTTACTAATTTATCTTTCTTTTGAACCCATTTGTTTTCCATCACTAAGATTTTATACAAATAAATTTAATCAAAACACATTGAAAAAACCTTACTACTTCCTATTTATATTTTTTTTCATTATTGCAATTATTTCATGCAGTGAAGATCCAATATCACCACCCCCCAATATAATTTATATTTTGGCTGACGATTTGGGTTATGGAGATTTGGGAGTCTATAATGAAGAAGGGAAAATTAAAACCCCTCACTTGAATCAAATGGCAAATGAGGGTATGGTTTTTATGGATGCCCATACTTCCTCTTCCGTTTGTACCCCTACAAGGTATGGTATTCTCACGGGAAGGTACAACTGGCGCAGTCCCATCAAAAAAGGGGTTTTGACTGGGACCTCAAATGGATTAATCCCCCAAAAAAGAACAACAGTGGCCTCCTTATTGAAATCTATGGGGTACTGCACTGCATTTATCGGAAAATGGCATTTGGGTTGGAATTGGGCTCTAAATGATAGTACTTTTATTAATACTCCCATTAAGGATAGTGAGATTTTTGATAAGATTGATTTTTCAAAAAATATCACCAACAGCCCGAATGACATCGGTTTTGAATATGCCTATGGTCATTGTGGCTCACTCGATATGCCACCTTATGTATATGTAGAAAATGAAAAAATTACCGCTCCCGTTAAAAATATCACAGGCAGACAAGGAGATTATCACTGGTGGAGAGAAGGACCAACAGCCGATGATTTTGAACATGAAAGGGTAACACCTCATTTGTTTGACAAAGCTGAGGCCTATATCAGTGAAATGAGTGAAAAAGAAAAGCCCTTTTTTCTTTACTTACCTTTACCCTCTCCTCACACTCCAATTTTACCCACCGAAGAATGGAGAGGAAAAAGTAGATTGAACCCCTATGCTGATTTTGTAATGCAGATTGATTATAGAATGGGTAGGCTAAATCGTTTGCTAAACAAACTGAATATTACAGAAAATACAATCGTGATTTTTACCAGTGATAATGGTTGCTCTCCAAAAGCAAATTTTAATGTATTGAAGGCAAAAGGTCACAATCCCAGTGGTATCTATAGAGGTCACAAAGCAGATATCTTTGAAGGGGGGCATCGAGTTCCTTTTATAATAAAATGGCCAAAAAAAATCACCGCAGGCTCCATAAGCCATAAAACCATTTGTACTGTAGATTTACTGGCTACTTGTGCAGATATATTGGAGGTCAAACTGACACATCAAGAGGGTGAGGATAGTTTTTCTATGTTACCTACTTTTTCTAAGAAAACAGAAAATAATTACCAAAGGACATTTACTATACACCACTCCTTTTATGGAAGCTTTGCCATAAGAAAGGGAGATTATAAATTTATTTTTTGTGCCGACTCAGGCGGTTGGAGCTATCCAAGGCCAAATAAAAAAGAAGCCAATAACTTGCCCAAATTTCAACTTTATAACCTCAAAGATGATCCCGGAGAACTCATGAACCTGTATGGTCAGCAACCAGTAATTGAAAACGAGCTGATTTCTTTATTTAAAAATGCCATACAAAATGGAAGAACTACCCCCGGTAAACCTCAAGAGAATTTTAAAACCCATTTCACCACTGAAAAATGGGAGCCCCTTGCTATTTTCAATTGATCATAATTTTCTGAAGTTCAGTTCAGTAATTCAATTTCAAATTAATGAATATAAATCTAGTCCTCAAATTGGAAGCAAAAATTTAGTTGTTAAATCAAAGAATACAGAATATTTAACTTACTTTACATTATAATTTATGAATAGAACTCTATTAGTTTTTTTAATTGCGCTTAAATGCATATCAGTCCGTGCACAAACCCCAAAAATAAAAGTCTTTTTGAGCTGTAATTGCGACTATCAGTATATAATACAAAACACTCAACTATTTGACTACGTTAGAGACAGAACTTTATCTGACATCGAAGTTTTTGTTTTCGATATTAGAAATGCCAGTGGTGGAATAAAATACTCCATCGAATTTAAGGGAAAAAATGAATTTAATAGTAAAGAGAATAAAATTAGTACAGATATTTCACAAAACCTTACTCTAAAAGAGTCTAGAGACGCACTTTTAAAAACTTATAAATTAGGGATGGTATTCTTTTTACAAAACACTCCTTTTCAAGAAAAAATGGAGGTCACTTTTGATAATTATAAAGACCCTTCGATTGAACCCCTTTCAGATCAATGGAAAAATTGGATTTTTGAGGTTTCCGGTTCTTTCAATTTTCAGGACGAAAAAAGTATTAACGAAAAACAATATAATTTAGCATTTGAGATAGATCGCGTAACAGAGAAATGGCGGGTCCGCTCCGATATAGGTTTTTGGAGATCAGTAAAATTTTTTAAAGGAGAAGAAGAGAATTACAGCAGTGAGAGAGAAAGAAGCTATTTAACAGGAAGTATAGTGAGAAGTATCTCAAATCATTTTTCCACAGGTATTTTTGGATCATTTGAAACGGACACTTACACAAACTATAAATCATTTTATAATTTTTCTCCCGCTCTGGAATACAATTTAATTCCTTATAAGGAGGTGTTGACAAGAGAGGTAACATTCGCGTATAAAATTGGTTACAATTTGTATGAATATTTCGAAGAGACTCTTTATGGTTTTAACAAACAAAATTTGTTCAACCAATCACTAACTCTTAATGTTAGGTTTAGAGAAAAATGGGGGAATATTTACTCATACTTGGTTGCTTCTCAATTTATAGATCAACCCGACCTAAGGAGACTAACACTTAACAATAATTTGAATCTTAGAGTGTTCCGCGGTCTTTCGGTCAGACTCTCAGGTAGCTTCCAATTGATTAGAGACCAAATCAATCTACCCAAAGGAGAAACATCCATTGAGGATTTATTGCTCAGACAAAGGCAAATCTCTACTGATTATCAAAACAGAATATCATTAGGATTGAGTTATACTTTTGGTTCGATTTTCAACAATATTGTAAATACCCGATTGTAATTAACTAAACAATGTTTCACAGTGATGGATCTAATCATTTTTGATGTTCATCTTAGCTGTCAATTCTACCAAATAGTCTGAACCAATTAATTTCTGCATGNAATCCAAAACAGATCTTAAACCATTACCATGTATCTAAGGCGGTCAATTTTTCAAACAGTAATTCTATCTTCATCACAAACCTCAACTCAGGTCTTATAAATGAAAAATTCTGATTTCCANTCGTTGTAATTGTTAAAATAAGCTTTGATTGCTAAATCATTTTAAAAGGTTTTAGTTTATTAATCAATTAAATAAATGTAAATCCTGAAGCAGGTTCAAAATTTCTTTTACTAATTATGTCTTTTCTTAAATAATCAATTTATTTAAAGAATTATCTAATTATCTTATAATAAGNGAACCTCAAAAACATAAGCATAACAAACCCTTCATAATTTTAAATTAATTAGAAGTTTTTTGATTTTAAGACTAATTAGTATTTTGTTGTTGTTATCGTAAACTAAATGAATAATTATGAATAAACTTTTAATCATTTTTGCAGTTTTAATATATACAAATATTTATCCCCAAATAGGCACTNATACTTCAAGAGAAATTGATAGCTTAGTAATTAATGAGGGAGGTCCACTATCCTTAATGTCTATTAAATCTGAGGAAAGACAAAAAGAATGGCAGACATTAAATAGAAATTTTTTCTCCTCTGAAATAGCTAGATATAAATTGTTTAGAACAAAATTAATAGTTGGAAAAGAGGATGGTAAAAAAGTTTATATTTTTAGTCACACTCATTGTTGGAAAAAACCACTTGGATGTATATATATTACTACGGATAATAAATTTACAATTAAAGAATAATTCTAAAACCACCCCTNTACCAAAACCCTCCATTGTCTTGAACTGCTGAAAAATTTTTTTGGTTTTTAAAATTTTAGGTATCTAGATTAAATGATATTTTGTATATCAAATTAATTTTGTTTGATATTATAAAAACCCTCCAATTGAGAGTTCAAAGTCATTCTAATAAATTATTTATTTTAAAGCTTTACTATTCACTTAGTAACTTTTTGTTCAAAAGTTATTATCAGTATGGTTGCTTCTCATTTTTTTCTTTGTGAAGTAAAGTTTTGTAGGTTAAAAGATATTTATTGGTTAAATATAAAACTGAGTTTATTGTTGATNAATTTTAAAGGTTGTTCAATAAGAAAGAGACATTGCTATTAACCTAACAGCAATATTTAAATTAAGTTCCATTATGTTAAGAATTAAAATCTTTTCCTCCTCCCAAGTTTAGGGTTTTTTATTTAATATCATTCATTTCCCCATCAGTAATTTTCGCCACTTTTTATCAATTTTATATTACGAGTAAATTTCTTTAAGGGTTGGAAGTTTCATCGCTAACTGAGGGGAAAATGCCGATTATATAAAAAATTATAATAATGAGGCATTTAATAGAATTTCACAATTTAACACACCAGAAATAGGGCAATTATTTTTTGCATATTCTGCAAGTTCAATAAATTTTTCTTCATTTAATTTTGGAACTTTTCCTTTAACTAATAATTCTATAGATTTTACAGAACCGTCATTAAATGTAAGTAAAGCGTTTGTATTTAAACTTTTCGGCTTAAAATCAGCTTCATTTAGAACAAATGCTAGCTTCATATTAAAACAACCAGCAAGCGCAGATACGATAAGTTCTTCAGGATTGGTTCCAAGCTCACCGTTGTCATTTTCAAATCTAGTTTTATAACTATATGGCATCTTACTAAAAGCACCACTTTGTGCGGTTAAAAATCCATTTCCGTCAGCGCCGCCTCCATTCCATATTGCATTTACTTTCCTTTTCATTTCTCTTTGTTAAGACATTTCAATGTTNATAAATATACAATATTTAGTATCGTATTTATGATAAAAATAATGACAAGGTTATCCCCAATAAGTTATAATTATAAAACCCCCAACTAGGAGGGTTAATTTTACAATTAATTTAAAAACATAATTAGTGAAGACTCCATTCTCTTTCTAATAACCCTCATACTGGAATTAGTCCCATATTTTTTATCAGATTCTGAGCTTACTTCTTTGGGAATACTCCAAGGTTTCATTGCATCAGATTTACTGTTAAATCCATCAACCGTTATATAATTCCATTCATCCTCTGCGAGGCTAATTGGGTCAAGTCTTGGGTGGGAAACCCAAAATTGATTGTTTGAATATTTTTCAAAAATAGCTTTAGTAGATTCTATATGTTTTTTTGAATATTTTGGTACATTATTAACCCTCATAAAATTAGTAATTGCGTATTTTGCTGCTCCATTTCCTTTATTAAAATGAGCTACTTCACTTAGTTCAGCTGAGTATATAAGTTCACGGTTTGCCATATGAATTTTCATTAGTTCATCATTAATCTCAACTGCCATTCCAGATATTGGCTCGTAAAAATTAACACTACAAGGTTGTTTACTTTTTCTGTAGATATCAACTGTCATATGTGTAATATAATTACTCATTTCTGAACGAGGTTCCACTTTTCTAAAAACCCATGCATCTCTACATCCATCTTTAATTGAACGTTTTACCTTATCAGCAATAAAAGTCCTCATGAGGTTTTCAAAACTTTCTTCATGACCTTTATTAACTTTAAAAAAGTTGTAAATNACAACTTTTTCATCCTCCTGAGAGTAAAGTGATAATGATATTAGCAATAAGACTAGCGATAAAAATAAATTTTTCATTTTAAATAATTTATGGTTAATTATACCAAACATAAACTATTTTATTTTAATANACACGTTAACATTAAGTGCCAAAGCTAATGGAGGACGACATACCTATAATTTTCCTGAAATAATATCTTTAGGCTTATAAGTTTTTATTCCTAATACTTTTTCTGATTTAGTCTCACTAATCATTTTTTTTGCTAAAAATGATACAGACAAAGGTTTTTGAGATTTTAGAAGTCCTATTTTATTCAATAAATTAAAAACTCTTGTTCCAATCCTTTCTCCATTTCTCACTAATTCTGGTTGTCTTATGAGGATTGGTGGTTGGAAGATTTGAATTTTTTTAAACGGAAGTTTCTTTACAGCCTTTTCAAGTTCTCCTTTTATTTTTGGATAGAAAAAAAAAGAACTTTCGTTTGCTCCTGCTGAAGATACTAATGAAAAATGGTTAATCCCATTGTCTGAAGCCATTTTTGCAAATTCATATTGATAAGTAAAATCAACTAAATATTGCTGGCTCTTGCTTCCAGCATCTTTTAAGGTAGTTCCAAATGCAGAAAATAGAATGTCTCCATAAATAAGCCTCTTGTAATCGATTAATCTTGAGAAATCAATTTGATGAATAGTTAGCTTTTTGTGTTCTATTGAAAATTTTCTTCGAACAAAAATGCTTACTTTACTATAACTTGAGTCCTCTAAAATTAAATTTAATAATTCTTGACCCGTAGAACCTGTTGCTCCCAATATAAGGGCATGAATATTTTTCATTATTAGGGCTTAGTAAACAAAAAATTCATAAAAAATAATAGTAAGAAGCACTCCCTCTAAAAATGAAATCCAAGCAACCTGATATGAATTAAGATTAAATTGCTCCATCATTTGCTTTAATAATCGTTTATGCCAATCAATCATATTTAATTTTTTACTTTAAGCTATTTAAGGTTAATGATTTACATCACAATATAGCAATTTCCTAATTTGACATAGGTTTATAATTTCATTGATTAAATACTTATTGTAAAAAAATAAACATTAAAGTTTTTAATTATTCAGTAGATTTTTTAAGTTTAAATTATAAATAAATAATCAAATTGAAAATCTTTTCTTTACTGCTTTTAACAATTACTGTTCTATTATTTACCCTAATATTAAGCTGTTCAAAATCTGAAAATCAAACCCAGGACAATACCTCAAATCTAACTGAACAAACATATACAGATACAGATAAAGACACAGATGGGGATGGTGTGGCTGATTCAGAAGATGCCTGGCCTTTAGATTCTTCAATGTCAGAAAATTTATGGGGGGTTATTAATAATGAGGATGTAGAATTCTTTTTTGCAAGTGATGTGTCAGATAATATTTCTAAAGGAACTAGAGATTCTTTTTTGGAAGCCATAGATGAATTCGGAAATTGGGGCCCTACAGAACTATGGGTAAGTGGACCCGGTCAGGAGGGGAGTGTGGAATTAGCCAATCTCTATTGCAATCGAAGAGTAGAAAGAGGACAAACNAAATGGGNAACAGATACTTACCCATGGACATTAGAAAGCTGCANGCAACTTTCGCTTTATCCTANATTAGGAGATGACTTAATTCCACCTCGTTTTGGAGAGGGACATATTTTAAGTGAAGAAGAAGGAAATCTTTTCGAATATTACAGGGGTAAATCAGTTTTGACAATTGAGAATAACTGGCCAACCGGCTGGGGAAAAGGCCTAAATGGTGCAAGGGAATGGGGTTTTAANATTTNTAACTTTTCTCTGCCTGTTGGTTTTAGTGAACCTGGTTATAATTTTGATTATGAAAAAGTAAATGTGTTTTATGAATATTTTCATGCTTTGCAGGAAAGTGCTTTTNNAGATGANGCCCTAGGGAACACNTANGAATTTGGAGAAGATACTAGACGNGGACCACACTGGTTTTATTCAGGTGCATCAACATATTATGCGGAATATGCAGTNAGAAAAAGGGATNAAAATCATAATCTTAATTCATTGAAAGAACGAATTGAGCANCAATTTGGATATGCAATGTGTGATGATATATTACTCTCTGATTTGACTCCAGAAAGCGAGTGTTTTTTAATGAAATTTTATTGGGGAATGCCTGCGATAGCTTATTTGTTGGATAGAGCTAATAATCAAAATGCAATCATAGAAACCTTTTACCCAAATCTTTATGAATATGGTTTTAAAGCTGCATTTGAACTTACTTTTGGAATTACGGTCGAAAAATTCTATGATGAATGGGAAATATACAGGAATCTACCAATGGAACAAAGACTAGAAATCATACNTGATATTTAAATAAAAGGCATATCATCCTCTATTATTTCTGTTAATTCAAACCCCCTTTAAGGTTTTGTTAAATTTCAAAAAATGCCAGCAGAAAAGTATTATAGTGAGTATAATGTCGAGTTTAACCCCCTTTATAGGATTCGCCGTTTATAGCAACACTTTGCTAAAAAAGAGTGAGTATTTTTGTTCGAAGAAAAATACTCAATCTATTGAAACNTGAATCATTTAATATTAAATCTAATAATTCTTGACCCNTAGAACCTGTTGCTCCCAATATTAGAGCGTGAATATTTTTCATTATTAATGTTTAGCCAACAAAAAATTCATAAAAAACACTAGAAAGAACCACTACCTGTAAAAATGAAATCAATGCTACCTGATGTGTGTAAAGGTTAAATTGCTNCATAATTAGCTTTAACAATTTTTTATGCCACTTTATCATTTACTAATTTTTAAAAGTACAATTTATTAAAACTAAAAGTAATACCATTTGAAGTAAGACTATTTGAGAGGGGAAGTATGCTTGAGATAAATAAAAAACCCTCCACATAGGGAGGGTGAATTTTGGTATTTATAATTGATTTTAATTAGAAGCTGCAATCTCCATATTCAGTGCTGTAGTGTCAAAGAAACAAAGCATTTTTACTACTTTTCCATTCACCCATTGAAAATCAAAGTGAGCTTTATTTGAATATCCAATACCTGTTTTATTACCAGTCCCCACCCAAGTGAACCAACTATTTGTCCAAATGTCACCTTTATTTGCTCCGTCACTAAAGTAATTCGTGTGAGCATAAGCGTCTATAATTTGAATATTATTGAATATCATATGATGAGACCTAAAGGCTTCTTTAACTTCTTTACCACTCATTTTACTATTATTCACATGAACTTCTGCATCATCATTTAGCATTTCATTCCATAATTCATGTTTGTTAGTCGCGTAATCTTCGTGAAAATCAAGAGCAATTTTTGTCAACTCATCTTTATCTTTAATTGTTCCTGTTTTTTGACCATATAAATTATTGAGAGCGAAACTCAATAAAGTAAGTAGTAATAATTTTTTCATCTTTAAATAATTTATGATTAGTAATATCAAACATAAACAATTTGCTTTTAATATAAAAGTTATAATATTACAAGAGCTAACTGAGGGAGAAACACCTGTGATTTAATTTTGATAAAGACTCATATCCAGTTTTAGTGAATCTAAATATTGAATTCTATTCAGATTACAGCTTAAAATTTTATCTCTTGTACCACTTGAAATTCTATCTGGAAAATATCTCACTGCAACATACAGAGGCATTAATTCTGCTAAGTCTTCCCTGTAAGGATAATCCCTTGCATATGTAGAAATATAACATCCATCATCTTTACTTACGGCATCTATCCATGCTGCTCCGTCAGTTTCTCTATCTGGGTAATGATAAGCATCTATTGATGTATGAGTTGCCTCATGAATCAAAGTTTCTTCAATAACATTACCAGTCCTGTAATTTTCATAAACCTTGGACATTCCAGTATGAACTAAAAGATTGTTGTTGCCTCCACCATATGCCTCTTCTCCTTTATGTATCCACATTGTTCTAACATCTTTTCTTAATGCGGTTGGTAGTTGACCAATTAAAATTGCATATTTATTAGCCTCTAGAGTTGCTTCATCTAATGTAAATTCTGGGTTAATTTGAATTTCTGTTTTTAAGCCATCCGAAAAACTGATATCAAAAAGATATGGTTCTATATTTATCCAAGCCCCACCATTTCTCCTGTCATACATTTGCCTTGCTCCAGTTCCCTTGTACTCCAAATTATCAAAAAGTGTAGGGTCTGACGATGTGATAATATCTCCTGAAATAAAAATAGTACCATCAAACGGAGGTTTATCTAAATCAATTTTATTAAAAGTATATTGGATATTTGATTCGTTTCCTTCATTTGCACCTATTGATTCTTCAAAGACTGCAGAAATTATTTTATCACCATCCATAATAACATTTATTGAGTTTTCAGTACTTGAAACGCTTCCTGACCAGCCAACAAAATATGAGCCCTCATTAGATGTTGCTATTAAAGTAATACTTGTTTGGCTTGAATAATCCCCCTCAGTCAAATTCACACTCCCTCCATTGGATGCTGATACAATTAAACTATATTTTATGACTGAAAAATTAGCGGTAATATTGATATTACCATTCATTATTATGGTTAAAGGATTAGAACTTCCACTTGCATTCCCTGACCATCCAGTAAACTCATATTCATCAGATGGAGTTGCTGTAATAGTAACGGAGGAATTTGAATCGTAAGAACCTCCTGAGGTGTCAACGCTCCCTCCCTCAGAGGCTGATACAGCTAAATCAAATTTCTGAGCGGTATTAGTATTTAAATTAGGAGCAGGTTCATCACTATCCTTACCACAGTTATACATAACCATACAGATACCAAAAAGTAGTATTAACTTTTTCACTTGAGAATATTTTTCTTATTGAACCTAAACTTGGCAACCTTAAAATATCAGTGGCCTATTACAGCGTTTCGGTAATTATAGTTGAAAACGGATTATTCTGAACATCAATTAACTACCTAATATTATTTTAAACTGCATCTTTTCAATATTACTAAAATAAAGAAATATTCAAAAGGTGAGTTAAATGAAACATTTCCAAGTACTACCTTATTTGTAAATAGGATTGTTTTTTGGCTATAATTAGTCAAATTTCTTTGCTTAAGAAATGTCGCTAATTGCTTGATTTAGTATTATATCCACTTTATATTAAAATGGTTTATGATGAATTGAAATTATAAAAAGTTGGCGAATCCCATTTTTATCAAGACCAGAAACTAAAATCTGATTATTTTCATGGTTCCATCGTGGCGCAGGGTCAATTCTTAAATCTTTTTTATAAAAACCTGTATCAAAAGAAGGTGTTTTTACCCATTCCCCTGATTCAAGATTAAATATTGTATAAAAATTAGAACCAAATTTATTATTATATCCATTGACTAGCCAATTCCCGTCAGGAGATAGACTAATATCTCCTTCTGGCTTTGGAAAAATATCATTATTACCCAACGTACCAATAACTTTCTTTAAAAGGATATCATATACTACTTGTTGATTGTTGTAGCTTCCAATAATTTCTGTACCCCTAGCCCATTCCGGGTGTCCACCTATATGTTGATGCCCAGGAACAAATAGATTACCGTCTACTTTAATTGAGCAGGCTAAATTCAAGCCCTCTCGTCCATCTTTATCAGATTTCCAACCAGCTCTGATAAAAAAATAAATCCATTGTCCGTCTCTACTCCAAAGAGTATGATTAATGAATAAATTTCTCCCTTTTGCGTCAAAACCTTTCATTTCAAGACCCTTAGCCATTTGTTCGAAAGAAATTAAAACTTTCTTTTCACCGTTTTTTATATCAATTATGGCAATACCATCATCTTTAGGAGCTGCTACACCTTCGGTCCAATCGTAACTATCTTTATATCCTGTTACTGGCCTCAAACGCGCTATCCGAGCATAATTTATTGCTAAAAAATATTTTCCTAAAGGGCAAACCCCACTGTTACCAAAAGATTGATGACTATAGCGATAGGTTTTTATCCTTTCATTTTTTTGTAGATCATACAACACTGTATAAACAATCCCATTTGGATCACGGTCATTAAAAAAAAACTGATTGTCTGGGGAGTGAGGATTCCAATAAAACATTGTTCCCTGCTGATGATTCCAGCCTTGGGTTTCGTCCAGTTTTTCAAGCTCATAATACCCACTATTTTTCCGATCGAGATATATTAAGTTAACATCTGCAGCTTCGCCTTTACCTGGCAAATGGTCGTGAAAAGAGGTTGACAAACAAATCAACTTGTTTCCGCTTTTGCTCCATGGGATGGTTAAGGATTGTCCAATATATCCAAAGAAATGATGATTAGATCCAAAGGTAATCTGCTCTTTTTCAATTTCAATATTTCGGATTTTACAATTAGCTATTGTCGGAATGAAATTAAAGCCAATAGCTGTTTTGCTTGAATTAATAATAAATTTTCTTCTGTCCAAAAAAATTGAATTTATAACATAAATATCGTATTTATTTTGAAATTATTTCTAAAACAATTTTAAAACCAGGTAGATATCCAAACAAATAGTTAAAATTTATTTCATTTAAAATATTTTGTGATTTAGTAAGCTCAAAATTATATTAATTATAAATTGTAATAATTATAATATATAGCAAAACCTTTAAGACAATTTTTAAATAAAGTGTTTCAACCTTAACTAAAAGAGGTATTATATTTTTCATAATACTAATTTTAAAACCCTATTTAATAGTGTCAAATCACTTTTGAATTAGTTGATTTGCTTACATCATCTTTTTCTTATTTTTATTGATGAATCATTATTAATAATTTAACACAAAATCAACAGATGATTAAAAGGAGGTTTTTTATTAAACATGCTTTTTTGGCATTCCTTTCTTTACTTTTTCCTTCATCTACTTTTTCGCAAAAAAATAGGTTGCCAAACGTTTTAATTATTGGTGACTCGATATCAATCGGGTACTACCCTTTTGTCAAAGAAACCCTAGATGGTCAAGTAAATTTGAGCCGGCCAATGCTAAAAAATGGAGGTTTTCAGAATTGTGCTGGAACTTCAAATGGAATTAAAAAAATATTAGAATGGATTGGTGGAGTGCAATGGGATTTGATTCATTTTAATTTTGGATTGCATGATATCAAACATGTAGACCCCCAAACTGGAAAAAACAGTAAAAGTTTTAATGACCCTCAACAAGCCACCCCCAAACAATACGAGAAAAATCTAAATTTTATTGTAAAAAAACTAAAGATGACAAAAGCAAAATTGGTTTTCGCTACCACTACCCCCTATCCAAACACAAAATTAAAACCAGCCAGAAAACCTGGAATGCACAAAATATATAATACTATTGCCCTTAAAATTATGAAGAAAGAAAAGGTTTATATAAATGATTTACACGCCTTTGTTACACCTAGAATGATGGAATTACAGCGACCAAATAATGTTCATTTTACTGAATTTGGCAGTAGAGAATTGGCAAAAGAAGTTGTAAAATCCATATTAGGAAACCTTAAAATGTTGTAAATGATTAAATACCATATTACATTATTAATCTTACTGCCCTTTTTTCAGGTCCTAAGCCAAGAAAATCGTTTTGAAGTAAAAACCAATATTGTGGTAGGTAAGAATACAGAGTTTTGGAAAGCTGCTGGTTCTGATCATCTTTTTTATCATAGCCTCAAACCTGCAGGGCAATATTTATTAAAAAGAATGAAAGCTACCAATTCGCATCATTATTTGCGATCCCATCACACATTCAATAAAGATATAAAACACGGAGTTATTAGAGGGCAAAATGTATACAGTGAAGACCGAAATGGCAATCCCATCTATAATTTTTCGAATGTGAATGAGGTGTTTAAATCATATGTCAAAAACGGAATCAAACCCATCGTGGAATACGATTATTTTCCTGAAGCATTGACTCGTATCGAAGATGACGTCTCTAGAGGTAATGATGAAGGCATGTCAATGATCAATTCTGGCCCTAATAATTGGAAAAAATGGTCGGATTTGATGAAAGCTGCTACACAAAACTTTATAGATGAATTTGGAATTGAAGAAGTAAGGAGTTGGTATTTTGAAGTTTGGAATGAACCCGATGGTTGGCCTGAGGAGCAATGGTATGTATTTTATAAAATGTACGATGTATTCGTCGATGCAGTAACCTCTGTTGATTCGAGATTAAGGGTAGGAGGTCCTGCATGTTATCACGAGTATTTCCTCAAACCTTTTCTGAATCATGTGGTCAATGGCACAAATTATGTAACAGGTAAAAAAGGAAGCAGAATTGATTTTATTTCTTATCACATCTATGGACTATCTGGGAAATGGCTAAACAATGAACCTCATATTCAACCTCAAGTGCAAAGATTTTCACAATCTATACTTTGGCTCAAACGCTTACTCAAATCCTATCCCTCTCTCAAGGGAACTGAATTTCATTTAAACGAATGGGGGCTATCATCTAATTATTATCGGACAGTTTCTGAGTATCCCGATCTAGAGTATCGTAATTCCATCAGTTCCGCCCTGTTCTTATTTAAACTTGTTGATGCGCTTTATCAAATCGAAGATTATTATAATTTCCCTACCTCGATGCTTTTATATTGGGGATTTTCCTGGGAGGCCGATGAGGATGATTTTTTTAAGGGTAAAAGGGAGCTTTTGACTGCAGGGAACACCCCAAAACCGATACAAACGGGCTTCGAAATGCTGGCAAAACTACAACCCGAAAGAATTAAAGTTGTAAAGTATAAAAAAGTGAGCCGATTGGGATTGATTGCAACCCAATCAGAAGAGAAAATTGTTCTTTTAGTCTATAACTATGAAGAATCCGATGGAGAACAAGTGACGGGTAATGACATTATAAACATTCAACTATCTGGACTAAATGAAAAACAAGACTACAGGGTTGAATCCATTCAACTCGATTCAGAAAACAACAATACTTACCAAACTTGACTATCAATGGGTAGTCCCGATAGCTCAAGATCTACTAATCTTGAGCCTTTGGAAAAAGCTGCATCTATCGATGTAACAGAAAGTTTTGACTTGATAACCAATGAACATGGTAAGACAAATTTTAAATTAAATCTTAAACGCAGATCTGCTCAAATATTGGTGATTAAATCAAAATAATAAAATGATGAATCACCATTTACTATTTTCTTTAATTATAACCCAAAAACATAAAACCACTTTAAAGGAATGAATAAAAGCCTGTTTGGTCAATGATGATATTGGTTTACAATGGATTTGGATTGATCCCAATATTTAGTTAGTTAAATTAATTTCTAACTTTAAGCTCGTGATAGATTTGCTGCATAAATTCTTATTGGATTTGCTGCTTTTAAATAAAGTAGGTTATTTCAGACTCTTATATTGATTCCATCGATAACAGGATTGATATTGGGATTTATTGCTGGACCTTTTTTTGCATTTTATACATAATTAAAAAAGGTGCTCAATAGATTTCGCACAATCTAAGATTGTTTTTTCAAAAGGAATTGGCTCCCAATTAAAAATTCCTTTTGTCTCTGCGTTATTAGAGCTAACGGTGTTACCAACTATAGGCACCATTCCCTTAGCTTCCCTATCAAACAGACTCATTAATTTTATCATAAATATTGGTGCCTTTTTTGTACTAACCTTATTATAGCCATTCTCCTTTAGTATCCTTGCAATATCCATAAATGAATATGCTCTAGAGGTAGTTGGTATTAATCGCTTACCGTTTGCTTTTTTTTCTGTCATCGCAAGCACATGAAGTTTTGCAAGATCCCTTACATCAGACATTGGTATACCTGCTGGTGGAATCATTGACATTTTAAAATGTCCAGTTAACATTTGATGAACTCCTCTTAGAGAAAATCCGCTTATATTGCCAGTTAAAGAA
>NHIC01000010.1 GCA_002169865.1 Flavobacteriaceae bacterium TMED179 | reverse complement strand
GCTGTCTCCTGTTAAAGTAGCCTCAGTTAGACTAAATACACCTGCTGAAGCTGTATCTCCATAACACAAAGTACTCTGAGTTGTCGATATCGTTCCCGCCGAGGCTAGTTTGGGAACTAAGATTGTCTTAGTAACAGTATCAGTACACCCAGATGAAGAGTTTGCTCTAACAGAAATATCCCCTTCAGCTGCTAAACCATTTAATAAAGTAAAGGTAACTTGACCTGTTGAACTGCTCTTTGTCTCAGAGCCTCCTGAATAAGAAAGGGTATAATTTGTAGTAGAACTCTGGGTATCAACAACAGTTATTGTAAAGGTTTCGTCCTCACAAACTGCGTCTTCTGTAAGACCTGTATTTATAGTTAAACTAGGCAGAGGTGCAACCTTTAATGTTTTTGTTACTAGGGTTGAGCTACAAGTTCCATTAAACGCTATTAGACCTAAGGTAGAATCTGTCGATATTGTTCCAGCTGCTAAACTATAAGAATCTCCTGTAGCTACTTGTGAAGCACCTAAGTACCAATAATGTGTTATTCCACCAACAGGAGAAGTTGAGAAATTATAGTTTTGATCACTACAAACATTATAATCAGAAGTATCAGATGTAATAACAGGTGCAGAAACATTGGATACTACAGCAGAAATCTGAGGATAGGTCATTCCAACCGAACAAGAAACAGTTCCGCTAACAGCATAAGAGACTCTTCTTATAGTAATGTTTTCATAAATTTGAAAAGTTGATAGTGTATTTGTTGACAATGTGCTAGCTGTACTTGCTCCAGGGATATTTTCCCAAGGATCAGTATTGGTCTTAAACTGCCATTGATATTGTATTGATGCTGCAGAACTTCCTGCAGTTAAAGTTGCTGAAGATGTACTTAATACTCCATCACCATATATAGCACCGTTAATGATTCCACCATAACAAATTACTAAAGGGGCAGTTGTACTTATAGTTCCTGACGTTGCTAATCTAGGTACATAAATTGTTGTTGTACTTGCAACACTTCCATTAGGATTTTCAGCATTTACAGTAATAGTAGTTTCCGTAGCTACACCTGCAAGTGAAAAAATAACGATTCCAGTATCAGTATTTTGTCTAGAAACAAATGAACCATAACTTAATGTGTAGGTTGTACTAAGACTTAGTGTAGTATCGGAAACAGTTAAGGTAAAAGCCGAATTGGCACAAGTTATGTTATCAGCTCCAAGACTTGTAGATAAGGTTAGACTTGGTGTTTGGCTGAATGCAATGGTTGTTACAAATATAGCAGCTATAGCAAAAAGCCTTGATAATAAGTTATACCTAATATTTTTCAATTGTAACTATATTATATAGTTAACGAATTTAACCATTTAAAATTGCCTTTAAAAGGCTTTGTGTAAGTTTTAATTAAAGGATTTCTATTAATTATTTCAAGAACTTCTTTGATTTCATCCAATTATCATTATAAATTTTACCAATATATCTACTTCCCGAGTCATGTAAAAGCACAACAACAACATCTGTTTTTTTTAATTTATGTTTTAATTGTAATAAGCCTTTAATAGCTGCTCCACAGGAATTGCCAGCAAAAATACCTTCTTTTTTTGCTAATTTTCTTGTAAAAATAGCCGCATCTTTGTCTCTTACCTTTTCAAACAAATCGATAACTGAAAAATCAACATTTTCCGGTAAAATATCCTCCCCAATTCCCTCAGTTGTATATGGATATATTTCATTAGGATCAAAAATACCTGTTTCATGATATTTTTTGAATACAGATCCGAAGGTATCAATGCCCCATATTTTAATTTTTGGATTTTTTTTCTTTAAAAATTTTCCAACTCCAGAAATGGTTCCACCAGTTCCAACACCTACAATAAAATGTGTAATTTTTCCATCAGTTTGTTCCCAGATCTCTGGACCAGTTGATTCATAATGTGCCTGTGTATTAGAGGGGTTATCATATTGATTAACATACCAACTATTAGGAGTTTCTTTTGCAATTCGCTTTGAGGTACTATAGTAGGAGCGTGGATCCTCAGGAGTCACATCAGTGGGGCATACAACTACTTTAGCTCCAACTGCACGAAGAACATCAAATTTTTCTTTGGACTGTTTATCGTTAGAAACACAAATCAATTTATACCCTTTTACAATAGCTGCTAAAGCTAATCCCATTCCTGTATTTCCTGATGTTCCTTCAACAATGGTACCATTAGGTTTTAATCTTCCATCGCTCTCTGCATCCTCAATCATTTTCAAAGCCATACGGTCTTTCACCGAATTTCCAGGATTAAAACTCTCTAACTTTGCTAGAACCAATGCGTCTATATCGCTTGTGATTTTATTTAATTTTACTAGCGGGGTATTCCCAATAGTTTCAATAATTGAATTAAAGTATTTCATATAATTAAGTATTTGCAACAAAAATAACTTTTATTTTTTTGGTTTTTCATCTAAATCGAAGGACTTTAGAAGGACTAATAGTCAAAATTATTTTTAAAGGAATCCAAAGTAAAATAGATGAAATTAAAAGAAAAAATAAGTTCAGAGAAATTAGCTCTAATATAGATATTGCAACAGGTGCTTTACTCACAAAATAAGTTTTTGGATCTAATTTAATCCAACCCCAAAAGCTTTGAGAAAAATAAAAAGCTACACCGATTAAATTACCAATTAATAAACCTTTGGACATGACTATAACACCATTATATAAAAAGATTTTTTGAATAAACGTATTCTTTGCTCCAATGGATTTTAATAAACCTACCATTTTACTGCGCTCCAAAATTAAAACTAAAATCGCAGTTGCCATATTAATAACCCCTACAAGTAACATGACAATCAATATTATTAAAACGTTGAAATCAAATAATGCTATCCATTGAAAAATACTTAGAAATTGATTATAAATTGTTATGGAATTCAATTCAGAAGGTAAGCTATTATATATTTGATCTGCTGTATTTTGAATATTTGAAAAATTATTTACAAATATTTCGTATCCTCCAATTTCATTATCCTTCCATCGATTTAATCTCTGAATTTGCCGTAAATCGCCATAAATTAAATTCTGATCTATCTCAGGAAAACCAGAAAAATATATACCTGCAATAGTAAAACTTCTTTTATTAGGTAAAACCTGATTAAATTGATTTTGAAAAAATACGTTGGTTTCGTCTCCAACTTTTAAATCTAATAAACGCGATAAGGTTTCAGAAATAATAATTTCCTCACTTAAAGTATTAGATAAATTTGGAAAACGCCCTTTTACTAGAAAACTATCTAAAATTGACCAATCAAAATTTTCATTAACACCTTTAAACAAAATTCCTTCAAAATCAGAATCTGTTTTTAACATCCCAGGTTTTATTGCTACTGGATAAAAGCTTTTAATATTTTTTTTATTACTGATTAGTTCTCTCAAAAAGCCTGAATCTTCAAATGGTTGGATAGAAACTTTAGACTCATTATTTTCAAATAGAGTTACTAAAATATGACCATTAAAAGCACTTGTCTTATTTTGAATTTCTTTTTGAAGCCCTCTGCTTGTCGCCAGTGCGATTATTATTGAGGCTACACCTAATGCGACAGCAAATACAGCTATCTTGATTATTCGTGCAGAAACTGTATTTTTATACTGTTTATGACTCTGCATTTTACGAGCAAAAAACAAAGCTGTATTCAATTAAAAAAAATTAAAAATTTCATTATCAAAAATACATTTTTATTTTGGCTTCTTTTATTTATTTCTTTTAGCTCTGTAAGTCAAAAAAAAATACTTCCAGGAGCTTATCAAAAACACAGTTACTTACCGAAATTAGGTAAAAAAAAAGTTGGAGTTATAGCTCATCAAGCCAGTTTAGTTCCAAAAAATAATGAATCACAACATCTTATAGATTTTTTGTTAGAAAATAATGTTGATATTCATAGTATTTTTGCTCCAGAGCATGGTTTTAGAGGAATAGCAGATGCAGGAGAATTGATTGAAAATCAGCAAGATTCTAAAACAGGAATTCCTATAATTTCTCTCTATGGAAAAAATAAAAAACCCTCAGTTGATCAATTAACCGAAGTAGAAGTTATGGTCTTTGATCTTCAAGATGTAGGTGTGCGATTTTTTACCTATCTCTCAACTTTACATTTAGTTATGGAGGCCTGTGCAGAAAATAATATTCCTTTAATAGTATTGGATCGCCCTAATCCAAACTTACATTATGTAGATGGTCCTGTTATGGAAAAAAAATACACTAGTTTTTTAGGAATGCATCCAGTGCCGATTGTTTATGGTATGACTATAGGAGAATATGCTCGAATGATAAATGGAGAGGGATGGTTGAAAAGTAATATTACTTGTCAATTAAATGTTATCCCTGTAGAAAACTATTTTCGAAACTCTACTTATGAAATAACTGTAAGACCTTCTCCTAATCTTCCTAATGCTCAATCAATAGCATTATATCCGAGCTTATGCCTCTTGGAACAAACTGTTATGAGTGTTGGAAGAGGAACGGACTTTCAATTTCAAATATATGGTCATCCAAAACTTACTAATAATAATTTCTCTTTTACACCTGTTCCCAATTTTGGATCAAAAAATCCAAAATTTAAAAATATTCTTTGCTATGGAGTAGACTTGACTAAAGCTAATAGACCTAATCAGTTAAAGTTAAAATGGCTTATGGATGCGTATAGAAGTTTTCCTGATCCAAATAATTTTTTTTTAAAAGGATTTAATAGGATTGTAGGTAATTCTAATTTAAAAGAACAACTAATTTCAAGAGTAAATAAAAAGGAAATTAGAAAAAGTTGGGAACCTAAACTTAATGCATTTAAAGAAATTAGAAAAAAATATCTGATTTATAACTAAGGAATGTTTAAATATTTATGAGTTTGTAAAGAAACTTTCCATTTTGGATTTTGTAAAATATAATTCACTATTAAGGGCATAATTTTATCTCTTTTAGACCATTCAGGTTGTAAATATAAAATACAATTTCTATTTACTTTTTCTGCTTGTTTTTCAGCAAATCGAAGGTCATCATTGTTATAAATTATGACCTTGAGTTCATCAGCATAAGAGAAAGCAGCTTGAGTAGGTAATTTATTTTTTTTTGGTGAAAGACAAAACCAATCCCATTGGCCTGTAATTTTATATGCACCGGAGGTTTCGATATGAATTTGAATTTTTTTTTCCTTTAAGGCTTTAGTCAATGGAATCATATTCCACATTAAAGGCTCACCACCTGTTATTACAATTGTATTGGAGTACTTTATTGCTTGTGAAACAATATCATCAATAAGAATAACAGGATGTTTTTGAGCATCCCAGCTTTGCTTAACATCACACCAATGACAGCCAACATCACAGCCTCCAATGCGAATAAAATAAGCCGCACTTCCTTTATGATAGCCCTCACCTTGAATAGTATAAAATGCTTCCATCACTGGTAACGCAATTCCGATATTAACTTTGTCCTGTAAAGTTTTTCCCATCATATGCAAAGATACCACTTTATAACAGCCATGAACTAAAATTATGTACCTTTACTTATGGCATTATTATCACCGTTCCATCTAGCTATTCCTGTTAAGGATCTTCAAACTTCAAAATATTTTTATGAAAAGATTTTAGGTTGTAATCCTGGAAGGTATTCTAATGAATGGGCAGACTATTCTCTTTTTGGACATCAACTAGTTTTACATGAAGACAAAAACCATGAAGGACATAAACATTTCAATGAAGTGGATGGAAAATCAGTACCAATACCGCACTTTGGAGTAGTATTAGAATGGGATGTATTCAGAACTTTTAGCCAAAAGTTGAAAGACAATAATATTGAATTCCAAATCCCTCCCTACCTTCGATTTGAAGGTTTACCTGGTGAACAGCAGACAATGTTCTTTTATGATCCATCCGAAAACGCATTAGAATTTAAAAGCTTTAAAAACATAGATCAATTATTTATTTCCTAATAAATGAATTTTTTTTATTTGACCTTCGAGAAAATTTTTGCTTCAGTTTTTGCAGTTAGAATCCAGAAAATAATCGAAAAAAATATTTTAATACTTGCCTCGTCTGGATTTTTCATTCATCTAGGACTAATTTTTCTTAAATCTCATGGAATTATATTCTTACCCTCTCTTAATCCAGAATTATTTAATGATCCTATTTCTGCTATTTATACTCCTTTTTCGCTAATTCTAGTTTATGAAGTCTATTTACTTCTTTTTTATTTACCTCGATCATTCACATCATGCGTTTCCAAGCAATTTGAAATAATATCATTAATTGTTATTCGAAAAATTTTTAAGGATATTCCACAAATGGAACTTGCAGATAATTGGATGAGTAGTTCACACAATCTTGAATTAGTTATTGATTTACTTGGATTTTTAATATTATTCCTTTTGATTTTTTTATTTAATCGAAGTAAAAAACGCTTACCTAAAAACCCTGTAAATAATATAAGATTGCAAAGATTTATTTCCTCAAAAAAAATTGTTAGCGTAATACTTTTTGGAGTTTTAGGATTGATGCTTTTATCTTCTCTTGGTAATTGGATTATAAATTTTATTAATCAAAAAAGTGATTTAAATATTGATGGTCTTTTCTTTAATCAATTTTTTACATTATTAATTTTAGCAGATGTAGTGATTCTGCTTATATCATTCCGTTATACAGAAGAATACAGTAAACTAATACGAAATACAGGTTTTATTATTGCTACAATTTTAATCAGACTTTCATTCTCAGCTGAGGGTTATCTAACAATGGTTTTGATTTTGACTGGAGTTATTTTCGCCTATTTGATTTTACAAATCTTTAATGCGATTGAAAATCCTAAAGCTAATTCGACTGCCTAGCCAATAAAGTATTTTGTAATAACATCGCAATTGTCATAGGCCCAACACCACCTGGAACAGGAGTAATAAAACTGGCTTTTTTTGCAACTTCCTCATAAGCCACATCACCTTTGATAAGATAACCTTTTGGATGTTCTTTATCAGGAACACGAGTAATTCCAACATCTATAATTACAGCACCTTCTTTTACCATATCAGCTGTTAGGTATTCGGGTATCCCAAGAGCCATTATAACAATATCAGCACTTCGAGTAAGTTTCTCTAAGTTTTCTGTTTGACTGTGAGCAACGGTAACTGTAGCATTTCCTGCTGGCCCTTTCTGACTCATTAAGATACTAATTGGACGACCTACAATATGACTTCGCCCCACTACTACACAATGTTTTCCATTAGTAGAAACTTTGTATCGCTCTAGCAACTGCATTATTCCAAAAGGTGTTGCTGGTATAAAGGCATTGAGCTCAAGAGACATTCGCCCAAAATTAGTTGGATGAAAACCATCAACATCTTTTTTAGGATCTATAGCTAAAAGAATTTTTTCTTCATTTATATGTTTTGGTAGCGGTAGTTGAACGATGTATCCATCAAGGTTATCGTCCTGATTTAAATCTTGAATATGCTTTAAAAGTTCCTCCTCACTAATATTTGATTCTAAACGAATCAGTGTAGAATCAAAACCAACATATTCACAGGATCTAACCTTGCTCCCAACATAAGTGAGACTAGCTCCATCACTTCCAACTAGAACAGCCGCAAGATGAGGAGGACGTTTTCCGAGATCTTTCATAGCAGATACAGTTTCCTTTATTTCCTCTCTTATCTCGTTTGAAGTTTTTTTTCCGTCTAAGATTTCCATATTTTCTAGCGCATATTTTGCATCATTTGCATCATTTGCTGACTCTTACCGCCCTGCATCATTTTCATCATCTTACCCATTTGTTCAAATTGCTTAATTAACTGGTTTACTTCTTGAATAGATTTACCGGACCCTCTGGCAATTCGAATTTTTCTGCTGTGATTAATTAAATGAGGTTGAGATCTTTCCATAGGAGTCATTGAACTGATAATTACTTCAATACCCAAAAAAGCATTATCATCTATTTCGATTCCTTTAGTAATTTTTCCTGCTCCAGGAATCATACCCATCAAATCTTTCATATTTCCCATTTTTTTCACTTGTTGAATTTGGGAAAGGAAGTCATCAAACCCAAATTGATTTTTAGAAATTTTTTTATTGATACGTCGAGCTTGATCTTCATCGAACTGTTCTTGGGCTCTTTCTACTAAGGAAACCACATCACCCATTCCAAGTATTCTATCTGCCATTCGATCTGGATAAAAAACATCAAGTGCTTCCATTTTTTCTCCAGTGCCAATAAATTTGATCGGTTTGTCAACAACGGACTTAATAGATAAAGCAGCTCCACCCCTGGTATCTCCATCAAGCTTTGTTAGGATCACACCATCAAAATTTAATATATCATTAAAAGCCTTGGCAGTATTAACAGCATCTTGTCCTGTCATAGAATCAACAACAAAAAGAGTTTCTGAAGGTTTTGTTGCAGAGTGAATTGATTTTATCTCATCCATTAAAATATTATCAATAGCAAGACGACCAGCAGTATCAATTATTACCACATCATTTTTATCCCTTTTGGCATTTTTCAGGGCAGCTGTTGCAATTTTGACAGGGTCTTTTTCCTCCCGATCTTCATATAAAGGAACTCCAACTTGGCCAGCTAAAATAGCTAATTGATCAATTGCAGCAGGTCGGTAAACGTCACAGGCTACTAGTAAAGGTCTTTTCTTATATTTTTTTTGTAAATAGAGTGCTAATTTGCCTGAAAAAGTAGTCTTTCCAGAACCTTGAAGTCCTGACATTAAAATTATGGTAGGCTCTTCATTCAAATTAATTTTTACAGATTCTGCCCCCATAAGTTTAGTCAACTCATCTTTTACAATTTTAACCATTAGCTGTCCTGGTTGTAAACTTGTTAAAACCTTTTGACCAATTGCCTTTTCTTTAACTTTAACTGTAAATTCTTTTGCAATCTTAAAATTTACATCTGCATCTAATAATGCTCTTCTTACTTCTTTAAGTGTCTCAGCTACATTAATCTCAGTGATTTTCCCATGACCCTTAAGTACCTGAAAAGCTTTATCTAATTTGCCGCTAAGATTATCAAACATTTTTAATTTAATTTGGGTTAAAACAAAAGTAAGAAATGCGTCTTAATTAATTGCTATTCTGATTAGGCGAATGAAACATTAATCCCATTACGATAACATGAGGAAATGTAATAGCAGCCAAAAATGAAAAGAAAACTGATAAGTATTGATCTTTTGGAAGGGTGCCAAAAAAATACATTGTTACTAATCCAATTAAAGCCATAATCCAATATAAAAAGGCAGATTTGAAATATTTCAAATATGGTCGATCCTCTTTTTCAGGGTAAAGATATTTGATTTGAGACTTCAATGAAGGTAAACTATGCCAAATTACAAAGTAAATCCCAAATCCAAAAAGTAAAGATCCTGTATAGAAAAGAATAGCTAATGCTCCTAAAAGGAATATTTCTAATAATATATGTTTGATATTTTTTAATTTAATGAAAATGTATCCCAAAAAAATATTCCCTGTAATTATCAATGAAACAAAAAAAAATTGATAGGGTATATGAACAGATGAAATTCGAAAAATAATTTCCTCAACTTGAGAATAGTGAAAAGAGAAAAGCATTAAAAAAATTAAAGATCCGTAAGTAATATAGAACGGCAATGGCCTTTTAATATCATTCAATTTATCTTGCCAATGTTGTTCTCCAAAGTGATAACAGCTTACTGCTACAAAACTTAATAAAGCTATACCTGGTATAAAGTAGAATAATAATATACCTGAAAAAACCACTACTAAATAAATTAATAAAAAAGAAACACCAAAAAGAGAGTTAATTTTCATTTTTTTACTGGATAAAATTTTAATATCGTTTGCTCCATGAAGAATACCAAAGGATAAAATACCCAAACTTGAGGCTATATTTTGAAGGTTTTCAGAACAAAAAAGTGTGAAAACAATACAAATTAATGTAAAAAATAAAGAAAATATAAACTTTTTAGTTATTGTAAATGAAGAAGTTAATGCTTTCAAGAGAAAATATTTATTAAAAACAAAGCAAATAAGTTTAATTTTTTCTAAATTTATCTAAACAAAAATAAATAATTGATTAAATCATGGAAAAAATTCTAAGTTTAATGACTGTAGTGCCAGCAATGGCCACAGACGACTATGTTGGATTCACATTCTTCATAGGATGTATGGCGATGATGGCAGCATCAGCGTTCTTCTTTCTTCAAATGAACTCATTTGACAACAAATGGAAAACTTCTATTTTGGTGTCAGGTTTAATTACGTTCATTGCAGCAGTACACTATTGGTACATGCGTGACTATTGGGCAACTAATATGACCTCCCCTACATTTTTTAGATATGTAGATTGGATACTAACTGTACCTTTAATGTGTGTTGAATTTTATCTAATCCTTAAAGCAGCTGGTGCTACAAAACAATTAATGTGGAAAATGATTTTTGCTTCTATTGTGATGTTAGTTACTGGATATTTTGGAGAAGCTGTTTACACGAGTCAAGCTCAAATTTGGGGTCTTGTATCAGGTATTGCTTATTTCTACATCGTATATGAAATTTGGATGGGTGGTGCTTCGAAGTTGGCAGCCGCTGCAGGCGGAGCTGTTCAATCAGCCCACAAAACACTTTGCAAGTTTGTATTAATTGGATGGGCTATTTATCCAATCGGATACATGGCTGGTACTGAAGGATGGTACAGCGGAATATTCGGTGGACTTCAGATGGATGTAATTTACAATGTAGGTGACGCTATCAATAAAATTGGTTTTGGTTTAGTTGTATACCAATTAGCTGTAGACTCCAAATAATTAATTTTATCTTAGTAGTAGTGTATTTCAACATACTATGAAAAATTCTAAAAATCGCTCCAATGGAGCGATTTTTTTTACATTCTATCTGGAACTTTAAACCCTAAAAGACCTGATGAACTTGATATCACCTCAGCAACTTTTTGTGACAGCGCAACTCTAAAATTTCTCAATTCTATATCTTCAACTCCTAGAACAGATATATTTTGATAAAAAGCATTATAACTCTTTGCTAAATCATATAAATAATTTGCTATTATTGCTGGACTATATTCTTCTCGAGCAAGAATAACAAATTCTGGATAACTTCCTAAGAGTTTTATTAACTCTCTTTCTTTAGGTTCTAAAATTAATGTAGTTTTAAATTCACGAATCGGTGCTGATGAACTTTTAATCAATGTTTTTATTCTTGCATGAGTATATTGGATAAAAGGTCCTGTATTCCCATTAAAATCAATCGAGGCTATAGGGTCAAAAAGAATATTTTTTTTTGGGTCAATCTTTAGAATGAAATATTTCAACGCACCAAGACCGATTATTTGGTATAAATTTTCAAGTTCTTCAGATGATAAAGAATCTAGCTTTCCATACTCTTGACAAACATGTTTTGCTTGGTTAATCATATCATTCATTAAATCATCAGCATCAACAACAGTACCTTCTCGGCTTTTCATTTTGCCACTTGGTAAATCAACCATCCCATAACTTAGGTGATAAAGAGATTTAGTCCAGTCAAAACCTAATTTTTTTAATATTAGAAACAGAACTTTAAAATGATAGTCTTGTTCATTCCCGACTGTATAGACTATACCTTTAAGACTAGGTTCCTCTTCAAATCTTTTAAGAGCTGTACCTAGATCTTGTGTCATATATACTGATGTTCCATCTGATCGGAGAAGAATTTTTTGATCTAAACCATCATCAGAGAGATCTACCCAAACTGATCCATCTTTCTTTTTATAAAAAATATTATTTTCAATACCTTTTTTAATAATTTTTTTTCCAAGTAAATATGTTCTACTTTCATAATAGTATGAATCAAACGTAACACCTAAGTTTTTATATGTAGTATTAAATCCTGAATAGACCCATTTATTCATTTTTTCCCATAAAGAACGAATCTCATGATCATTATCTTCCCAAAGTCGAAGCATATTTTGAGCTTCAATCATTAAAGGAGCTGATCGCTTTGCCTCTTCTTGAGTCAGTCCGTCATCAATGAGACTTTGTATTTCTTTTTTGTATTCAGATTCAAAAATAATGTAGTATTTTCCTACTAACTGATCTCCTTTAAGGTTAGAATTTTCCGGAGTTTCATTTTTTCCGTATTTCTTCCAGGCAACCATGGATTTACAAATATGTATTCCGCGATCATTAATGATTTGAGTTTTAATTACGTGAATTCCATTTGCTTCTAGAATCCTGGCAACTGAATAGCCTAATACATTATTTCTTATATGACCCAAGTGAAGCGGTTTATTTGTATTTGGAGATGAAAATTCTACCATCATAGTAGGAGATTCTTCGGTTAAAATTTTATGTCCGTAATTTTTTAATTTATAAATGGATTGAAATTGTTCTAAATAAAAAGTATCACTTAAGCTCAAATTCAGAAATCCTTTCACTACATTATATCCTGTAACTGCTTTATGACTATTTAACAGAATTTCACCTATATCCTCAGCTAATTTTTCAGGATTTATTTTGATATACTTTAATAATGGAAAAACAAGTAATGTAATATCTCCTAGGAATTCTTTTCTTGTATTTTGAAACTCAAAAGTGTCTATATCAACTTGAAATTTATCTTTTAAGAAGCCATTTATATGATTATTGAAATGAATATTATAATTCATACTCATGTTGTAATTTGGTAATAAAGATAATTATTATCAATTGATTATACTGCCTTAGTTTAATGGCTTATCTTTATAATATGTTACTAAATATTTCATACAATGATCCTAATCAAAGGAAGCTTATTGAAAAACTTGTAGGTAAAGCATTTTCCCTTCAAAAACGATGGAGTATGGGTGGAATTGGTTCTGAAAAATTAATTATAAAAAGCTCATCAGTTGATATTCATAATTTATTGATACTAGACCAAAACGTTAATATTTGTAATATAGAATTGCGACCAAAGGGAATTATTATTCGGTTTAGAAGTTTACTAGAGACATATGGGCTTATCATACCTTATTATAAACTAAAATTGTACAAAGGCAAGTCTCAAGAATATTCCATTTTTCTAGACAATCATTACATTAAAATACTTGCAGATAGAAAAGGTATACACAGTTTCTTTAAAAAAATTAATAACCATAAAGTTTCAAACACACCACCCTCAATAGACAGAATATAGTAAATTTAAATAGTCCGTTTGGTGTTTCCTGTATAAATTTGGCGTGGTCTTCCTATTGGTTCTTTGTTTTTTCTCATTTCTGCCCACTGAGCGATCCATCCAGGTAATCTTCCCAAAGCAAACATTACCGTAAACATTTCTGTTGGAATTCCTAAAGCACGATAAATGATTCCAGAATAAAAATCAACATTTGGATATAATTTACGATCAATAAAGTATGAATCATTAAGTGCTTCCTCTTCCAGACTTTTTGCAATATTTAAAATTGGATCATTGATTCCTAGTTCACCTAAAACTTGATCAGCTGATTTTTTTATGATACGTGCCCTTGGATCAAAATTCTTGTATACCCGATGACCAAAACCCATTAATCTAAAACTGTCATTCTTATCTTTTGCTCTAGCCATGAATTTTTTTGTGTCACCACCATCTCTTTTAATTGCTTTAAGCATTTCGATAACGCCCTGATTTGCACCACCGTGAAGCCTACCCCAAAGAGCTGAAACACCAGCAGATACAGATGCAAAAAGCCCAGCTTCAGATGAACCAACAATTCGCACTGTAGAGGTAGAGCAGTTTTGTTCGTGATCAGCATGTAGAATCAATAACTTATTTAAAGCATTGACCACTACAGGACTGGGTTTAAAGTCTTGATGTGGTAGCTTAAACATCATATGGGCAATATTTTCGACATAAGAAAGTGAAGTATTGGCATAATTAAGCGGAAGTCCTTTCACTTTTCTATGAGTCCATGAAGCTAGAATGGGGAATTTTGCAATTAACATAATAATTGCTTCACGCATATCATCTTCTGATTCAATATCAACTGAAGAAGGATTAAATGCAATTAATCCTGAAGTTAAGGAAGATAAAATACCCATTGGGTGAGCTGATTTGGGGAAACTTTTTAATATTAATTTTAAATCTTCATCTACTAAAGAATCTTTTCTTATTTCATCATTTAATAGGTTTAATTCTTTTTCTGTAGGCATGTTTCCAAAAATTAAGAGAAATGCCACTTCTAAGAAACTCACGTTTTTACATAAATCTTCAATTGAATATCCTCTATGACGTAAGATCCCTTCTTCACCATTTAAGAAAGTTATCTGACTAGTACATGATCCAGTATTTTTGTATCCAGGGTCATATGTAATCAAGCCTGTTTGAGACCTAAGTGTTTTGATGTCAATTCCTTTCTCATTTTCGGATCCCATGATTAAGGGAAATTCAAATTCTTTGTTTTTGTATTTTAGTTTTACTTTTTCGCTCATCCTTTTGTATTTTGTGTATTAAGGTAAACTTTTAATTTACCTTTTTTATTAGTGGTTAAAAGCCTTTTCTTTAGGGAAGTGAGCTAAATCATCTAACTCTTCTTCAATTCTAAGAAGTTGATTATACTTTGCCATACGGTCACTTCGTGAGGCTGATCCTGTTTTTATTTGACCTGTATTTAAAGCAACAGCTAAGTCAGCAATTGTGTTGTCTTCCGTTTCTCCAGACCGGTGAGACATTACCGAAGTATAACCAGCCCGGTGAGCCATTTTAACAGCAGCTATAGTTTCTGAAAGTGTTCCGATTTGATTTACTTTAATCAAAATTGAGTTAGCAATTCCTTCTTCAATCCCTCTATTAAGTCGTTTTACATTAGTTACAAACAAATCGTCACCTACAAGTTGAATATGATTTCCAGCCATCTCGGTTAGAAGTTTCCACCCTTCCCAATCGTTTTCATCCATCCCATCTTCTATAGAGATAATAGGATATTTTTTTGCTAAATCTGCAAGATAAGTTGCTTGCTCTTTAGAACTTCTCCTTAATCCCTTCTCTCCTTCGAAAAGTGTATAATCATAAATACCTTCTTTATAAAATTCAGCAGCCGCACAATCTAATGCTATCATCACCTGAGAACCTGACTTATATCCTGCATTTTCAATTGCCTTAATAATAGTTTCTAAAGCATCTTCGGTTCCATCTAATTTTGGTGCAAAACCGCCTTCATCTCCTACGGCAGTACTTAAATTACGCTGATGTAAAACATTTTTAAGGTTATGAAAAATCTCGGAACCCATCCTCATTGCTTCTGTAAATGAAGAAGCTCCAACAGGCATAACCATAAATTCTTGAAATGCTATTGGAGCATCAGAATGAGAACCACCATTTATGATATTCATCATAGGGACAGGAAGTGTATTTGCGTTTACACCACCTATATATCGATAAAGTGGTAGTCCAAGTTCATTAGCCGCTGCTTTAGCAACAGCTAATGATACGCCTAAAATTGCGTTAGCACCAAGTTTTGATTTATTTGGTGTACCATCTAATTTTATCATTATATTGTCGAGATGTTCTTGTTCAAAAACTGATACTCCAATTATTTTTTCAGAAATTTCTTTATTTACATTTTCAATCGCTTTAGAGACAGCTTTTCCCATATAAGAATTTCCCCCGTCACGTATTTCGACAGCTTCATGCTCCCCTGTTGAGGCGCCAGAAGGTACAGCAGCCCTTCCCATAATTCTATTTTCTGTTATTACATCAACTTCAACTGTAGGGTTTCCCCTTGAATCAAATATCTGTCTGGCGTGTACTTTAATGATAATACTCATATAGTTTGAATTCTAATTTTTTTAATTATTAATGTAATTTTTAAAAATATCAAAGAGATAGGTTGCGTCATTTGGCCCGGGTCCAGCCTCAGGATGATATTGAACTGAAAAACACTTTTTATTTTTCATACGCATACCTGCTAGAGTCTCATCATTAAGATGGACATGAGTAATTTCAATTTCTGGATGTACTTTAGCTGCTTTCATATCTACTGCAAATCCATGATTTTGAGAAGTGATTTCACCTTTTCCCGTTATTAAGTTTTTTACAGGATGATTAATTCCACGATGTCCATTAAACATCTTAAAGGTTGGAATACCGTTAGCTAAAGCTATGATTTGATGTCCTAAACAAATCCCAAAAAGAGGCTTATTATTTTCTATAATGGCTTTAGCAACAGCCTGAACTTTTTTTAGTGGCTTTGGATCACCAGGGCCGTTTGAAATAAAATAGCCATCTGGTTTCCATGCTTCAAGCTCTTCAAAAGTTGTATTGTATGGAAAAACTTTAACAAACATATCACGTTCGATCATATGATTTAAAATATTTCTCTTTATTCCTAAATCTAGGGCAGCAATTTTATATTTAGCACCAGGATCCCCTAGGGTGTAAGCTTCTCGAGTGGAGACCTTTGATGCTAATTCTAAACCTTCCATGATTGGGGCTTGAGATAATTTTTTAAGTAATCGTTCTTCTTTTTCAGTTTTAGTTGAGATCACCGCATTCATAGCACCATTTTCACGTATATAATTTACTAATGCACGAGTATCAACATCACAAATAGTAACTAGCTTGTAGTACTCTAAATAGCTCTGCAAAGACTCTTCCCCTGAAGGGCGCGAGTAACTAAAGCTAAAATCCTTACATATTAAACCTGAAATTGATATTGCCTTAGATTGAGATTCTTGTTTAATAACCCCATAGTTTCCAATATGAGTATTGGTAGTTACCATAAGTTGACCATAATATGACGGATCGGTAAAAATCTCCTGGTAGCCAGTCATACCTGTATTAAAACAAATTTCTCCAAAAGCACTTCCTTGAATTCCAATAGACTTACCAAAAAACTGAGTCCCATCTGCAAGAAGTACGAATGCTTTATTTTTAGATCTATATTCCATACAATACAAAATAAATCAAAAAAAAGGATAAACTAAAACGTTTATCCTTTAATATAATTAGGATTTAAAAAAAAGATACTATTCGCTTCCCTTTTCATCCTTATCAGATTTAGTTTGTGATTTAGATGGTTCATTTATAACTGCTTCTTTAGTCGGAGGTTCTTCATCATTTGAACTTTTTTCAATAACATCTGTTACTTTTTGAATACTTTCATTTTTAACTTTACTGCTGCCTCGCCTTCTTGACTTTTTCTTAGGCTTAGCTTCTAAACTGTAGACCTCATTGAAATCAACCAATTCTATCATTGCCATAGAAGCATTATCGCCAAGTCGATTTCCAAGTTTAATTACTCGGGTATATCCTCCTGGTCTATCTCCCACTTTTACAGCAACTTCTCTAAACAACTCTACAACTGCACTTTTATTTCTCAAGGAAGAGAAAGTTAGTCTTCTGTTGTGAGTAGTATCTGATTTAGATTTTGTAATTAATGGCTCAATAAATTGCTTGAGGGCTTTAGCTTTAGTTAAGGTAGTATTGATTCGTTTATGTTCAATTAAAGAACATGCCATATTAGCTAGCATTGATTTTCTGTGGGCCTTTTTTCGACCTAAATGCATTACTTTTTTTCCGTGTCTCATTTTTTTTATTTAAAAATGTGAGTTAATCTTTATCTAATTTGTATTTAACTAAGTCCATACCAAATGAAAGGCCTTTAAGAACCACTAACTCCTCGAGCTCAGTTAGTGATTTTTTCCCAAAGTTTCTAAATTTCATCAAATCGTTTTTATTGTAAGAAACTAAATCTCCTAGTGTATCCACTTCAGCTGCCTTAAGGCAATTTAATGCTCTAACCGATAGATCCATATCAACTAACTTTGTTTTTAATAATTGACGCATGTGAAGAGATTCTTCATCATATGTCTCTGTCTGAGCTATTTCGTCTGCCTCAAGAGTAATTCTTTCATCTGAAAACAGTAAAAAGTGATGAATTAATGTTTTAGCTGCTTCAGTAAGAGCATCCTTTGGATGAATAGAGCCATCTGAAATAATTTCAAATATGAGTTTTTCATAATCTGTCTTTTGCTCAACTCTGAAATTTTCAATACTATACTTAACATTTTTTATAGGAGTAAAAATAGAATCAATAGCGATCACACCAAGTTCAGTGTTATTTTTTTTATTTTCTTCTGCTGGGACATATCCTCTTCCTTTTTCAATGGTTATTTCCATATTTAATTGTATACTTTTTTCCAAGTTGCAAATTACCAAGTCAGGATTCAATACTTGAAAAGCTGAAATAAATTTTTGGAAATCTGCAGCTTTTAGCTGTTCTTGACCTCCTATAGAGATAGAAACTTTTTCTTCTTCTAGTTCTTCAATTTGTCTTTTGAATCGAACTTGCTTGAGGTTTAGAATAATTTCTGTAACATCTTCTACTACTCCAGAGATTGTTGAGAATTCGTGTTCAACGTTTTCTATTTTTACAGAGGTAATCGCGAAGCCTTCTAGGGAAGACAGTAAAACACGCCTCAGTGCATTTCCAACTGTTAATCCATATCCTGGTTCGAGAGGGCGAAACTCAAATTTGCCTTCGAATTCGGATGAATCAATCATAATTACTTTATCGGGTTTTTGAAAATTCAATATTGCCATAATTTGCTTCCGTTTACTTATTTAGAATATAGTTCGACTATTAGTTGTTCTTTAATGTTTTCTGGAATTTGTATTCGCCCAGGTAAATTTATATAAGTTCCTTGAAGCTGGTCATTATTCCAACTCAGCCACTCATATATCGATGAATCCTTTTCTTTTGCTTCTACAATGATGTTTAAAGACTTAGATTTTTCTCTAACCCCTACAACATCTCCCACTTTTACTTGGTAAGAAGGTATATTTACTATAGAATTATTTACAGTTATATGTCGGTGCGACACCAATTGTCTAGCACCTCTTCTGGAGGTTGATAAACCAAAACGATAAACAATGTTATCTAATCTAGATTCACACAATTGTAGCAAAGCCTCACCGGTTACACCTTTACTCCTACTTGCTTTTTCAAAAAGATTGCGAAATTGACGCTCTAAGATACCATAAGTAAACTTTGCCTTTTGCTTTTCCATTAATTGAATTGCATATTCCGACTTCTTTCCTCTTCGCTTTGCATTTCCATGTTGTCCTGGAGGATAATTTCTTTTTTCAAAGGATTTATCATCTCCAAAGATTGGCTCGCCAAATTTACGAGCAATTTTTGTTTTTGGACCAGTATATCTTGCCATTTAATTCTTTTTTTATTTGGATTGAACGCTATGAATTAAGGTCACTTCCTTCGATAGCTTTTTATCAGTCCAGGGTTATTTTATTATACTCTTCTTCTTTTTGGAGGTCTACAACCGTTATGCGGAAGTGGGGTGACATCAATGATTTCTAGAACTTCAATTCCACTATTGTGTAGTGAACGAATTGCAGACTCTCGTCCATTACCAGGACCTTTAACAAATACTTTTACTTTACGTAAACCAGCTTCTTGAGCTGTCTTTGAACAGTCTTCAGCAGCGGTTTGTGCTGCATAAGGAGTATTTTTTTTAGAACCTCTAAAGCCCATCTTTCCAGCTGAAGACCAGGAAATAACTTCTCCTTTATTATTCGTAAGAGAAATTATAATATTATTAAATGAAGCCGTTATGTGTGCTTCACCAATGGACTCGACGATTACTTTTCTTTTTTTACTTGCTGTTTTAGCCATAATTGGGGATTGCTATTTAGTTACTTTCTTTTTATTTGCTACAGTTTTACGTTTTCCCTTTCTAGTACGCGAATTGTTTTTTGTTCGTTGTCCGCGTAACGGAAGACCTGTTCGGTGGCGAATACCTCGATAACATCCTATATCCATTAAACGTTTTATGTTTAATTGCACCTCTGATCGCAGCTCACCTTCAATCTTGAAAGAAGCAACTACTTCTCGAATTCTTGATGTTTCTTCATCTGTCCAGTCTTGAACTTTTTTGCTTTCATCCACTTTTGCAGATATCAAAATGGATTGTGCACGACTTTTACCAATACCGAAAATATAAGTTAAGGAAACAACTCCTCTTTTTTGCTTTGGAATGTCTACTCCTGATATTCTAGCCATAATTAACCTTGTCTTTGTTTAAATCTAGGGTTCTTTTTATTTATAACGTACAGACGCCCTTTTCGTCTAACGATTTTACAATCTGCACTTCGTTTTTTCAATGATGCTCTAACTTTCATGTCAATTGTTGAATATATTAAAATCTAAATGTTATTCTAGCTTTCGATAGATCATAAGGGCTCATTTCTAATTTGACCTTATCACCTGGCAATAGTTTGATATAATGCAAACGCATTTTTCCTGAGATATGAGCAGTCACAACATGACCGTTTTCCAGTTCTACACGAAACATTGCATTGGACAGTGCTTCTATAATAGTACCCTCTTGTTCTATTGCTTCTTGTTTTGCCATATATTAATTTATGCTTCTTCTCATTTTACCTGATTTCATTAGTCCGTCATAATGCCTATTTAGTAAATAAGAGTTGACTTGTTGAATTGTATCTATAGCTACGCCCACCATAATCAAAAGGGAAGTTCCTCCATAAAAAAGGGCCCATCCTTGTTGAATACCAATTAGCTTCACAACGACTGCAGGAAATACTGCAATTCCAGCAAGGAAAAGAGATCCTGGAAAAGTTATGTGTGACATAACCGTATCTAAATATTCTGAAGTTTCATTTCCAGGTCGTATACCGGGAACAAAACCACCACTTCGTTTTAAATCATCAGACATTTTATTTGTAGGAACTGTTATAGCTGTATAAAAATAAGTGAATATAATAATCAGAACAGCAAATAATATATTATACCACAATCCAAATATATCAGAAAAATTTGCTTGAATCCATTGGCCTGTATCTGAGTCGCCTAAAGCGCTTCCAATATATACTGGAGCAAACATGAGAGCCTGGGCAAAAATAATAGGCATCACTCCAGATGCATTTAATTTAAGCGGGATATATTGACGTGATCCATAAATGGATCTATTAGATGTGTTTCCTCCAGCCTGTCGTCGAGCATATTGTACTGGAATACGTCTGACTGCAAGTGTTAATAAAACAGACAAAAGAATAATAACTATCCATAAAACCAATTCAATTAAAATTAGCATTGGACCACCATTATTTTCTGATACCCTGGATACAAATTCCTGAGTGAAAGATAGGGGGAGGTTAGCAATAATTCCAACCATAATAAGAAGAGATATACCATTACCAATTCCCTTATCTGTTATTTTTTCACCCAACCACATGGCAAAAATAGTACCTGTGACAAGAATAATTACAGAAGAACCAATAAACATGGGCCCTTTACCAAGAATAAAAGCACTTTCAGGAACCCCTAATGCACTTAGACCAAATAAATATGCAGGTGCTTGAACAATACAAATACCGATAGTCAGCCACCTTGTAATCTGGTTAATTGTCTTTCTTCCACTCTCACCTTCTTTCTGAAGTTTTTGAAGATAAGGAACTGCAATACCCATCAATTGAACTACGATTGAAGCGGATATGTAAGGCATAATTCCCAAAGCGAATACGGAGGCGTTAGCAAAAGCTCCTCCTGTAAAAGCATTTAAAATTCCTAAAAGACCTCCCCCGTCAGTACGGCTACTTAATGCTGCTAACTGAACAGGATCTATCCCTGGTAAAACGACTTGTGCTCCAATTCTATATACCAATAACATCCCTAAAGTAAGAAGTACACGATCACGCAGTTCTTCAATTTTATAAATGTTATAAAGGGTTTCTAAAACTTTTTTCATTTATGGATATATTATATATTGACAGCTTCTCCTCCTGCTTTTTCAATTGCTGCTTTAGCAGACAATGAAAATTTATGTGCAAAAATTTTAATTGAGCTATCCAATTTTCCTCTTCCTAAAATTTTAATTAAATCATCTTTATGTGCTAATCGCAATTCAATTAATTGCTCTATTTTTAATTCTTTACTAATTTTTTTATCCGAAATCAAATCTTGAATTGTATCCAAGTTTATCCCCCGGTAATCTTTTCTATTTATATTTTTGAATCCAAATTTAGGAACTCGTCTTTGTAAAGGCATTTGTCCGCCTTCAAAACCTAATTTTTTTGAGTAACCTGAACGAGATTTTGCTCCTTTATGACCACGTGACGCAGTACCACCTTTACCAGAAGACTGACCCCTGCCTAGGCGTTTTCCAGCTCCTTTAGTAGATCCCTTAGCAGGACTTAAATTTTCTAAACTCATAACGAATTAATTATAATTTAGTAACCGATACCAAATGTTTTACTTTTTCAATCATTCCTAATATACCTGGAGTCGCCACATGTGAAACTTCTTTTCCAATACCTCTAAGTCCTAAAGACTCCAAAGTTCTTTTTTGAGTTTGCAAACGCTTGATACTACTTTTAATTTGTTTTATTTTTATTTTTTCCATCTTGTATGTGGTTATCCATTAAAAACCTTATCGATAGAAATTCCCCTTTGCTCGGCAATACGTTGAGGATTTCTTAATTGTAACAATGCATCAAAAGTTGCTTTGACAACATTGTGAGGGTTAGATGAACCTTGAGACTTAGAAAGGACATTATGAACACCAACAGCATCTAAAACCGCACGTACTGCTCCTCCAGCTATTACTCCAGTCCCTTCGGAAGCCGGTTTTAAAAACACACGAGCTCCACCAAATTTGCCTTTTTGTTCATGAGGTAATGTTCCTTTATCAATAGGGATACGAATCAAATTTTTTTTTGCATCTTCAACAGCCTTTGCAATAGCTTCTGAAACCTCTTTTGATTTTCCAAGACCTTGACCTACGACGCCATTTTCGTCACCCACCACAACTATTGCAGAAAAACCAAATGCACGTCCTCCTTTTGTTACTTTTGTTACACGTTGTACACCAACTAATCTGTCTTTTAAATCTAAACCAGCAGGCTTTACTAATTCTACATTTTTATAATTTTGATACATATGCTAATTAAAATTTTAATCCACTCTCACGAGCTCCTTCGGCAAGTGCTTTTACTCTACCATGATATAAATAGCCTCCACGATCGAATTTAACTTCCAAAAGACCTGCTTTAGATGCTAGTTCACCAATTCTTTTTCCAACTGAAGACGCGATTTCAATCTTACCTGCTAACTTCATATTGGTTATTTCCTTCTCACGAGAAGATGCTGCTATAATAGTTTTTCCATTTTGGTCATCTATAATCTGTGCATAAATTTCTCTATTGCTTCTGTATACAGACAAACGAGGAAAACTTGGAGTACCAATTATAATTTTTCGAATTCTGTTTCGTATTCTTTTTCTACGATCTAATTTTGTTAATCCCATGATTTTAAATTATGCTGATTTACCCGCTTTTCTTCTTATATATTCACCTACAAACTTCACACCTTTCCCTTTGTATGGCTCCGGTTTTCTGAAGGATCGAATCTTAGATGCTACGTATCCAACTAACTGTTTATCGTGTGAGATAAGTTTAATGATTGGATTTTTTCCCTTTTCAGAAACAGTCTCAATTTTTACTTCAGGAGCAATATCAAATAAAATATTGTGCGAAAAACCAAGTGCTAGATCTAGTTTTTGACCTTGATTACTGGCTCTATAGCCTACACCTACAAGCTCTAATTCTCTCGTAAAGCCTTCGCTAACACCCTGAACCATATTAGCAATTAGAGCTCTATACAAACCGTGTTTAGATTTGGTTTTTTTACTTTCTGAAAGGCGAGTTATAGTGATAATATTATCAACATTTTTAACTGATACACCACTATATTCTTGTGTTAGTTCACCTAGTTTACCTTTTACAATAATTTTAGAAGGTAGAATTTCTACAGTGACTCCTTCGGGAATATTTATCGGGTTATTTCCTATTCTTGACATATCTTGTGTTTTTTAATATACATAACAAATTAATTCACCACCAACATTTTGTTTAGCAGCTTGTTTACCTGTCATCACTCCCTGAGAAGTAGAAACAATTGATACTCCCAATCCGTTTAAAATTCTTGGAATACTATCTGAGTCTGAATACTTTCTTAAGCCTGGTGTACTAATGCGTTGAAGTTTTTTTATAACAGGTTCTTTAGTAAGCTTATCATATTTTAATGCTATTTTAATATTTCCCTGATGATTTGATGTATCATCAAACTTATAACTCAAGATATAACCTTGGTCATACAAAATCTTAGTAATTTCTCTTTTAATATTTGATGCTGGAATATCAACAATACGGTGGCCTGCTCGATTTGCATTTCTAATTCGTGTCAAATAATCTGCTATAGGATCTGTAAACATAGTTTTTAATATAATAAATTACCAGCTGGCTTTAGTTACTCCAGGAATTAAACCTTTATTGGCCATTTCACGAAAAGTTACACGAGAAATTCCAAACTGTCTCATGTATCCCTTTGGACGGCCAGTAAGTTTACAACGATTATGCATTCTAATTGGAGATGCATTTTTAGGAAGTTTTTGGAGTGCTTCATAATCTCCCGCTTCCTTAAGAGCTTTACGTTTTTCAGCATACTTAGCAACAGTTTTAGCTCTTTTAACTTCACGTGCTTTCATTGATTCTTTAGCCATATTAATTCTTTTTAAATGGTATACCCAATTCTGTTAATAATGATTTTGCTTCTTGGTCAGTTTGAGATGTCGTAACAAAAGTGATATCCATTCCATTAATTCGATTTACTTTATCAATATCGATCTCAGGAAAAATTATTTGTTCCGTTACACCTAGTGTATAATTTCCTCGTCCATCAAAACCAGTTGATTTTACTCCTTGAAAATCACGAACTCTAGGAAGCGCAGTAGTCACCAAACGATCTAAAAACTCAAACATACGTTCTCCACGTAAAGTAACCTTAGCACCTACAGGCATTCCTTTTCGAAGCTTAAATGATGCTACATCTTTCTTAGAAATTGTTGGAACTGCCTTTTGACCGGTAATTGCAGTTAATTCATCTACTGCGTACTCAATCAATTTTTTGTCAGATACAGCAGCACCCACACCCCTGCTAAGTATAATTTTTTTTAATTTAGGAACCTCCATAACACTCTTGTAACTGAAAGTTTCTTTTAAGCTATTAACGATTCTATCGTTGTAATCCTGTTTTAATCTTGGAGTATAACTCATAATTAAATTATTTCATCTGTTTTTTTAGCGAAACGTACTTTACTTCCATCTTCAATTCTGTAACCCACACGTGTATTTTTTCCGTCAGCGGTCAAAATAGATAAATTGGAAATGTCAATAGGTGCTTCTTTTTCTGTAATTCCTCCTTGAGGGTTTTGTGCACTTGGTTTATTATGTTTCTTAACCAAATTTACACCTTCTATAATCGCCTTATTTTTTTCTTTTATAATAGTCAAAACAGATCCTTCTGCTCCTTTCTGAGAACCAGAAATCACTCGAACAGTGTCCCCTTTTTTAATTTTAATTTTTGACATCATATTTATAATTATTAAAGAACCTCAGGGGCTAGTGATACGATTTTCATAAACTGTTTATCGCGAAGCTCACGAGCTACTGGTCCAAAAACCCGTGTCCCAATCATTTCTCCAGTTGGATTAAGAAGAACGCAAGCGTTTTCATCAAAACGAATGTAAGATCCATCAGGACGACGAACTTCCTTTCGTGTTCTTACAACTACAGCAGTGGATACCTGACCTTTCTTAACAGTTCCAGATGGAGACGCTTCTTTAACTGAGACAACAATTTTATCCCCAATAGAAGCATAGCGTCTTTTTGTACCACCTAGCACACGGATAGTTAATACTTCCTTTGCACCGGTATTGTCAGCTACTTTAAGTCTGGATTCTTGTTGTACCATATTATTTTGCTCTTTCTATTATTTCTATCATTCTCCAACATTTAGATTTACTAACAGGTCTTGTTTCCATAATTTTTACTGTATCCCCTATGTTGCAATCATTTTTTTCATCATGTGCTACGTATTTTTTAGTTTTCAAAACGAATTTTCCATACATAGAGTGTTTAACCCGTTTAATCTCTGAAACTACAATGGATTTTTCCATTTTATTGCTGGTTACAATACCGACTCTTTCTTTTCTAATATTTCTTGATTCCATGTGTATTTCTTATTCGTTACTTAGGGCTGTTTTAAGTCTAGCAATTACTCTTCGTGCTGATTTAATCTGTAATGGATTATCAAGAGGTGAAATTGTATGAGTCATTTTTAATTCATCCAACTGATTTTTATATTCTGACAGTTTATCTTGAAGATCTTCCTTTGAAAGTTTTTTTATTTCTGATTGTTTCATAGTAGTTCAATTAAGCTTCAAAATCTCGTGCTTTTACAAATTTGGTTTTGACTGGAAGTTTTTGAGCTGCTAAACGTAATGCTTCTTTAGCTACATCGTATGAAACACCTGCTACCTCAAATATAATACGCCCAGCCTTAGTAACAGCAACAAAGTATTCTGGTGCTCCTTTACCCTTTCCCATACGAACCTCTAGGGGTTTTTTCGTAATGGGTTTATCTGGGAAAATTTTAATCCAAAGTTGTCCTTCTCTTTTCATGTATCGGGTAGCTGCGATACGAGCAGCTTCAATTTGACGCGAAGTAATAAATACAGAGTCTAAAGCTTTAATCCCAAACATACCATTCGAAAGTTGGTGACCCCTTCCAGAGAAGCCTTTCATACGTCCCTTTTGCGATTTTCGATATTTTGTCTTTTTTGGTTGTAACATAACTTATAAAATTATTTGCGACGGCGCTGACGTCCACTTCGTCCAAGAGAATTTGATGAGTTTTGTGATGATTTTTTGGACATTCCCACTAAAGGTGAAAGCTCACGTTTTCCATAGACTTCTCCCTTCATAATCCAAACTTTAATTCCGAGTCTACCATAAGTTGTATGAGCTTCGACCAATGCATAATCAATATCTGCTCGAAATGTAGACAAGGGAATACGCCCTTCTTTATAAGATTCAGAACGTGCCATTTCAGCTCCATTTAAACGACCTGATATTTGAATTTTAATCCCTTCAGCATTCATTCGGATTGCTGCAGCAATAGCCATTTTTATAGCACGTCGATAGGATATTCTACTTTCAATTTGACGAGCAACACTTGAACCTACAAGTTGGGCATCTAGTTCAGGACGTTTTATTTCAAAAATATTAATTTGAACTTCTTTATCTGTAATCTTTCGAAGCTCCTCTTTAAGCTTATCGACCTCTTGTCCTGCCTTTCCAATAATTATACCCGGACGAGCAGTTGTTATAGTAATTGTAATTATTTTGAGCGTTCGCTCAATAATAACATTAGAAACACTTGCCTTAGAGAGGCGAGCATGAATGTATTTCCTAATCTTATCGTCTTCTGCTATTTTGTCACCATAGCTTCTTCCACCATACCAATTTGAGTCCCATCCTCTGATGATTCCTAATCGATTTCCAATTGGATTTGTTTTCTGTCCCATATTTATGCTTCAATGTTATTTGATCCCAATACCAAGGTCACGTGATTGGAACGTTTCCGAATTCTGTGGGCTCTTCCTTGTGGAGCTGGTCTCAATCTTTTTAACATGCTACCACTATCTACTCTGATTTCGGAAACAAAGAGATTTGCTTTTTCTACATCTTCAGATTCATTTTTTGATTGCCAATTTGAAATTGCAGACAATAATAATTTTTCTAGACGTCGAGAGGCCTCCTTTGAACTAAACTTTAATATAGCTAGGGCCTTTTCAATCGATGCACCTCTTAGCTGATCAGCAACCAAACGCATTTTACGAGGAGAGGTCGGACAGTTATTTAATTTTGCAAAAGCAAGAATTTTATTTACTTCTTTAAGTGCTTGAGCGGATTGTCTTTTACGATTTCCCATAAAGCTTTTATTTATTACCCTTGTTTTTATTCCCTGCATGCCCTCTATAATTTCGTGTTGACGAAAATTCTCCAAGCTTGTGCCCTACCATATTTTCAGTTATGTATACTGGAACAAAAGTTTTCCCATTATGAACACCAAAAGTTTGACCTACAAAGTCAGGAGTTATTAACGAAGCACGAGACCATGTTTTTATCACTGTTTTTTTATTTGATTCGGTATTTTTCAACACTTTCTTTTCTAAACTGTGATGAACATAAGGTCCTTTTTTTAATGAACGAGCCATAATATCTTATTTTTTTCTTCGTTCAATAATGAACTTATTACTTGATTTCGTTTTTGATCGTGTTCTAAAACCTTTTGCAGGAATACCGTTACGTGATCTTGGGTGTCCTCCAGAAGCACGTCCTTCTCCACCACCCATCGGATGGTCAACGGGATTCATAGCTACAGGTCGTGTTCGAGGTCGTCTACCTAACCATCTGGAGCGTCCAGCTTTACCAGAGACTAGTAACTGATGATCAGAGTTAGACACTGCTCCTATTACTGCCATACATGTTACTAATATTAAACGAGTCTCACCCGAAGGAAGTTTTATCGTTGCAAATTTTCCTTCTCGGGCCATAAGTTGTGCAAAAGCCCCTGCGCTTCTTGCAATTGACGCTCCCTTGCCAGGGGCTAATTCAATACAAGATATTACTGTACCTAAAGGTATGTCAGATAAGTATAGTGCATTCCCAATTTCAGGAGTTGCATTTTTCCCAGCACTAATAGTTTGGCCTACTGAAAGCCCATTAGGCGCAATAATGTATTTTTTCTCACCATCTTTATATTCTAATAAAGCAATAAATGCAGTTCGATTAGGATCGTACTCAATAGATTTAACTTCTGCTGTGACATCAAATTTATTTCTTTTGAAATCGATAACACGATATCTTTTTTTATGACCTCCACCGATATGTCGTGTTGTCATTTTGCCTTTGTTGTTCCTCCCTCCCGATCTTTTGTTAGGTTCTAATAAACTCTTTTCGGGCTTGTCAGTGGTTATAGCTTCGAATCCATTTACTATTCTAAATCGCTGAGCTGGAGTTATAGGTTTTAATTTTCTTACAGACATCTAACGAAATTATAAATTACTATAAAAATCTATTGAACTTCCCTCTGCCAATTGTACAATGGCTTTTTTTCTAGCATTAGTTTTACCTTTTTGAATCCCAGTTTTAGTATAACGAATTTTTCGCTTAGGACCATAATTGAGTGTACTAACATTATCTACCTTAACATCATAAATATTCTCTACAGCTTTTTTGATCTCAATTTTATTTGCCCTTGGATCTACCAAAAAAGAAAATTTATTATAGAGATCACTACTTAAAGTAGCTTTTTCTGAAATAATTGGTTTTATTAATATTCTCATGGGTAACGATTCAAAAGTGATTCAATTCCCGCAATCGCAGGTTCAGATATAATTAAATTATTGGCATTTGATATTCCATAAGTATTTAGTTCTGAGTTTGTTACAACTTTAGAATTTTCTAAATTACGTGATGACAAATATACATTTTTATTCAATTCAGCCAAGACCAATAAGCTTTTTTTCTCTGCAAGACCAAGCGATTCAAGGATTTTTAAATAATCTTTTGTTTGAGGCTTATCTAATTTGAAATCTTCTAATACGACTATTGAATTCTCTTTGGCTTTTATACTTAAGGCAGATTTTCGGGCCAAACGTTTTACCTTCTTATTAATTTTTTGACTATAATCTCTAGGTGAAGGGCCAAATACTCTACCCCCTCCTCTAAAAATAGGATTTTTGATGCTACCCGCACGAGCAGAACCAGTACCTTTTTGTTTTTTAATCTTTCGAGTACTTCCTTTAATTTCTGAACGCTCCTTAGATTTGTGAGTTCCTTGACGTCTATTTGCAAGATGTGATTTAACATCTAGATAAATAGCGTGATCGTTCGGTTTTATTCCAAAAACAGCAGCATTAAGTTTCACCTTTCTGCCAGTCTCTTTTCCTTTGATGTTAAGTACTTTTAATTCCATTATTTTTGAACTATTACATATGCATTTTTATGTCCCGGAACACAGCCTCTGACTATAAGAAGGTTTTTTTCAGGTACCACTTTTATGACCCTTAAGTTTAGCACTTTAACTTTACTATTTCCCATTTGTCCAGCCATACGCATTCCTTTAAAAACACGTGCTGGGTATGATGCTGCACCAATAGATCCAGGTGCACGTAATCTATTATGTTGCCCGTGAGTAGATTGACCAACTCCCGCAAAACCGTGACGTTTTACTACACCTTGAAATCCTTTTCCTTTTGAAGTTCCAGAAATATCAACAAAGTCTCCTTCTTGGAAATGCTCTACTGTAATTGTATCACCTAAATTTAACTCTTGATCAAAATTTCTAAATTCGAAAAGCTTGTTTTTAGACTTCACATTAGCTTTTGAAAAATGTCCCTTATCTGACTTAGACACTTTCTTTTCTGGCTTCTCATCGAAACCAAGCTGAATCGCTTCATACCCGTCGATCTTATTGGTCCTGACTTGGGTAACCACACATGGCCCAACCTCTAATACAGTACAAGGAATGTTTTTCCCATTACTTTCAAAAAGGCTGGTCATACCGATTTTTTTTCCTATTAACCCAGACATAATTTATTTATTATATTGCTTATTTAATAATTATACTTTTATTTCTACTTCTACCCCACTTGGTAATTCCAACTTCATTAAAGCATCAATCGTTTTAGATGACGAACTATAAATATCTAAAAGTCTTTTGTATGAAGACAATTTAAATTGTTCACGGGACTTTTTGTTTACATGAGGAGATCTTAAAACAGTAAAAATTTTCTTATGAGTTGGTAACGGAATCGGACCCGTGACAACAGCCCCAGTAGTTTTAACTGTTTTTACGATTTTATCAGCTGATTTATCAACAAGATTGTAATCGTATGATTTTAATTTGATTCTAATTTTTTGGCTCATGAGATTCCTCTTTATTCTTTATTTCCATTTACTTCTGATATGACTCCTTCCGAAATATTAGATGGTGTTTCAGCATAATGTGAAAATTCCATTGTAGAAGTTGCACGTCCTGAAGATAGCGTCCTAAGTGATGTTACATATCCGAACATTTCAGATAACGGAACTTCAGCTTTCACAACCTTTGATCCAGCACGGTCATCCATAGAGTTTACCTGACCTCGACGTCGATTTAAATCTCCAACTATGTCTCCCATATTTTCTTCAGGAGTTAATGCTTCTAATTTCATGATTGGTTCCATTATTACAGGATGTGAAGATTTAGCCGATTCTTTAAAACCCAATTTTGCTGCAAGTTCAAATGACAAGGAATCAGAATCCACTGGGTGAAAAGAGCCATCATGTAAAGTAATCTTCATCGAGTCTAATTCAAACCCTGCAAGAGGACCATTATTCATTGCTTCCCTGAATCCTTTTTCTACAGATGGGATATATTCTTTTGGTACATTACCTCCTTTAATTTCATTAATAAAATCTAAACCGGGTTTCCCTTCGTCACCTGGTTCAATGGTAAATACAATATCTGCAAATTTTCCTCTACCTCCAGTTTGTTTTTTATAAACTTCTCGATGTTTAGCTTGTGCTGTAAGTGCTTCTTTATACTCTACTTGGGGTTTACCTTGATTAATTTCAACTTTAAATTCTCTCTTTAGACGATCAGTGATGATATCTAGGTGTAATTCTCCCATTCCTGATATGATAGTTTGTCCAGAGGCTTCGTCTGTTTTTACTTGAAAGGTAGGGTCTTCCTCAGCTAACTTTGCTAAAGCCATCCCAAGTTTATCAACATCTGCTTTGGTTTTTGGTTCAACTGCAATACCAATAACAGGATCTGGGAAGTCCATACTTTCTAGAACAATAGGGGCTTTTTCAGCTGATAGTGTATCACCTGTTTTTATATCTTTAAAACCAACAGCCGCTCCGATATCTCCTGCCTCGATAAATTCGATTGCATTTTGTTTGTTGGAATGCATTTGGTAAATTCTTGATATACGTTCTTTATTTCCAGATCTATTATTTAACACATATGATCCAGCATCTAGACGTCCAGAATATGCACGAAAAAAAGCTAAACGCCCAACAAAAGGATCAGTTGCAATTTTAAATGCTAAAGCTGAAAATGGATCATTAACCGACGGCTTGCGGGCAATCTCTTCTCCATTGTTTGGATTAGTTCCTACAATAGCCTCTTTGTCTTCTGGAGAGGGTAAATAACGACAGACGGCATCCAACAGAAATTGAACTCCTTTATTTTTGAAAGAAGAACCACAAATCATAGGGATAATACTCATGTCTTGTGTTGCCGCACGGAGTGCTTTATGAATTTCATCTGGACTAATCGATTCAGGGTCTTCGAAAAATTTTTCAAGTAAATTTTCATCGTACTCAGCCACAGCCTCGATTAACTCCGCTCTATACTTATCAACTTCGCCCAACATATCTTCGGGTATAGGTACTTCATCAAAAGTTGATCCATATTTATCATCATGCCATACAATTGCTTTGTTAGTGACCAAATCAACAATACCCTTAAAATCTTCTTCTTCTCCAATGTTGAGTACAATTGGGACAGCATTTGATTTTAACATTTCTCTAACTTGAGAACTTACGTTCAAGAAATTTGCTCCTTGGCGGTCCATTTTATTGACAAATCCAATACGAGGGACTCTATAATTATCTGCTAACCTCCAATTAGTTTCTGATTGTGGCTCTACACCATCAACAGCTGAAAATAAAAAAACAAGTCCATCCAACACACGAAGNGACCTATTTACTTCGACTGTAAAATCAACATGACCTGGTGTATCAATTATATTAAAATGGTAAGGTTTCGAATTTTCAGTAAGATTTCCTTGATCCTGAGGAAAATTCCATGTACATGTAGTTGCTGCAGATGTAATTGTAATTCCTCGCTCTTGTTCTTGCTCCATCCAATCCATGGTTGCTGCCCCATCGTGAACTTCACCTATTTTGTGACTAACACCTGTGTAAAATAGAATACGTTCTGTAGTTGTTGTTTTTCCTGCGTCAATATGAGCAGCAATTCCAATGTTTCTTGTATATTTTAAATCTCGAGCCATCTAAAAAATATATATTTTATTATGTTAAAATCTAAAATGTGAAAATGCTTTATTTGCTTCAGCCATTTTATGAGTGTCTAGGCGCTTCTTAACAGCAGCTCCCTCTTCCTTGAAAGCTGCAAGGATTTCATTAGCCAACCTTAAAGCCATTGATTTTTCATTGCGTTTTCTAGAAAAACTAATTAACCACTTCATGGCAAGTGATACTTTTCTATCTGGACGNATCTGCATTGGAATTTGGAAAGTAGCACCCCCTACTCTTCGACTGCGAACTTCAACATGAGGCATAACGTTTGAAAGAGCATCTTTCCANATATCTAATGAAGCTTTTTCTTCATCTTGTTTTCTCTCTTCTACTATATTAATCGCATCATAAAAAATTTTAAATGCTGTTGATTTTTTTCCATCCCACATTAACATATTTACAAATCTCGTTACGAGTTGATCATTAAACTTCGGATCAGGTAATAATGGACGTTTTTTTGCTTGTTTTTTTCTCATAGGATAATAGTAAATATTTTACCTTTTATTTCTTTGGCTTTTTGGCACCATATTTTGAACGTCTCTGTAAACGTCCCTCTACTCCAGCAGTATCTAAAGCCCCACGAACTATATGGTAGCGAACTCCAGGTAAATCTTTAACTCGCCCACCACGAACTAATACTATCGAGTGTTCTTGTAAGTTATGTCCTTCACCAGGAATATAGGCGTTGACTTCTTTACCGTTCGTCAATCTGACACGTGCAACTTTTCGCATTGCTGAGTTTGGTTTTTTTGGAGTTGTAGTGTAGACACGTGTGCAAACTCCACGTCTTTGTGGACACGAATCTAGTGCAGCAGATTTACTTTTTTTAGTAATACTGACTCTTCCTTTTCTGACTAGTTGAGCTATAGTTGGCATAAATAATTTCTAACATCCCATTTTATGGGCGTGCAAATGTAGTTTTTTTTTTTCGTGTTTTCAAACCTTCATTTGTAAATTTTAATCATTTTTTCAAATAAAAAATATTGAAATTAAAATTCACAATAGTAAGTCAAAAATAAATTNACAATACAAACTCAGACCGAATATTATTAATAACGAAAAAATTAGGTGCTTGTTTACATGTTTTATTAAATTCAATTTTTATACTTACAAAAGCCTTAATCTATTCTAAATAGTTTTTAGAATTAAATAATATTAAGTTAAATTTCGATTGTTTTTAACAAATATTATGAAGACATGCTTAAGTGCGGCGCTACTATTTACTTTAAATATTAATCTATTAATTTCTCAAGGAATTAATATTAATGGCATTCAGTCAGATTTTAGAGTTAATGACCTCTATGAGAATATTAAAAATCAGATAGGGGATAAAAAAATCAATAACAGAATAAAAGGGACTCCATATTTTGATGAGTCATTTAAATTGGCTGAAGTATTATACTTTGGTAAATTAATTAAAGACAGGATTTATCTCCGTTATAATGCATACAGTGATGAAATGGAAATTTCATCAAACCCTATGGCGAAAGTTTCCGAAAAAATATTACTCAAAAATAATAAGGTTGCCTGCATAATTGGAGGAGAAAAATATCGTTACCTAGGATTTATTGCAGAAAAAAATACTCCCTCAGTTGGATATCTCAAGGAGTTATTTAATGGAATTATTTTTTCTTTTTATCAAAAAAAATATAAGATTTATATGGAGGCTACAACTGCAAGAACCTCTTTGGAAAGATCATTCCCTGCAAGGTTTGTTGAAAAAACAGAATATTATTATTCTATCAATAATGGAGAATTAAATCAAATAAAGTTATCCAAGAAGAAAATACTTTCAAAATTAAAGAATCATACAATTTTAATAAAATCATTCATTAAAGATAGCGGAAGTAATCTAAAATCTTTAAAGGATGTAATTGCAATGTTTCATTACCTTGATCAGGCATAAAAATATCTGAAAAATTACTTTTATAATCTGTTATTCAATCATTTANGAAAAAAAAAATTGATTGTTAATAATTTTTTATACTTTGCTAATTAAAATTAGGTTTATGAGATGTTTATATTTTGTAATGCCTGTACTGTTTTGTTTTCAAATAGTCTTGGCACAAAAATCAATCACTGGAAATGTTACTGATGATTTGGGTGTTCCACTCCCTGGTGCCACTATAATAGAGGTAGGAACTAGTAATGGTACAACTACTGATTTTGATGGTAATTATTCAATAACAGTTGAAGATGGTAGCTCCATTTCAGCTAGTTTTGTTGGGTATGAAACATTTACAGTAATCGTTGGTAATCAAGATCAAATTAACTTTTCTCTTGAACAAGGAAATCAGCTGGATGAAGTTATAGTAACTTCACTAGGAATTAAAAGAGAGAAAAAGGCCCTAGGTTATGCGGTATCTGAAGTCTCTAGAGAATCCCTAGAGCAACGAGCTGAAGGAGATATTGGCCGAGTTTTGACTGGTAAAGCTTCTGGAGTTCAAATCACTAATCAAAGTGGGTTATCTGGTTCTGGTACAAGTATTGTAATTCGTGGTTTTAATACTTTCTCACAAGGTAACCAACCCTTATTTATTGTTGATGGTATCCCATTTAGTAGTGAAACGAATAGCCAAGGAAATTTTGTAGATGGTAATAATGGATCCTCTAGATTTTTGGATATTGATCCAAATAATATTGAAGCAGTAAGCGTGCTTAAAGGTCTTGCCGCTGCAACTTTATACGGCACACAAGGTCGAAATGGTGTAATTCTAATTACAACTAAATCAGGAAGCTCTGCTGGTGGTGAATCTAGTAAAAATGAAATCACAATTAATTCTTCCTACTTCAATGTAGAATTTGCTTCAATGCCTGATTATCAGATGCAATATGGAAATGGATTTGATCAAGCTTTTGGATGGTTTTTCTCAAACTGGGGCCCTAGTTTTGATGAAGGTGGACCTGCNGGATGGGGTGGACAAAGTTCTATNAATGGAACAGTTTCGGGAACACCTGGATTCTTAAGGCATCCCTACACTACTGCAAGCTCTGCGACAGGAATCCCACAAATTCTTGATGCAATTGGACTAGAGCCAAATCAGCTATACGAATGGAAACCATATGATAGTGTTGGGCAGTTTTTTAAAACTGGCCATGTATTTAGTAACAACTTAAATTTAAGAGGTACTTCGTCCGATGGAATAGTTAACTATAATATTAATTATGGAAATTTAGAGGATGTAGGCTTTACTCCAGGTAATAGTGTAAATCGAAATACTTTAAGTTTTGGTGGAAATGCACAGCTTTCAAACAAATTTATCGTAGGAGGTACTCTTAATTTTACTCAAACTAAATTTCAAACACCTCCTGTAGCAGCTGGATACGGGAGTAATGTAAGTGGTGAAGGATCCTCTGTATTTGCAAATGTGTTTTATACTCCTAGAAGTGTCGATTTAATGGGGCTACCTTATCAAAACCCTGTTACTGGTGAATCAATTTATTATAGACAAAATAATTCTATTCAACATCCGCTATGGACTGTTAATAATGCTGCTAATATTCAGAACACAAATCGTGTCTTTGGTGGAGCCAATATATCATACGGCATTAATGACAACATAAATCTTTCATACCGTTATGGCTTAGACGTTTATTCTGAGAATAATATTAATTATGCTAATAAGGGAGGTAAAACTGGTTCAATTGTAAATCGAAACGGTATATATGAAACTTGGAATATAACTAAATCCATTTATAATCACAATATTAACATTGCAGGTGACTATGATATTGATGACTTTGGTGTAACCTTTAATATTGGAGTTGATTCAAGAAGTGACACATATGATCTTAATGGAACTCGAAGTACAGGTCAGCAAGTATTTGGGGTATTGCGTCATTTTAACTTTGAACAACAAGACGAACTACAATATTTCCAAAGAAGAAATATAGTTGGAGCTTTTGGGCAAGCTGAAATTGATTACAAAAGTTATGTATATTTAACCCTTGCTGCACGTAAGGATTGGGTATCAAATCTTTCTGAAGAAAACCGGTCAATTATATACCCTTCTTTATCTGCATCATTTATTCCTACTACAGCATTTCCAGAAATTAAGAGTGANGCAATTAGNTTCCTNAAAGTAAGAGCNGGTTATGGTACTTCNGCAAATTTNCCACTTGGGTATCCTATTGCAGCNACACTTAACCTTGANACACAATCATTTATTAAAAATGGAGGNTATGTAATNTCAAATACTTCAGGTTCTGTATTGGGTAATCCAAATCTAAAGCCTGAGCGTATTGATGAAATAGAGTTTGGTGTCGAAGCAAGGTTTTTCAATAATCGTTTAGGNATGGATCTTTCTATATANAANAANAAAACAAATGATCTTATNATTAATAGACCTCTTGATCCATCNACAGGTTACACCTCAACAGAAACTAACATTGGTTTAATTGAAAATAAAGGTGTTGAATTAGATCTGTCTATGGACTGGATTCAAAGCAATGATGGTGTGAACTTTTCAACTTCATTAAATTGGTCTACAAACGATGCAATTGTAATTGACTTAGGAGAAGATACAGATCGAATTGTATATGCAGGTTTCGGNACATTAGGTAATGCNGCAATNCCAGGGGAGTCTTTAGGTTCTATAATTGGATCTTCNATNACNCGTTCTGGNGCANCCATTGAGGACTCAAGNTGGGTTGGAGGTGACGGTGGACTNGTTGTTAACAATCAAGGTAGCTACGATGAAACTTTTGATCCTACTATTATNGGTGATGCAAATCCAGACTGGATAGCCAATATNAGTAATAGNGTTTCNTACAAAAACTTGAGTTTAGATTTCTTGTTTAATTTTCAAGCTGGTGGNGATATATACAGNACTACTGTAGCTACTCTTCTAGGTCGTGGATTGACNACAGANACTTTGGATCGTGAANTGAGTTTTATTCTTCCTGGTGTTAATAACGGGCAACCCAACACNAAGCAAATTAACAACTCGACATTTTATTTTAGNAATGTNTTATANGGACCTGACGAAATGAGNATATATGATGCCACGCATTGGAGGCTTGGNGAAGTTTCTNTTTCGTATAGTTTNCCAAAAAGTATACTCGATAATACTCCNTTTGGNAATATTTCGATTACTGCTTCTGGATTTAATTTATTCTATGATGCAATTAANATGCCTGATGGTACAAATTTTGATCCNAATATTGCAGGTGTTGGTGTTGGTAATGGANGAGGGTTTGACTTTCTAAACGGACCAAGNGCTAAAAGGTATGGTGCAAGTGTAAAACTNACNTTCTAAAAATTTAAAAAAAAACAGAAACATGAAAAATACAAAAAACATTTTAGGTCTTTTTTTNAGTATAATACTATTGTTAGCTTCTTGTGCTTGTGAGACTACAGAATTAGATCTTACATCTAATCCNAATGCGTTAAGTCCTGAGCAAGCTGATGCTACTTTCTTTTTGAATTCTATACAANTTGANTTNGCTTTTTGGGTNAACAGCATGGGAGANCGTGGNGGAGAACTTACNCGTATCAATTATATGAATGGNAGNACTTATAATAATATTTATTCTCCTGATAGTTGGAATGGNCTTTGGTCNTCTGCATATCGTGGAATGCTTGAAGATATTCGTCTAATGAATCTTCTTGCTNAGGATGCAGGTCTTAACTATCATATAGGAATGGGTAAAGTTTTTCANTCNTACATCATGCTAACTTTAGTTGATTATTTTGGTGATGTGCCTTATTCTGAAGCACTCCAAGGAGCTGAAGGAGTTCTAAATCCAATTCCTGATAGTGGCCAAGCTGTCTATGATGCTGCCATAGCTCTTTTAGATTCAGCAGTTCAAGATTTTAACAGTGCTGGCCCAGTTCCTGATGGTGACTTTTATTATAATGGTAGTCGTTCAAAGTGGATCAAAGCTGCTAATAGTATAAAGAAAAAAGCTTTGCTTAACAAAGGTGATTACTCTGGTTACAATGCTATTACTAATTACATTAAGAATCCAGCAGATGATTTTGAATTTTCTTGGGGTACAAGTCCTGCGACACCTGATACTCGTCATCCATTATATAGATCAAATTATACTTCTACAGGGGGTGGTGAATATATGTCAAACTGGATTATGTTTAAAATGTTAAATGGATATGCTGGGAATGCTGATCCTCGAATTAATTATTATTTCTACAGACAGGTATCTGAAACTCCTGGTTTTGATTCGGATCCAAACGAAGAGGTATTGGAATGTGGTTTACCGGGATATTATGTTCCGCCACAATATCGAAATGATCAAACTCCTTTCTGTGCACCAACTAACTCAGCAAATAAGGCCGCAAGTGGTTATTGGGGTAGAGATCATGGAAATGACAATGGTATCCCCCCAGATGGATTTTTAAGAACACTTCGTGGAATTTATCCTGTTGGTGGAGCTTATGATGACGAGACTTTTTCCGGTCTTATTGATGGTTCTGGTGCAGGGGGTGCGGGAATTACTCCAATAATGCTTTCGTCGTGGATGCACTTCATGAATGCTGAAGTTAATGTTTCTACTGGTGGTGATCCTACTTCAGAAACTTTAACTGCTATTGAGCAAGCGCTATATAAAACTGACGATTTAGGAGGTCCTGAAATTTCTACTGAAGAGGTTAGTGCATACATAGCCGCGTTTACATCAGATTGGAATGCCGCGGATTCTGTAGCTGAAAAATTAGATATGTGGTCAACGGAATATTTTATTTCAATGACAGGCAATGGAATAGATGCATATAACTCATATAGAAGAAATGGATATCCTAGAGATCTTCAGCCTAATATCGAGCCTGACCCTGGACAATTTCCGCTATCTCAATACTACCCGGCAAATTATGTAAACAACAATAGTAATGCCACTCAAAAGTCTGCAAAATCAGAACGTGTCTTCTGGAATTCAAATGGTCCAAACAATTTAAAATAATAAATATGAAAAAAATAATTAGTCTTTTAATCTTAATTATTGTATTAGATTCTTGTGAAGATCCAGACAATACAGTAAACTTTGTACTTGATAATTTTGAAAAAGGTGCTGTTTTAAGAACTATTTCAACATCTGGTACCTATAATTATTATGATCAGAGTACTTCTATTTTTTCTGCAACGATTGAAGAGCATGACGAAGAAAATGGTGATCTAATGCAAAATGTTGAAATATTTCTTTCTGTTGACGGAGGATCAGAAGTTCTATACAAAACACTNCANCCTGGAGATTTTTCATCTGGTNCAACNGGACTTCCAAGAGCAACTTTTCAAGTAGGATTAACNGACGTGGATAATCTTGTTGGNTTTATTGGCGGNAGTACTGTTAAAATTAGACTTAAATTGAATNTAACTAATGGTAGATCTTTTTCAGANGATTCTGTAACAGGTTCGATGACAGGGTCTTACTTCAAATCNCCCTATGCATATAANAAAATTGTTAATTGTTTTGTAACAGATGGNTCTGCTGTACCAGGNATTTATNCCATAAGTATGCAAGATTCTTATGGTGATGGGTGGCAAGATAGNAGAGTAAAACTTACCCTTGANGGTCANATATATTATTTTGCTATGCCAAGTCCATATACNAGTGGNNTTGAAATTAANAAAACTTTAGAGGCTTACTCNGGTGANGACAATGCNGGTTCTTCAACNATAANTATNCCATCAAACGCTTCTTCAATGAAATGGGAGTGGATGGTAGGAAGATATCCNGAAGAAACNTCNTACACAATTTCTTATNCGAAATTAGATGGATCAAGAGCTCAAAATTGTTTTAATGAAGCTAATGGTCCCGGTGGAGAAAAAATNCTTAGTGTTTGCCAATAAAAAANNNTTTTAAAATTANAAAGGGATGATTNCATNCCTTTTTTTATTGAGTAAACTCTGGATAAACGTAACCTCGCCAATANGTNGTGTCTCCATCAAATTTCCAAACAATACTTCCAGAACTATTTACTTCCCANTANCCAAAATCTCCTTCACATATCAATGTATTTCCATTAGGTAAACGATATGCACCTGATATCTTAGCAGANAATAAATCAGGATCNGTAAAAGTCCANTTTATTTNNGGNTTNANCCAATTTAAGGGAANCGAATCAAAAACAGCTGGCAAGATAAACTCAAAAACTTTNGATTGNTGNCTCATGGAGCCATTCATATANATTAAAAAATTATCCAAAGATGATGCATTTAAATTTATTAAAGAAGGGTGGTGATTNTTATAAAATAGACGTTCTNCCTCACCATTAAATGCTAATGGGTTCCCGAATCGATAANTGAGATTTCCTAATTCAGTTTTTGATTNTTGGGTATCAAATTGATGTGGAATCACCCATACNTCACTATAAAAATTNACACTTANAAAAACAACATCTCTTTTAGGATCATAAGTTAAGCCNTTAGCATGCATNAAATCNCCATTNTCTNNATTAGAATAATTNAAATTAATCCTTTCAGGATGTTTTGCAACAACTCCAAAATTTTCGGCTGATGATTCATAATCTTGAATAAGATGATCTGCACTACTCCACTNCCATACTATATCCTTAGTTTCAGGAATAAACTCAACTAACTTCTCCAAATATATGGGGCCATCTCCAGCAAAACCCATATTTAAAGCCTCGTCAGAAGTAAATTTTTCCCAAATTAAAATTAAAATATTACCATTTGGGAGGATTTCAAAATCATGATGCATAAGTTCAGTATCATTATTTACCTCGAATTGCCACAATAATGAACCATCAGAATCAAATCTTTTAAGAATTCCTCCATATCCACCAAAAGAGAAGGATACGCTTTCAGGTTTAAAAATACCTATTACACCACCATCAGGCATTAATTCTATATCATTTCCAAGCTTTGAATCAAAATTCCAGGTCTTTAACTTTTCTCCTGTTTTTGATGTTAAGTAAGCTGATTTCCCTCCGTTTTCTATCATGAAAACTGGATTGGGATCAATTTCTTTTGGATTAAATACCAAGACCTCGTCAGTCAAATCAGGTATAGGAAGAAAAACTGCAGTTAAAGTCAAATTTCGAGTTAAAAGAAAACTATATTGATCAATATCTATCTCTTCATCAAAACCTATCCAACGATCAAAATAGTAACCACTAAGAGCAGTTGCTTTAAAAAGAATTAATGAATTTTTAAAATAAAATCCTGTTTCAGGAGTAACTTTTCCTTGGCCTTCAACTTTAATTGAAATATCAAAGTAAGTTGTAGTTTCTTGTTCTAAAGAATTATCAACTGAACAACCAAAAAGTATAGTCAAATTAACCAATATAATTGGGTATACCAGAAAAGCATGTAAAGTCTTACAGAAGTGCATCATAAAAGAACTATTAAATTATAAAAAAGATCTTAAATCAATTTTTTAAAAAAATTCTAGCCAAATAATAATGATTCTATGAATTGAAATTAAAGTATTTTTGAATCATGGAAACTATAATAATATTTGGAATTAGAGCAATTTTAGAAGCTATAGAATCAGGAGAACCGATTGATAAAGTATGGCTTTTGAAGGGAAACCAAAGTAAACTCTTTGAGCAACTTCTTTATGTACTTCGTGAAAATAAAATCACATTTAGTTTTGTTCCTAAAGAGCGTCTAGATCTTTTTTCATCAAAAAATCATCAAGGAGCTATTGCAAGAGTAGCCGCTATAAAAACAGAGAAAATGGAGCCCCTAGTAGAGCAAATAATGAAAAACATAGATACTCCACTTTTTGTTCTGCTAGATGGAATAACAGATACTCGAAATTTTGGTGCTATTTTGAGATCTGCTGCAGCTGTTGGAGTTGATGCAATCTTTATTCCAAAAAGTAAAAGTGCCCCTTTAAATGGAGATGTAGTAAAAACCTCTTCAGGTGGAGCTTATAAAGTTCCTATTTCAAAAGTACATCATTTGAAAGATGTAGTTTACTTCTTAAAAGCATATAAAATCCCGACTATTGCCATAACTGAAAAAGCCAAAGAAATATTTTATAAAAAAGACTTAAAAGGACCTTTGGCAGTAGTCTTTGGATCAGAAGATGTCGGTATATCAAATGGCCTATTAAAAATTTTAGATGATCAACTAAAGCTTCCAATGAGCCAATCTATTGACTCATTAAATGTTTCTGTGGCTTGTGGTATAATCTTTTATGAAATTTTAAGGCAGCGGAGCTAGTATAAAAACTCTATATTTAGGTTATGAATATTCCACTGGCAGAGCGTATGCGACCAAAAACTTTAAAAGAATATTTTGGCCAAAAACACCTTATAGGTCCCAAAGGAAGCCTAACCCAGATGATCAGAAATGGTATTTTTCCTTCATTAATTTTTTGGGGACCACCCGGCACAGGTAAGACAACTCTGGCAGAAATAATTGCAATAGAAAAGGAACGCCCTTTCTACAAGCTCTCAGCAATTAATGCTGGGGTAAAAGAAATAAGAGAAATAATTAAAAAATCTGAAAATTCAGGAGGATTATTTGGCGGCAAAAGTCCTATTCTTTTTATCGATGAAATTCATAGATTTAGTAAATCACAACAGGATTCGCTGTTAAATGCGGTAGAAAAAGGTATTATAACTCTTATAGGCGCCACAACTGAAAACCCTAGTTTTGAAGTTATTAATGCTTTGCTATCTCGCTGTCAAGTATATGTTCTTAATCCATTAGATAAATCTGAATTAAAAAAGATTTTGAAACAAGCTCTTGTAAAAGATATATACTTAAGAAAAATTGATCTGAAAATTAAAGAAACTGATGCTTTAATTGAAATTTCAGGAGGAGATGCCCGAAAATTACTATCAGTTCTAGAACTTATAATTCAAGCCCATGACAAACAGTCTTTCGAATTAACTAACAATCTTGTTTTTGATATTATTCAAACAAAAAATATTCTTTTTGATAAAAATGGAGATTATCATTATGATATTGTGTCTGCATTTGTTAAATCTATTCGCGGTAGCGATCCTAATGGGGCTGTATACTGGCTAGCGCGTATGATTGAAGCTGGGGAGGATATCAAATTTATAGCAAGACGAATGTTGATACTAGCGTCAGAGGATATAGGAATTGCTAACCCAACTGCACTAGTTCTTGCAAATAGTACTTTTCAGGCGATATCTTCTATAGGATATCCAGAAGGTAAAATTATTCTTAGTGAATGTGCTATATATTTAGCAACTTCTCCAAAGAGTAATTCATCTTACAAAGCTATTAATGATGCAATAGAGAAAATAAATTTAACAGGAAATTTACAAGTCCCTTTACATTTAAGAAATGCTCCTACTAAATTAATGAAAGAACTTGGTTATGGGAAAGGATATAAATATTCTCATGATTTTCAAAATCAATTTACTGATCAAGAGTTTTTACCAGATGAAATTAATGGATTGAAATTTTATGAACCAGGAAGAAATCCTAAGGAAAATAGTATTCGTGATTTTTTAAAACTTCGTTGGAAAGATAAATATGATTACTAGTTCTTTTTCCAAAAGAAAGGTGTAAATAAAATTAAAACAGTAAATAATTCTAGTCGACCTATTAACATTAAAAATGATGCCCAAAATTTTCCAGATTTAGGTAATTCACTGTAGTTTTCAGTTGGACCAAAATCACCAATCGCTGGACCAACATTTCCTAACGTCGCAGCAGCAACTCCGACAGCATTTTCAAAATCCAATCCTAAAAATCCAAATATTAAACTACCTAAAATAAATGAAATCATATAAATAATGAAAAATGCCAATACGTTTGCAATTATTTCTTGATTAACTAATTTATCATTATATCGAGCTTGAATGATTGCATTTGGATGTAAAGCACGTTTAAATTCAAGTACCCCACCTTTAATCATTAATAAATGTCTAACTACTTTAATTCCCCCTGATGTGCTTCCTGCTGATCCCCCCAAAAACATTATACCAAAAAACATAACAGTCAAAAATGGAGTCCACGCTGTGTAATCTGCTGTTACAAATCCAGTAGTAGTGATAATGGCGATAACTTGAAAAAATGCGTGCCTCAAAGACCCCTCTAACTTTCCAAAACCTTGAGAATTATCAAAATAACTATTATTTAAGTCAACACCGTCATATAAAACAATAAAAACAATCAATGAAAAAATAATTACAAGTAATAAATACATTTTAAATTCATTATCACTAAAGACTTTTTTAATTTTTCCAGTTAGTGCAAAATAAGTAAGGACAAAGTTTGTTCCTGCAAGAAACATAAATATAATGATGATATAGTGGACCCATGGTAAATGATTCCAATAGGCTAAGCTATTATTTTTCGTAGAAAACCCTCCAGATGCCATTGTACTCATCGCATGATTTACAGCATCAAAAATTGACATTCCAGCAAAACTTAACAATATTGCTTCTACAACGGTAAGGGAAACATAAATTAACCAAAGTCTTTTGGCTGTATCAGTAATTCGTGGATGAAGTTTATCATTGTTGGGTCCAGGTGCTTCAGCAGAAAATAGTTGAATACCTCCTATTCCTAGTAAAGGTAAAATAGCTACCGCTAACACAATAATTCCCATTCCACCAATCCAATGAGTCATACTTCTCCAAAAAAGAATTCCTTCGGGTAATGATTCTATATCTGAAAGAATAGTTGCTCCTGTTGCTGTATAACCTGACATCGTTTCAAAAAAAGTAGAAGATATATCAACCATACTGTTAGTTAAAATAAAAGGAAACATTCCCGTGATAGTCATCATTAACCACCCAAGTGTAACAATAATATATCCTTCCCTTTTTTGAATTTGCTTTTCATGTTTTCTTCCAAAAAGCATAAGCAAAGTACCAACGGATAAGACTATTAATGAAGAAAATAAAATTTCAAAAGTTGCCCCATCTTGATAGAAAAAACTCACCATAGATGATATTAACATCAACCCACCATTGAAGAGTAATAAAACTCCCATTAAGAAAATTATGATTTTATAATTTAAAGGGTGCATACTCCACTTTATAAAAATAAACGCTCAATTCGCTTTATAGATCTGGGTAAACAACATACCACAATTCGATCTCCTGGAAGAATGGTATAGTCTCCAAGGGCAATTATACCCTCTCTTTCTTTAATTACCCCGCCAATAATAGCTGTTCGTGGAAAATCAATATCTTTTATTTTAAAATTAGCAACCTCAGAATTGGTATTAACAACAAATTCAAGTATTTCCACATTTAAATTACTTAGTTTCGTCATATCGACAACTTCTCCTCTCCGAATATATCTAAAAATTGTATTTGCAGTGAGAAGTTTTTTATTTATTAATGTATCAATCCCAATAGAATGTGAAAGCTCGAAATAATCCATATTCTCAACTAATGCTATGGTTTTTTTTACTTTTTTAGTATGAGCCATCAAACAGCTCATGATATTTGTCTCTGAGTTTTCGGTGACTGATATAAAAGCATCCATCGAAGAAAGATTTTCTTCATCTAATAATTCAGCATTTCTACCATCGCCATTAATCACAAGTGCATCAGGTAGTAAATCTGCAATTTCAAAAGCCTTTTTTTTATTTTTCTCCAGAACTGTCACATTAAACTTTTTCTCACATAATTCGCGTGCTGTATTGTAACCAATNCTACCTCCACCTAAAATCATAACATTTTTTATAGATTCTTTCGTTTTGCCTGTTAAATTGTATAATTCCTTCACACCCTCTTTTAAAGTTATAAAGAATACAGTATCCCCTACTTCAAAACAAGTGTCTCCACGTGGGATTAGAGTAAGTTGAGTTCCTTTCCTTTGAATTGCAACTGGCATAAAATGTACATCAGGAAAGATAGATGCTGCTTCTTTAACATTTTTTCCTACGAAGGGAACATTTTTTTCTAAACTTGTTCCAATGAGAGTTAAAGCACCTTCTTCGAATTCATAACTATTTGAAAAAGCAGATTGATCTAAAAGCTGTTGAATCTCTTCAGCAGCTAATTCCTCTGGGGAAATTAGCTCATCTACTCCAATATTTTGAAAATCAATAGAATCTTGGGCCTTAATAAGTTCAATATTTGAAATTCGAGCAATAGTCCGTTTACTACCAAGTTGCTTGGCGAGTGCACAAATTGTAATATTAACCGATTCTTCTGCTGTTACAGCAATAAAAAGATCCGAGTCTTCTACTTTCGCTTCTTTCATTAGATTTAAAGACATAGCATCTCCCGGTACTGCACGAATATCTAAATGTGACTCTGCATAATGTAGACGCTCTTTGTCAGTGTCTATTAAAGTGATATCAAGCGATTCATAAGATAGAAGCTTCGCTAAATGAAATCCAACTTCTCCTCCCCCTGCGATAATTATTTTCATAAAATNGTATCGAAATACATTACAAATATACGAATATTAGCTATCCAAGTTTAAAACAATGAATAAGATGATAATCGAATCATTACCTTTATTGACACTACAAGATCAGATCTGATTTGTATTATAAATAACAACAAATATTCTGACTCTTGAACATTTTATGAGTAATGAAAAAATACCCTAAGCCAAATAAAAAAAATTCAGAGTCAAAAAAAAATCAAGTAACTCAGATGTTTAACTCCATTTCACAAACATATGATACTTCAAATCGACTAATTACCTTTGGATTAGATTTAATATGGAGAAAAAAGGTCATTAGCATTGTTAAGAAGCAGAAACATGAAACTATTTTAGATATTGCAACAGGTACAGGAGAGTTAGTAATAGCTTTGGCAAAATTAAAAACTAAGAAAATAGTTGGTCTAGATATATCTCAAAAAATGTTAAATATTGGTAAACAGAAGGTGATATCTAAAAAGTTAGAAAATCGTGTTGAGATGCGCTTAGGAGATTCTGAAAATTTAGATTATGAAGATTCATGCTTTGATGTCGTAACAGTTGCATTTGGAGTAAGAAATTTTGAAAATCTAGAAAAAGGGCTTCAAGAAATAAAAAGGGTACTTAAACCCTCAGGAATACTTCTAGTCCTTGAAACTGCAATTCCAACAAATACATTTTTTAAAGTTTTATACAATATTTATGCACGAAAAATTATTCCTTTTGTAGGAAGGTGGTTATCAAAAAATAATTATGCTTATCGATATTTATATGACTCGACTATTGCTTTTCCAAATGGGAAAACTTTCAACAATATTTTAAGAAAAAATGGGTTTATAGATGTAGAAGATTTTCCACAAACCTTTGGGGTATCTTCAATTTATTTTGCAAAAAAACCTTAAATACTATAAGAATATTTGGCTTTTGCTTTTTTGCTTTTTTGCAAATGGCCTTTCAGCGCAATATCCTTTTGTTAAAGAACGTATAATAAATCTACCTAATTTTGATAAACGTCCTATTCATTATGGTTACTTTTTGGGAATCAACCAGTATGATTTTAAATTTGAATATGTAGACAGCTATTACAAAGATTTGATGTATAAAGACATAGCTGTTATCCAAAAAAAGGGATTTAGTGTTGGCCTTATCGGGGATATTAGGATCAACGATTATTTCAATATTCGATTTGAACCTGGCCTTTATTATAATCAGAGAGATCTTTTCTATCCAGAATTTCCTGAATTCGATAGCGATTCAGATAGGAACAGAGAAATTAAATCAACTTATATTCACCTTCCAGTATATTTAAAAATAAATGCTAAGCGAATAAATAATATTCGTCCTTTTTTACTAGCAGGTTTTTCTTCTGATTTCAATTTATCAAGTAATGAAAAAAACACTGATGATAATGCAAGTAATGTTTTCAGAACAACTTCACAAAGTTTAAATTATGAATTAGGATTAGGGTTTGAGTTTTACCTTTATTATTTCAAATTTTCACCCTCTTTGCGAGGTNTATTCTCTTTTCAAAATGAATTGATACCNGATNAAGCAGNACAAACAAGTCCTTGGACAGGAAATATTATTAATATGTTTAGCCGTGGTGTTTCANTCATTATTACNTTTGAATAATTAANTATCTCTAAANATTTCACTTAAAAAAATTGNAGNAGCTGAAGCTACNTTTAAACTCTCTGCTNTCTTTTCTTTNCGAAAANTTGGTATGGATAATTTAGATTCAAGTNAATTTTTTACTTTTTGAGATATTCCATGAGANTCACTACCAAAAACATAACTGGCAAATTTTGGNAGTTTAGTAGAATAAATTGATACNCCAGAGGAGTCTGCACCAAAAACTGGTTTGTTTAAAGATTNTAAATNTTTTGTAATATCTTTTTTATAATTACAGGTTACTCTAGCTAATGATCCCATGCTAGCCTGNACNGTTTTAGAATTAAAACAATCTACNGTATTAGNACTACANATTAATTCATTNATNCCAAACCAATCACATAANCGTATTATATTTCCTAANTTNCCNGGGTCTTTNACTGAATCTANGACAAAAGTAATNGGNGTTTCTTTNATTNTTTTAGGTTTTGGNATNTCAAAAACACCCAANATAGGACNNNAATTCTTAAAATGAGTAATTTTNTTCATTTCAGTTTGAGAAATCTTAACTGCNTTGGAATGAAAATAATTTTCTAGNGTAAATAGGNTTTTACATNGCCAGGANGCNGCAAGAAATTCNCCTACTGNTTTCTCTCCCTCTGCCACAAAAAGACCTTGAGCNATNCGTTGTTTTTTTTGCTTTAATTTAAGGATTTGTTTAAGTTGATTCTTTGTGACCATAAAAATGACTTATTTTAGATGTTATAATTTATTTTAGTGTATCACCCTCTTGTAAAATTAACCATTCTAAATGTTACAATCCTAATAGGTGGGTGTGCGGGCACTCAATCCTATAAAAAGAAAGAACCTGTTATAGATAAAATCGAGGTATATGAAGATGGCCGTTTATTAAAAAATGATCCTGTCAACTTAATCATTTCAACCTCTCCAAACAAAAAGTTTTTTGGTTTTCCTTTTGGTAAAATCTTGTATGAAACCTCACATCCTGACCCAAAAAAACAATTTGAAAATTGGCTTAAAAAAAAGAAAAACCGAAGAAAACGTCTCGAAAAATGGATTTCAAAAAAGCAAATCATAGCTCTGAGAGCTTATGGTGAAAAGTTCAATAACTGGTTGAAAAAAAAAGGTGAGCCACCTGCATTACTTGATAATAAAAAAATTACAGATTCAAAAAAACAAATTATTCAATACTATAAAAACTTAGGTTTTTATAATGCAGAAGTTTTTACTGTAGTTCAACCAATAAATAAGAAAAAATTTATATTAAAATATCAAATTAACCCTAAAAGTAGATACTCTATAGATTCCATAACTGCTTCAATTGAATCTCCTCAGTTGGAAGAAATTTATAAGGCAAATCAAAAAGATCAAATTATTAAGAAAGGTGATGCCTTTGAAATAAATAAGTTTGAGGAAGAAAGAGAACGTTTATTTTTACTTTTTAGAAATAATGGGATTTATAACTTTCAACAAAATAGTATTCAATTTACTGCAGCTATTGATAGTACAGGTCAAGATTTAAAAATTCCAGTAAATATCCGTATTGAAAATATTCAACAAAGATTAAATGATACCCTAGTTAAAATTCCATATACTAAATTTAAAATTAAAGATGTAGCAATTTATATTGATAAAATAGGCTTGAAAGAAAAATTGTCTCAATACACCGATTCTATTTTTTATGATAATTTGAATTTAATAAGTAAGGGCAAAATAAAGTATCGACCAAAAACTATTACCTCTGGAATTTTAATTAAAAGAGGAAAGTTGTATAGTGATGAAGATCGTAACTTAACTTACCGTTACTTTACAAATCTTAAAAACTTTAAATACCCGAGTATAAGTTACTCGTTAATTCCTGGGGAGGAAGATGCTCTTTCTGCGTCAATTTACTTAATTCCTAAAGAACGATTTTCTCTCGGTTTTGATTTAGATTTATCACATTCCAATATTCAAGATTTTGGAATTGGACTAGGCGGAGGTTTAGGTATTAGAAATGTATTTAGAGGTACTGAAATCCTAGAATTAAATATTAAAAATACTTTGGGTGCTTCTCGAGATATTGCTCAAAATGGAGATCAATTCTTTAATTTATTTGAACTCGGTGCCGATCTAAAACTGAGTACTCCAAGAATCTTATTACCAGGGGTAAAAAAAGACTGGATTCGACCATCTAAGTTGCCTAGAACAGAGATTATACTTGGGACTTCTATTCAGGAAAATATAGGCCTAGATAAACAATTTTTTAAAGGCACTTACCAATTCGATATTCAGTCAAACAAGAAAAAAAGAATACAATTTAAGCTAATTGATCTAGAATTTGTTAACAATCGGAATCTATCTAATTATTTTAATGTTTATAAAAACTCTTATGACCGATTAAATCAAGTTGCAAAGGAATACAATACAAATGAAAATCTAGTAGATCTTTCTGGTAATCTACTAATTCCAGAAGGTACTATACAATTTATAGAATTAATCCTTAATAATGAATTAGCTTTAAATGTAAACGAAGATGCATATAAAACTGTAAATACTGTAAGTGAAAGATTTGATCGCCTTTCAGCCAACAACCTAATCTTAGGCTCTTCTTTTAGCATTAACTTAAATAGTCAAGAAAGCATATTTGATGAAAATTTTTATCAACTACGTTGGAAATTTGATTGGGTTGGAAACCTTTTAAACCAGTTTTTGACGTCTATAAATACTAATAAAAATGAGAATTATCAAAATACCTTAGGGGGTGTTAGCCCATCACAATATATAAAAACAGAAATTGATTATATAAAACATTGGCCTTTGGGAAGGGAGAAAGTATTCGCATTCCATGCTTTTGCAGGAATCGCAATACCTTATGGAAATTCTAATAATATGCCTTTTGCACGATCTTATTTTTCTGGCGGGGCAAATGACAATAGAGCATGGAAAGCTTACAAACTAGGCCCAGGTAGCAGCAGCAATATTAATGAATTTAATGAAGCAAATTTTAAAATTGCTTTCAATTTAGAGTTTCGTTTTCCAATTACAGGTCCCCTTAAAGGAGGCGTTTTTCTAGATTTTGGAAATGTTTGGAATATTTGGGATGATGTTGATGATCCCAGTATGCGTTTTGATGGCCTAGAAGATTTTTCTGAAATTGCTATGGGTTCAGGTTTTGGCCTTCGGTATGATTTTGATTTTTTTGTTTTTCGCTTTGACACCGGTTTTAAAACTTACAATCCAGCTCTTCCATTGGAAATGAGATGGTGGAGTGAGTATAATTTTAAAAATGCTGTATTTAATATAGGTATAAATTATCCATTCTAAAATCAAATAAGTTTCTATTTTTGTTGCAAATTAAAATTGATGAGCCATACTATTCCTCATGGTGTAATAACCGGCACCAAAGTTCAAGAAGTTTTTAAGCTAGCAAAGGCTAAAGCTTTTGCCCTTCCAGCAGTAAATGTCATTGGCACAAATAGTATTAATACTGTACTAGAAACTGCATCTGAATTAAACAGCCCAGTTATTATTCAGTTTTCAAATGGAGGAGCGCACTTCAATGCCGGTAAAGGTTTATCAAATGAAGATCAAAAAGCGGCTATTGCTGGAGCAATTTCAGGTGCAAAACATGTTCACGAAATGGCTCATTTATATAAAGCTAGTGTGATCCTGCATACTGATCATTGTGCAAAAAAGTTGTTGCCTTGGCTAGATGGACTTCTAGATGCGAATGAAGCTTTTTTTTCTGATAATGGTAAATCTTTATTCAGCTCTCATATGATTGACCTTTCTGAAGATCCAATTGAAGAAAATATTAATATTTGTAAAGAATATCTTAAGAGAATGTCTAAAATGAATATGACTCTAGAGATTGAATTAGGCATTACTGGTGGGGAAGAAGATGGAGTAGACAATAGTGATATAGATGCATCAAAACTATACACCCAGCCTGAAGAGGTAGCTTTTGCATATAATGAATTAATAAAGATCAGTGATCAATTTACAATTGCAGCTGCCTTTGGAAATGTTCATGGTGTATATAAACCTGGAAATGTAAAGTTGACTCCTAAAATTTTAAGAAATTCACAGGAATATATTTCTAAAAAATATAATCTTCCAAAAAATTCAGTTGATTTTGTTTTTCATGGAGGCTCTGGATCAAGTCAAAAAGAAATTAAAGAATCTATTGGATACGGCGTAATCAAAATGAATATTGATACAGATCTTCAATTTGCTTTTGTTGAAGGTATTAGAGATTACATGAATAAAAACATTGAATATCTAAAAAGTCAAATTGGAAACCCAGATGGGAACGACCAGCCAAATAAAAAATATTATGATCCCAGGAAGTGGCTTCGCCTTGGAGAAGAAACATTTAAGTCTCGTTTGAAAATTGCATTTAAAGACTTAAACAACATTAATACTCTATAATTTTCTTTTATTTATATATTTGATTAAAATAAGGAAATGAGTTGGTTTAAGAGAAGCACAAAAGGGATTCATACTAAAACGGAGGAAAAAAAAGATATCCCTAAAGGCCTTTGGTATCAGACACCTACTGGTAAAATAATTGAAGCCAAAGAGCTTGCTGAGAATAAATATGTTAGCCCAGAAGACGACTACCACGTTCATATTGGTAGCAAAGAATATTTTGAAATTCTGTTTGATAATAATGTATTTAAAGAATTTGATGCCGAACTGAAGTCAAAAGATTTTTTAAAATTTGTAGATTCTAAAAAATATATTGATCGACTTAAAGACGCTCATAAAAAAACTAACCTTTATGATGCGATAAGGACTGCAGTAGGACTATCAAAGGGTAAAAAAATTGTTATCGCTTGTATGGATTTTAGATTTATTGGTGGTTCAATGGGTTCTGTTGTTGGAGAAAAAATTTCTCGTGCAACAGACTATTCAATAAAGCATAAACTACCATTAGTAATTATTTCCAAATCTGGTGGTGCTCGTATGATGGAATCAGCAACTTCATTAATGCAAATGGCTAAGACTTCGGCAAAATTGGCTCAACTTGCAGAAGCTAAAATTCCATATATTTCGCTTTGTACAGACCCTACTACAGGAGGCACAACAGCTTCATATGCTATGTTAGGTGATATTAATATTGCTGAGCCTAAAGCTTTAATAGCTTTTGCAGGACCAAGAGTAGTAAAGGATACAACTGGAAAAGAATTACCTGAAGGATTTCAAACAAGTGAATTTCAATTGGAAAAAGGTTTTTTAGATTTTATATCCCATCGAAATGATCTGAAAAATAAAATCAACTTGTACATTGACTTGGTTTTAAATCATCCTATACGCATTTAGGTCATAAATAACTTAATATCCTTTTTTTATTGTATATCAACAGTTTAAACATATATTTGCTTTACATTTATAATTTTTTACATAAAAATCATTAAAATTAATATTGGCATGTATAATTCAAAAGAGGTTAAGGAAAATATATTCAAGAAGCATGGTAAATCTAAGAAAGATACTGGATCTACCGAGGGACAAATAGCTCTTTTTACTCATCGTATTCAACACCTTTCAAAACACCTTGAAGAAAATAGAAAAGATTTCAATACAGAACGTTCACTAGTTCGTTTGGTTGGAAAACGTCGAAGTCTTTTAGATTATTTAAAGTCAAAAGATATTTTACGCTATCGTGAAATCGTAAAAGAATTGGGTTTAAGAAAGTAATTTAAAAACATATACAAATATCAAGCTGATTCCAGTTTTTCATTGGTTGCCACGACACACAACAAGAATTATAACCAAAATATGAAAAATGAATCCAAAAATATTTAAACAAGAAATCCATCTTGAAGATGGTAGGACTATTACGTTAGAAACTGGCAAGTTAGCTAAACAAGCTGATGGGTCAGTTGTAGTTAGGATGGGTGATTGCATGCTTTTAGCAACTGCAGTTTCTGCGCGCAAAGCTAGCCCTGTAGACTTTTTGCCGCTTACAGTAGATTATCGAGAAAAATTTGCTGCTGCTGGAAGATTTCCAGGAGGTTTTTTTAAAAGAGAGGCACGGCCTAGTGACCAAGAAGTACTTACAATGAGACTTGTAGATCGCGTTTTACGTCCTCTTTTTCCAAAAGATTACCATGCGGAAACACAAGTAATGATCCAGCTTATGTCTCATGATGAAAGCATAATGCCTGATTCGTTAGCTGGATTAGCTGCCTCAGCAGCTATTCAGCTTTCAGATATTCCATTTGAATATCCAATTTCAGAAGTTCGTGTAGCCAGGGTAGACGGAATGTTTGTTATAAATCCAAGTAGAGACCAACTAGATTCGTCAGATATAGATATAATGATTGGTGCAAGTGTCGATTCGGTCGCAATGGTAGAAGGTGAATTCGATGAAATTACTGAAGAAGAAATGCTAGATGCAATTGCATTTGGACATAAAGCAATTAAAGACCAGATTAAAGCTCAAGTTACTTTAGCAAATGCCGTTGGTAAAAAAGAAGTGAGAAGTTATGAAGAGGAAGAAAAAGATGAATCATTAGAAAAAGAAATTCATAAAGCTTCATATCAAAAGTATTATGAAGTTGCTAAAAAAGGGCTTTCTAAAACAGAACGATCAGAAAAATTTTCTGAAATTAAAGAAGAATTAAAATCTAGCTTTTCTGATGAAGACCTTGAAGAAAAAGAAGACTTAATATCAAAATATATTAATAGTGTTCAGAAAAAAGCTGTACGGGATTTAGTACTTGAAGAAGGAATCCGTTTAGATGGAAGAAAAACTACTGATATTCGACCTATTTGGTGTGAAGTAGACTATTTACCATCCACTCATGGGTCGGCCATCTTTACTAGAGGGGAAACTCAAGCATTAGCAACGGTAACATTAGGGACTTCTAGAGAGGCAAATATGATTGATTCGCCTTCACATCAAGGAGAGGAAACTTTTTATCTTCACTACAACTTTCCTCCTTTTTGTACTGGGGAGGCCAGACCACTACGTGGTACTTCAAGAAGAGAAGTTGGACATGGTAATTTAGCTCAACGTGCCCTAAAAAAGGTAATCCCAGATAATTGTCCTTATACTGTTCGAATTGTATCTGAAGTTCTTGAGTCAAATGGCTCGTCATCGATGGCTACTGTTTGTGCTGGGACTATGGCTCTAATGGATGCAGGTGTTCAAATTAAGAAGCCCGTATCGGGAATTGCGATGGGATTAATCTCAGATGGAAAGAAATTTGCAGTACTATCAGATATTTTAGGTGATGAGGACCATTTAGGAGATATGGACTTTAAAGTCACAGGTACTGACAATGGCATTACAGCTTGTCAAATGGATATCAAAATTAATGGGCTATCATTTGATATTATGACTCAAGCTCTAAACCAAGCTAGAGATGGTAGAATACGAATTCTAAATCATTTAACTGAAACAATTCCCAACCCCAATAATGAAGTTAAAGAGCATGCCCCAAAAATGATTACAAGGCGTATTCCAAATGAATATATTGGTGCATTAATTGGGCCTGGAGGTAAAGTAATTCAAGAACTTCAAAAAGAATCAGGCTGTACTATTGTTGTAAATGAAGACTCGGAAACTGAGGAGGGCATTATTGAGATTTTAGGAACCTCCCCAGATGGAATTATTATGGTAGAGGCTAAAATTGATTCAATAACTTTTAAACCCAAAGTAGGAAATAGTTATGAAGTAAAAGTAATTAAAATGCTTGATTTTGGAGCAGTTGTAGAATATACTGAAGCACCAGGGAATGAAGTTTTACTTCATGTAAGTGAACTAGCATGGGAAAGAACTGAAAACGTAAGTGATGTACTAAAAATGGGAGACATTCTTAACGTGAAATATTTTGGTATTGACTCAAGAACACGCAAAGAAAAAGTGTCTCGTAAAGCTCTGTTAGCAAGGCCTGAAAAAAAATAATTAATTTTTTAAATACTTTTTGAAACATTAAAATATTTTAAACGTATTATATTTAAAATATATATCTAAATGCGACAACTTAAAATTACCAAACAAGTAACTAACCGTGAAACTGCATCCCTTGACAAATACTTGCAAGAAATTGGAAAAGTAGACTTAATTACAGCTGAGGAAGAGGTAGAATTAGCTCAAAGGATCAAAGCTGGCGATCAGATTGCTCTTGAAATACTTACTAAAGCTAACCTTAGGTTTGTGGTATCTGTTGCGAAGCAATATCAAAATCAAGGATTAACTCTTCCAGATTTAATTAATGAAGGTAATCTAGGTTTAATTAAAGCAGCTCAACGTTTTGATGAAACCAGAGGTTTTAAGTTTATTTCATATGCTGTTTGGTGGATAAGGCAGTCTATTTTGCAAGCCTTAGCCGAACAGTCTAGAATTGTCCGTCTTCCACTAAATAAAATTGGTTCAATTAATAAAATTAATAAGACTTATGCTTTTTTGGAGCAAGCACATGAGCGAGCCCCCTCGGCTGAGGAGATAGCCAAGGAATTAGATATGACAATTAATGATGTAAAGGAATCACTAAAGAACTCTGGTAGGCATGTCTCTATGGATGCACCTTTAGTAGAGGGAGAAGATTCAAACCTATACGACGTATTAAATAGTGGAGAATCTCCAAATCCAGATAAAACTTTACTTCATGAATCACTTAGAACAGAAATCGAACGTGCTCTTGAAACACTTACCCCAAGAGAGGCTGATGTGGTTCGTTTATATTTTGGTTTAGGCAATCAGCATGCAATGACTTTAGAAGAAATTGGAGAAACTTTTGACCTTACAAGAGAACGTGTTCGTCAAATTAAAGAAAAAGCAATACGAAGACTTAAGCACACCTCTAGAAGTAAAATACTCAAAACCTATTTGGGATAAAAAACACTGAAGGTTTCCTTTTATCATATCTTTACTTTAACAAATAATATAAATGTCAATAATAGCTCCCTCTATATTATCAGCTGACTTTGCCAATCTAGAACGTGACACCAAAATGGTAAATAATAGTCATGCTGATTGGTTTCACATAGATATTATGGATGGTGTTTTTGTACCAAATATTTCATTTGGAATGCCAGTTCTAAAAGCAATTCAAAAACATGCGGAAAAGCCCTTAGATGTTCATTTGATGATCGTTGATCCTGATCGTTATATTGATATTTTTTCAGCTTTAGGAGCAAAAATTCTTACTGTTCATTTCGAAGCTTGCAACCATTTACATAGAAGTGTTCAAAAAATAAAATCTTGTGGCATGAAGGCTGGAGTTGCTTTAAATCCTCATACACCAGTAAATAATTTAAAAAACATTATACAAAATATTGACTTAGTCTGTTTGATGAGTGTCAATCCTGGTTTTGGAGGTCAATCTTTCATAGAAAATACTTACAAAAAAATAAAGGAAATAAGAGCATTAATTAAGGAAACTAATTCATCATGCCTGGTAGAAATCGATGGTGGTGTAACGAACCAAAATGCTTCAAAATTAATAACTTCGGGAGCGGATGTACTTGTATCAGGAAATTATATTTTTGCTGCTGAAGATCCGAAAACTAATATAAAAATATTAAAAGATCTCTAGTTCTTCTTTGTTTTAAACTGAACTCTTCTATTTATTGCACGTCCTTGAGGATTATCATTATCACCTATTGGATTTCTTTCACCAAAACCTTCAATCTCAAGACGTTCTGCGGGGACACCAATTTGAATCAAATACTCACGAACAGCTTTGGCTCGTCTTTTTGAAAGTTCAACATTATAAACTTCGCTGCCATCAGACGAAGAATAACCCTCAATCATAAGAATTCCCTCAGGATTTTCTTGTAACAAATTTTTAATCTTCAAAAGATTGTCCAATGTCTTACGACCGAAGATTTGATAACTATTTGCAGCAAAGTTAATACGTGAACCAAATTCATTCAAAGTTTTAACTATCTCGCTAGATAACTCTGGACATCCATTATTTTCTAATGTACCTACCTCATCTTTACAAAGATCATCATTATCATTTACTCCATCACCGTCAGTATCAGGCCAAGGACAACCATCATTTTCTTTAGGACCTGGATTATCTTTGCAATTATCTTCATTATCAGATAAACCGTCACTATCTGTGTCCGGACAACCATTCATTTCAATAATTCCAAATTCTTCAGGGCAGATGTCGTCTGGATCTGAGATCCCATCACCATCAGAATCAATACATCCTTTAAATTCTTTAGGGCCTGGAACTTCTGGACATTCATCCTCCTTATCAATAATAGTATCACCATCTGTATCAGGGCAGCCATCATATTCTTTTAAACCAAATACATCAGGGCATTTATCCTTTTTATCTGATACTCCGTCTTTGTCTGTATCACTTGACCCAAAATTATAGCTTAAACCTGCAAAATGTTGAAAATGATCAAAACCATCATTTTCATTCATACCTCTATAAGTAGACTGAAAATTAATTGCCAAACTTTTATTTAGAGATATGCTTAAACCTAACCCTCCAAAAATAGTCCTGCTAGTCTCGGTTGATGGGAAAAAACCAACACGATCTATCTCATCTGAAAATTTTGAAAAACCATATCCCCCAATAATATTTGGAGTTATTATACCACTAAAAATGTTAACTTTAATAAAGCCATCTAAAGAGCTATAATCATAGGAAAAGCCCGGATCATTTGAATTACTTACATTTCCTAAAGTAAATTGAGTTCCTAGGGACAGACCTGAAAAAATATGTCTACTAATTACTATAGCAGGTCCTCCAAAATTAAATCCTTTTGAAACATTATTTCCTTGAAGGTTAATTATGTTTGAATTAGCTGAAAAAAACCAAGGTTTATCTAATGATTGGCCTTTTAAATTATTGATGAAAGCTAAAGAAAAAATTAAAAAAATTAGGTTGTTTAGTTTCATAAATGAAACAAAATTTTTGTTAATGATAACAAAATCGATTGTTGATCGTCAACTATTTAATGTATTTAAAAAAGACTAATCAAGGTCTTTGCTTCCTTTAAAAATAGAGGGGAATTTTCTTTCAATCCAGTCTGGAATGTAGTTTTGATTTTCATCTTCTTCTAATCCAGTCGCTGTAGATATTACTGCATATAGGATTACTCCACCTACAAGAACGAAAGCTCCAATCATTACAATTACAATATCACTCATAATAAAAATAAATATATTACTCTAAAGTACAAAAATAATTCAAAATTTATTAAATAAATAAAATTAGTTGAGCTGCATAAAATCTTCTTTTAAAATAATGGAAGTGTATTTTAAAAATTTCTTGGCACTTTTCATTGAAAAAACTAAAGGCGGCTTAATTTTAATTACGTTTTTATCAGGACCATCAGTACTCAATAAAATTCCATAAAACTTCATCCGATTTATGAAATAATCTGCTTTCTGTGCTAAAGGATTAAGCTCATAATCGACAAACTCTATACCTATAAATAATCCTTGTCCTCGAACAGATCCTAAAATAGGATATTTGGATGATAATTCCTGAATATTAGACTTTATAAAGCTTCCTATAAATAAAGAATTTTTTTGTAGTTTTTCATCTTCAACTACATCTAATACAGCCTTTGCAATCGCACATGAAACAGGGTTACCACCAAAAGTATTGAAAAACTCCATTCCATTATTGAATCCATCTGCGACCATTTGTGTACATGCAACGGCAGCTATTGGATGTCCATTACCCCAGGGCTTTCCTATAGTGACTATATCGGGGATGACGTTATGTAAATTAAAGCCCCAAAAACTAGAACCGACCCTTCCACACCCAGTTTGGACCTCATCTACAATACAAAGACCGCCTGCTTTTCTTACTTCCACAAAAACTTCTGTTAAAAAACCTTCAGGAAGCTCAATTTGTCCACCACAACTTATTATCGGTTCAATAATGATACCACCCAAAATCTTTTTTTTCTTTTTTAAAGATTCAATAATATTTTTTATCTCTGAAACATATAATCCAGCTGTATTTTTGCCTCTATATTTACCTCTAAAAGAGTCAGGAATAGGAAAAATATGTGTACTTTCAGGGCTTCTATTACCACCACTTCCATCAAATTTATAAGAACTGATATCAATACATTTATTAGTATTCCCGTGGTAGCCATTTTGAGAAGCAATTATTTGATTTGATCCAGTTATTGTTTTGATCATTCTTATAGCCAGTTCATTAGCTTCACTTCCTGAATTAACAAAATGGATAACATTTAACTCTGCTGGTAAAGTAGCAATTAAGTGTTTAGCTAAAAGGGTTATATTTTTATGTAAATAACGAGAATTAGTATTAAGTTGACCCATTTGTTCTTGTCCTGCCTTTACAACCCTTGGATGCTCATGACCTACGTGGGCAACATTATTCACCATATCAAGATAATGGCGACCATTTTTATCAATTAAATATTGTCCTTCGCCACGAACAATATGAAGTGGAACTTTATATTGTAAACTCATTCCCTTTCCAAGAATTTTCAAACGGTCAGAAAGAATTAAAGAAGTTTGATTTTGTTCTTGATGCATTAAGGACTCATTTTTAAAAAGTAAATTAGGATCAGGACAAATAGATTTCCAAGTTTCAATTTGTTTAAAATAGCATACCCCTGGAAAATCATTTTCATAATCCAAAAGAGATAGCATAATTTGAAAATGCAAATGAGTCGCCCAATTTCCATTTTCATTGGAGCTTCCGATGAAAGCAAGAAAATCACCCTTTTTTACTTTATTTCCTGGTTGAATATTGTTAATACTATCTAGTGCTAAGTGACCATAAAGAGTGTAAAAAACAAATGATTTAAAATTATGTTTTAGGATTATCATACCGCCATAAGACTTTTCTCCTCTATCATTTACTGCTGAAACAACAGTCCCGTCATAAATAGAATGAACAGGTGTTTCTGATGGAATCCAAAAATCAATTCCTAAATGAATACAACGGAACTCTTTACCTTCGTTTCCGATTTTTTGATAAGCTTTAGAGGTATAAAGTGATCTTGGTTCTAAATATCCTCCAGCAATAAGTTTTTTTGATTCTTCTTTTTGTAGTTGCTTGATCTTGAATTGGAAATAATCAACATTATTAAATTCCTCTTCTCTACCAACCCATGGACTTGACACACTTAAGTCTAAAAAATAAACTTCCTCTTTACCCAAAGAAGGAAAAAGATCTGATAGTAAAACTGTTTGTTTTTTAGCCCATTTTGAAAATATGTTATGTTGTGGGTGTGGGTAGAAACCACAAGTTTCACGAAATCGAAAATTAGCAAATTCATTATTTATTTTTGACCACTTTCTTAGAAGTTTCCATGCAGGTTTCTGACTAATCCATAAATATTCATTTAAGGGAAATTCAACTTTATTTATTGCAGATTTTGTTACTGAAATTATAAGGCGCATCCCAATAAGATTGTATAAAAATTGAAGCTCCTGCTCAAAAAGAGGATATTTAGAGTGGTAACCTTTAATTATTGGAAGTGCTGCCTCTAGGGGATCACAGACATCCATAATAGCATAAGTACAACAAATTGCTACATCATTTATTATTTGAGTATTAATTGCATCACCATAATCTATAAGAGAATGTGCTTGTGGGTTTAGTAGATCATTTGTAACAATAATATTATTATCATTAGGGTCATTATGAGTTACACCTCTTCTAAGGTTACTATATTCTTTCTGATTATTTTTAAAAGAAGTTAAAAAGGTGTATAACAAGTCTTTTTCTTCAGAATCAAAAAGTGATAAATGATTCTCAACCCAAAGACTTTGTGCTACATCCCATTCAAAGTAACGATTACTGTATTTGTGGCTGAAGTTTTTTAATCTTTTTGTTATTCCACCACATAATTGACCTAAACTCAGTCTTAATGAATCTGTTATAGGGTTAACACTGCTCCAAACTCTACCAGAAATCCACGAAAATAATCTAAGATGTCTAATTTCTCTATTTTGATCTTCAAAAGAGACTTTATAATTTCCATTAATTCCTTTAACAAGCCTAGGTGTATTTTTTGAATTGAGATGTAAAAAAAGTTTTTCTTGAAAATCTAAATAAGACAAGTCTTCAAATGGTTTAGAAATTTTTAATACAAATTTAGTTCCATCATTACTATCAAGTTTAAAGTTTAAATCAATCTCCCCTGGGAGAGGAGTTAGTTTACCTTCTATTCCAAAATAGGTTTTAATCAAATATTTAATTTGATTAAAATCTATTTTTTGTTGAGCTTTAGGACGCAAAGAATTTTATTTTTGAAAGTAATTTAAAAAAACAAGTCAAGGTTACAATGAAAAGCCTAGATCGATTTCAAAATAGGGCTTAAATTCAATATTGTGACCCAGGGAGGATTCGAACCCCCAACCCTCAGAGCCGAAATCTGATATTCTATCCAGTTGAACTACTGGGCCTTTTTCTAAAATGGATTAATACTAATCTTTAAAATTAACTAAAGGTAATCTTAAATAAAATCTACTCTATAAAGATAATTTATTCTTGACAAGTTTTGCAATAAGTTTTCCTTCTGCTTTACCTCCAATTTTTTTACTTACCATACCCATTACCTTTCCCATATCCTTCATCCCTTGTGCTCCTATTTTAGAAATTATATTAGATACTACTTGATCAACTTCCACTTCGGAAAGTTGTTTTGGAAGGAAGGATGATATGATTTCAGCCTGTGCTTGTTCAGGTTCAGCTAAATCAGAACGTCCTTGTTCCATAAAAATAGAAGCACTATCTTTTCTTTGCTTAACCAAGCGTTGTAAAATTTTTATTGATTCTTCTTCATTAATTTTATTTTCTGCACCTGAAGAGGTTTTAGCCATCAAAACTGCTGACTTTATTGCTCGTAAAGATTCAAGTTTAATACTATCTTTCGCTTTCATAGCGTTCTTTAATTCCTCTGAAAGGTTATCTAATACTCCCATATCTAATCAACATTATCGTGTAAAAATGAATTATTTGATCTCAACTGAAGGTCATTATTTGAGTCATTATCAAGAGATAACCTAGACGGCTCATCAGGTAAATTGTCATCAAGATTCAATCCTTTTCGTTTGTAAGCTGGTTCCTTTTCGATTTCTTCAACTTTATGATACTGTTGAGAGAATTGATGATTATAGGCCTTTAAATGTGCTTTTCGAGTTTCAGATTGTTCAGCTATTGTTTGATCAATTGACTTTTCAAAGGGACTTGAAGAATTTTCTGCAGTTGATGAAGATAAATCTTGTTCTAGATTCTCTTTAGAGTTAATATTGACATCCATATTCTCTTTCAACTGAAACTTAATTTCTGTACCAAGCTCATCAAAATCTTTCTCAACTACATTATTATTTGGAATAATTTGATTCACCTCTTCTAAATCTTTATTTAAATCTTTTATTTCATTTTGTCCAAGGGAAAGCTCAAAATCCATTAAAATTTGACTATTGGTTTCAACAACTTCAGGATCAACCACATCTATCTCAAAAAGAGAATTAGTTATCTCATTAAAAATAAAGTCTTCTTCATGGAAAAGACCTGTCTTGGTCTCTTCAGTGCCAATAATTTCTTTATCAAAAACATCTTCTTCATTAATTTCATTTACTGAATCAAATATAGGTTCAAATAATTGCCCTTCATTAGTTTCTATATTTTGATCTTTTAAGATTTCAGAAGTTTGATTTGAAGCATCAAGAATAGTTTTTGACAATTCTTTATTATCGTTCATTATATCCTCATCTATTTCCACAGAGGTATGGGTATCTGTTGAAACTAGGATTTCATTTTTATGTAAATCTTCATCATTTTCTTGCTCAATATGAATACCATTAAAAACTTCTTCAACTTCAACTTTTATATCATATAAAATATCATTCATAGGAATGATCGGTTCTTCATTGACAAAAATTTCTTGATCAGAGGTTTCATCTTGAAGTGTTTTTATCTCGTCAACACTCTTTAAAAGTGGCTTAGATGTGAATTCTTCATCACTTAAATCATGAATAATTTTTTGCTCATCTTCTAGTGTGTGTATAATTTTTTTAGCTTCAGTATTTGATATTTCATTTTGTTGTTCATAACCAAATCCAGTTGCTATTATAGTCACCGATACTTCATTTCCTAAACTTTCATCCTCTCCTACACCCATAATTATATTTGTATGATTCCCAGATTCAACTTGAATGTAATCATTAATTTCCCCTATCTCATCTATTGTAATCTCGTCAGAACCAGACACAATTAATAGAAGAACGTTTTTACAGCCAGTTATCTTGTTATCATTAAGAAGAGGTGAGTCTAAAGCTTTTATAATTGCCTCTTGAGCTCGATTACTTCCAGAAGAAGAGGCAGAACCCATGATTGCAGTTCCAGAATTAGTAAGCACAGTTTTTGCATCTTTTAAGTCTATATTCTGAGTGTAATGATGTGTAATAACTTCAGCAATCCCTCTAGCAGCAGTAGCAAGTACTTCATCAGCTTTTGCAAATCCTGCTTTAAAACCTAAGTTTCCGTATACTTCTCTAAGTTTATTATTATTAATTACTATAAGAGCATCGACTGTTTCTTTTAAATGCTCTAAACCTTTTTGGGCTTGCTCTAAACGTAAGCGACCCTCAAATTGAAATGGCATGGTTACTATACCTACAGTCAAAATATCCAAAGACTTTGCCATTTGTGCTATAATAGGTGCTGCTCCAGTTCCTGTTCCTCCTCCCATTCCGGCAGTTATGAAAATCATCTTTGTTTGAGTTGTTAATATATTATGAATCTCTTCTTTGCTTTCTTGAGCAGCCCTAGCTCCTACTTCTGGATTGGCACCAGCACCAAGACCTTCAGTTAGACTCGCACCAAGCTGAATTTTTGTAGGGACACCACTTTCAGATAGAGCTTGAGCATCCGTATTTGTAATAACAAAATCTACACCTTTAATTCCTTGATGGAACATGTAGTTAATCGCATTACTTCCACCACCACCAACACCAATTACTTTAATTAAGTTACTTCGGTGTTTTGGTAAGTCAAAATTAATTCCCTTTGATTCTTCCTGATCCATCTTATTCTGTTTAGGCGTTATCTAAAAATTCTTTTAATTTCTCTCCAAAACGATCTAAAATCGATTTGCGCTTTTGATTTACATCTTCTGTGGGTTGATTCCCATTCTCTAAAACTTCCATATCTCCATCAACAGATTCATTTGTTGATATTGGTGTTCCTTCAAGAGCACTCATCAATAAACCAACAGAGGTCGAGAATAATGGACTAGAAACTGCTTCTAAAGTATCTCCAGCAAGATGTTCACTTGGATAACCTACTCTTGTATCCATGCCTGTAATATATTCAACTAATTGCTTTAGGTGTTTTAGCTGACTTCCACCCCCGGTTAAAACAATTCCTGCAATAAGTTTTTTCTTTTGATCATTATGCCCGTAATTTTTAATCTCTAAAAATACCTGCTCAATAATCTCAACCACCCTAGCGTTAATTATTTTGGAAAGTGTTTTCAAAGAAATTTCTTTCGGATCTCTACCCTGAAGCCCAGGAATAGAAACAATTTCGGTATCACGATTTTCACCTGGCCAAGCAGATCCAAATTTTATTTTTAATAATTCAGCCTGTTTCTCAATTATTGAGCATCCTTCTTTAATATCATCAGTAATTACATTACCACCAAATGGAATAACAGCTGTGTGACGAATAATACCATCTTTGAAAATTGCTAGGTCTGTAGTTCCTCCACCAATATCAATTAAAGCTACACCTGCTTCTTTTTCTTCAAAACTCAAAACTGCCTCGGATGATGCTAAAGGCTCTAAAGTAATATTGGACATATTAAGTCCAGCACTTTTTATACAACGCCCTATATTTTTTATAGATGAAACCTGCCCGACAACCACGTGAAAGTTTGCTTCCAAACGACCACCATGCATACCAATTGGCTCCTTAATTTCTCCCTGTCCATCTACTTTGTATTCTTGAGGCAAAACATGAATAATCTCCTCTCCAGGTAGCATAACTAATTTATATACCTGTTGTATCAACTTTTGAATATCATTTTCATCAATAACAGCCTCTGGATTCTCTCGAGTTATATAATCACTATGCTGAATACTTCTTATGTGCTGTCCAGCAATCCCAACAGAAACATCATTAATTTTATATTGAGAGTTCGACCTAGCGTCTTCAACAGCTTGTTGAATTGATTGAATGGTCTGAGTAATATTATTTACTACTCCCCGATGAACCCCCAGACTTTTTGACTTTCCAACTCCTACAATTTCAACTTTATTAAATTCATTTTTTCTACCCACCAAAGCCACAATCTTAGTAGTTCCAATATCGAGTCCAACAGAAGTATTTTGATCTTTCATAATATTTAAGGTATTACAGCTACTACNTGATTATTGTAGCTTAAATTAATTTCTTGATATCGATTTAAACTGTCTTGAGTTTTTTGATAAGCACAGAAAATTTTTAATTTTTTAATTTTATCGTTTACATTAATTGGAGTACCGAATTTTACATCAAAATCAAATGATTTTAATTTTAATTGAAATTGGTTTTTTTCTAGAAGTATATATTCTAATTCATTAGATAAAAATTTATCTGATGTCATATTTTTAATAACAGAAGCTGTAGTTTCAAAAGAAATGGTAGAAGATACAGTCTTGAATTTGGGGTATTTTATTGAATCTATAACTTTAAAGTCAAATAGTGCTCCATTTGCATCAGAATAAAGAGCAGGGTCGGAATCTACTATAAATAGTGGGACTCTTTCTTTAATATAAAAAGTTAAACGTCCGTCAGGAAGGAGAAAAATTTCTGTGTTTTCAACCTCTGGAATATTGTTCATTTTAATTTCAAGTATATTCAAATCTAAACTATCTTTTCTCATAGTATACTTGTCAATCAAGTTTTGTGTTAACAATTTATTAACCAAAGAGTCATTAAAAAAACGTGGTGGATTTGTGAAAATTATTTGTATTTCAAGATTTATTTTTTTGTAATATCTATAGTTGGAAAAAGAAAAAGCCGCAATAAAAATTAGACTACTAAAAATTAAGAATAATATGGATTTATTGAATTTCAAATGGTTACAAATTTAGATTTTAATTGTTGAATTTCGAATCCAATATCTCCAGCTCCTAAAAGTGCAAAAATATTTGCCTTACTAGTTTTAAATATCATTTGTATCTCGTTTTTTTGAATATATCTTTTTCTTTTATGAGAAATTCCATCTAATAAACTTTTTACATTTATACCTTTAATTGGCTTTTCTCTGGCAGGATAAATATCCATGAGAATGACCTCGTCGAATTTACTTAATACTGTTATGAAATCTTTCATTAAATCACGTGTTCTTGAAAATAAATGAGGCTGAAATACAACGCAGCTTTTTTGTTTTGGATAGAAGGATTTTATTGTTTTAAAAACACCTTCAATTTCAACTGGATGATGAGCATAGTCATCAATAATAATTTTATCATCCCATTTATATACATTCATTCTTCTGTAAACCCCAGGAAAATTTTTTAATACAGAAACTACATTCTCAGTGTTTAATCCAAATTGATCTGCCATCGCTATAGCTGCTAATGAATTTGATAAATTATGAGTTCCAATTAGATTTAAATAAATATTTTTAAATTTTTCATTTGGAGTAGTCAAATCAAAATGATAACCTCTTTCACTTTTTTTTATATTAAAGGCTTTATAATCTGCTTCAACTTCAATACCATATGTATAACCTGAAATAGGTAGACCGTGCGCAACAATTAAATCTTGGTTAACTTGTTCAGAAAATTGAATAAAAGCATCAACAAAAGCTGTCTTAGTTTTATATATATCAAGATGATCTGGATCTAAAGAGGTGATGCAAGCTAACGTTGGACGCAAATGTAAAAAGGAGCGATCATATTCATCTGCTTCAACAATAAAGACCTCTGATCCATTTTTAAAAAAATTTGAAAAAGTATTATTAAAAAAACCGCCCATTATTGAAGTAAAAGACTGGTTAGTTTTGTCGAAAATATGTGTTAAAATAGAAGAAGTAGTAGTCTTTCCATGGGTTCCTGCAATAGCCAGTGTTTTTTTACCATCACACAGGTTTGCTAAGAATTTGGCTCGTTTTGTCANCTTATTTCCCTGCTTTTTATAAAAAATTAATTGTGGATGGGATTCAGGAATAGCAGCTGAGTAAACAACTTCAACTGTATTAGATAATAGAAAATCCTGTAAAGCGCTTAAAGAACTATCAAATCTGATTTCAATTCCGTTTTGTATTAATTGATTNGTAATTTCAGATGGAGTCCTATCATAACCATATACCTGATGTCCTTCTTCTAGGCATAAGCTTGCCAAAGCAGACATACCTACTCCTCCAATACCTATGAAATAATAAATATTTTTGTGATTAGTTCCCATTGAGTCCAATAATTTGTTCAACGATCTTTTGAGCTGCATCCTTCCTTGACAAACGTTTTATATTTTTCCCCAAGTCTTTTTGAATGGATTTGTCATTTACTAAAAATGAAAAATACTTTTCAAACTTATTTTCTAGATCTTTTTCCTCCAACATCAAGGCTGCTTTTTCTCTAACTAAAGCCATAGCGTTATGATATTGATGATTTGCTGTTACATTAGGAGAAGGAATCAATAAAACCGGTTTTCCTAGGCAACTAAGCTCCGATATACTAGCTGCACCTGCTCGTGAAATTATAAAGTCTGCAGCTGAATAAAGTTGTTCCATTTTATTTATAAAAGGACGTATAATTACTGTTTTGGAAGCAGTCTTTTTATAATCATCATAATATATTGAACCACATTGCCATAATACCTGAAGTCCTAATTTATTAAAGAAATTCAGTTTGGACTTAATCAATTTATTTATTCTACAAGAACCAAGACTTCCACCAATAACTACAAGAGTTTTTCTTTTTGGATCTAAACCAAAATTATGTTTTGCCTTTTCACTAGGTATTATGTAANTAAAAATTGATCGCACTGGATTACCTGTCAAAATTATTTTATTTCTAGGAAAGAAATTTTCCATACCATTGTAAGCAACACAAATTCGATATGCGTTTTTACTTAAAAAACGATTTGTAATTCCAGGATAAGAATTTTGTTCCTGAATAAGTGTTGGTAAACCGAGCCATTGAGCAACCCTCAATAATGGACCACTAGCAAAGCCTCCTGTTCCTACAATAACATTTGGTTTAAATTTTTTTAAGATTATATATGAATGAAAAACACTAACAGCTAACTTAAATGGAAACAAGAGGTTATGAAAAGATATAGAGCGCTTAAAACCACTAATCCAAAGACCCACAATATTAAAGCCAGCTTTAGGAACTTTTTCCATTTCTAATTTTCCTTTTGCCCCAACGAATAATATATTTGACTTATTATTTAGTTGTTTTAATTCCATCGCAATTGCAAGAGCTGGATAAATATGCCCACCTGTACCCCCTCCTGATATTATTAATTTAATTGGTTTCACTTAGAATAATTAATGGGTTATTTTCATCTTTATTTTCTATTTTTTTATTTGCACTTACACTTAAAATAATGCCCATCGAAATACAGGTCATCCATGCAGAAGTTCCTCCACTGCTAATCATAGGTAGATTTTGTCCAGTTACAGGAAGTACTTGTAAAGCAACTGCTATATTTGTAAAAGCTTGTAGAATTATTGGTATTCCTAAGCCTATAACCAAAAGTTTACCAAAAACATTTGACGTTTTATATGAAACTACCACTAATCTGTATAGAAGCAGGAGGTAAAGAACTATCAAGCCTATGCCTCCTAATAATCCAAATTCCTCAACTATTATTGCATAAATAAAATCTGAGGAGCTCTGGGGCAAAAAATTTTTCATTCTACTTTTTCCTGCTCCTAATCCAAAAATATTACCTGTTACAATTGCTGTTTTTGCTCGTCTTACTTGATAGTTTCCGTCAGTGCTTTCTCCGTTTCTAAAATTCTCAATTCTATTAATCCATGTGTCTATCCGATTCGGAAAAGCTCCAGGAAAAGTTTTCATTAAAGAAAAAAATAAAAATACAGTCGTAATAGCAGTAAAAATGACTATTATCAGATAGCGTATCGGATAACCAGCCAAAAAAGATAAGACTAATACCATAACAAATAAAAGAGCTGAAGTTGATAAATTTGAGGGTAAAATAAGTAGTATAATTATAAAAACCGGAAACCAAAAACGTGATATTGAACTTTTAAATGTCGGAATTTTACGACTCAGTTTCGAAAGATAAGTTGCTGAATAAATCATTAAAACAACTGATGCCAAGGTTGATGTTTGAAAACTTATTCCAATTATAGGAATTTGGATCCATCGACTAGCATTTGCACCTTGAATTATAGTTCCTTGAGTTGCAGTGAATATTAGTAAAATAATGACGACAGGAAGCATTAAAATCGATACACCTTTAAAATAATGGAAAGGAATCCGATGTATTGATATCATCAAAATAAAACCAATAACCAATATGATAAAATGCTTTATGAGATATCCCCATGGGGTTCCTTTTCCTATCACATAAACTAGATTAGTGCTAGCACTGTAGACAGGCAAAAATGAAAAGATAGCCAGTAATGCTAAAATTCCCCATAGTACTTTATCTCCTTTTAATGCTTGAAACATAATTTACAAATTTCTAACTGCATTTTTAAATTGATTGCCTCGATCTTCATAATTTTTAAACAAATCAAAGCTTGCGCATGCCGGAGACAATAATACAGTGTCTTTAGCTGTAGCAACCTTATGTGCAATTTTGACAGCTTCGCTCATTGACTCTGTTTCAATAAAAATATCAGATACATTTTCGAATGTATCCCTTAAATTCTCATTATCTAAACCTAGACAAATTATTGCTTTAGCCTTTTTACGTATCATTGGTAGTAACTCATCATAATTATTCCCCTTATCTACTCCCCCAACAATCCAAATTAAAGGAGTTTCAATACTTTGTATTGCAAAAAAGGTAGCATTTATGTTGGTTGCTTTAGAGTCATTGATATATTGAACATGCTGAATCGTAAGTACTTTTTCCATTCGATGTGGAGCTCCCTTGAAATCAGATAAACTTTCACGAATAGATTCCTTGGTGATCTCTAATAGATTTGCTATAGTAGAAGCTGCCATCGCATTTAATAAGTTGTGTCTTCCAGATAATTGAAACTGTGTGGAATTAATCATCATTTTCTTTTTTTTTTGTTTTATAATAATTCTATTTCCTTGTGTATATACTCCATCCATACCTTTATTTACATCTAATGGAATTTTTTTTGGCTTGACATTTTTTTCTTTTATAACATTCATTATTACGGGATCATCAGAATTAAAAAGAAAAAAATCTTTCTCAGATTGGTTTTTTAAAATTTTAAATTTTGACTTTATGTAGTCTTCAAAATTAAAGTTATAATGATCTAAATGATCAGGTGTTATATTTGTAATAACTGAAATATGGGGAGCAAAATCAACTATGTCGTCAAGCTGGAAACTACTTATTTCTAAGACATAATAATCAAAGTCAGTTTTCGCAACCTGAAGAGCAAAACTATTACCAATATTACCTGCAATCCCAACATTATATCCAGCATCCTTTAAAATTTTATATGTGAGCATTGTTGTGGTTGTTTTACCATTAGTACCTGTTATTCCAATTAATGTTGCTTGTGTATGTCTAGCGGCTAACTCTATTTCAGAAATAATTTCTTTTCCTTGCTTACGTAAAGTTTTGATTAAACTGCTATCAGAGCGAATTCCAGGACTTTTAACTACAATATCTGCCGATATAATTTCCCCCAATGAATGCTGTCCAGATTCCCATTTAATTGCTGCTTCATTAAACAGAGTCTGTAAATCTGAGTTGATCAAGTTTTTATCTGAGACAAAAATATCATAGCCCATCTTCTTTCCTAAAATAGCAGCCCCTGTACCACTCTCTCCTGCTCCCAAGATTGCTAATTTTTTATTCATNATCTAAGTTTAAGTGTTACAATTGTAAGTACAGCTAGAATAATACCTATAATCCAAAATCGAGCAACAATCTTACTTTCGTGAAAGCCAAGTTTTTGATAGTGATGATGTAAAGGAGCCATTTTAAAAATACGTATACCTGTTCCAATTTTATTTCTAGAATATTTGAAATAACTAACTTGGATAATAACAGATAATGTTTCTATAAAAAAGACTCCACAAAGCAGTGGTATTAATAATTCTTTTCTTACGATTAGAGCTATAACTGAAATTACAGCTCCAATGGTTAAACTACCTGTATCACCCATAAAAATTTCAGCTGGATAGGTATTGTACCATAAAAATCCAATCAAAGCACCTAAAAAAGCTGAAATAAATACAACGATCTCTCCAACATTCGGTATGTACATTATGTTTAAATAAGAAGCAAAATTTATATTACCCGAAACAAAAGAAAAAACTCCAAGAGCAAATACAATAATAGCTGAAATTCCAGCTGCCAAACCATCTACACCATCAGTTAAATTAGCTCCATTTGAAACTGCAGTAATAATAAAAAATAATAATCGGAATAAAAATTAACCATGTGAATTTGGAATCAAAACCCATCCAACTGATAAGTTTATGATAGTCGAATTCATTGTTTTTAAATAGTGGTATTGTAGTCAAGGTTGATTTTATATCATTAGCATTTTGAAATATTCCTGTTTTATTTTCTATCTCATTTACTGATGCGATAAATTCTACTCGAACTTTAACCTCAGGATGAAAAAAGAGAACACCTCCAACAAAGGCTCCTAACAAAACCTGACCTATAACCTTAAACTTACCTTGCAAACCATCTTTATTTTTCTTAAAAATTTTTATATAATCATCAAATAATCCAATTAATCCCATCCAAACCATTGTTGATATTAGAAGAATAATGTAGATATTACTTAATCGAGCCAAAAGCAAGACAGGCACTAGGGTACTAAAAATTATAATTAAGCCTCCCATAGTTGGTGTTCCTTCTTTTTCTTTTTGACCATATAACCCTAAGTCTCGAATACTTTCTCCAATTTGTTGACTTCTTAGGTAGGAGATAATTTGTTTTCCAAAAACCAAAGAAAAACCCATTGAAAATATAACAGCTAATGCTGCTCTAAATGAAGTATACTGGAAGACACTCGCTCCAGTTAATTGGTATTGATTTTCTAAGAATTCAAAAAGATTATAAAGCATATTTAATTTGAGTTTAAAAATATTTCTTTAGCAATTTTTAAATCGTTAAAAGGATAATATTTCCCTTTAATCTCTTGATAGGACTCATGTCCTTTTCCAGCAATTAAAACTATGTCTCCGTCCTCAGCTAATTCGGCAGCCATTGCAATAGCGTCTTCTCTAGAAGTTACTTTTAAAATTTTTTTAAAATGTTCTTGAGGTACACCATTAATCATCTGTGTAATTATCTCCTCTGGGTCTTCATCACGAGGATTATCAGACGTGAAAATAACTTTATCACTGAACTTAGTAGCCTTCAAACCCATTAGAGGACGTTTTTCTGCATCTCGATTTCCACCACATCCTAAAAGCGTAATAAGAGTTTCATTTCGGGTTCTAACTGAATTAATAGTTTCTAAAATATTTTCTAAAGCATCTGGCGAATGTGCAAAGTCAATAATTATGGTAGTACCATTTGTTGTTTGAAAGGTTTCAAAGCGCCCTTTGACGCTTTTGAGGCTACTAATTTGCTTTAAAATATTTAATTGAGAAATTTCGAAAAGATCTGCAACTGCGAATACTGCTAAAAGATTTTGAATATTAAAATTGCCAACCAAACTAGTCCATACCTCATGGCTTTTTATTTTTAAAAGCATTCCTGAAAATTGACACTCTAATAGCTTAGCTTTATAATCAGCGTGATGTTTTACAGAATAAGTATATTTTTTTGCTTTAGAATTTTGAAGCATAAACGCTCCGTTTTTATCATCCAAATTGGTCAAGGCAAATGCACTTTTAGGTAAATTGTCAAAAAACTCTTTTTTTGTATCTCTATATTTTTTAAAACTTCCATGATANTCTAAATGATCGTGACTAAGATTACTAAACACACCTCCTTTAAAAACTAAACCTTCAATACGGTGCTGAGTAATTCCATGAGAGGAGACCTCCATAAAACAATGTGTAATTCCTAATCCTACCATATCACTTAAATACGTATTTATTAATAAAGCATTAGGAGTTGTATGGGTATTATCATAAATTTTATCTCCATACTCAACTTTTATTGTGGAAATTAATCCAGATTTATAACCTTCATTAATAAAAAGCTCATGTAATAAGCTTACAATTGATGTCTTTCCATTAGTTCCAGTTACCCCAACTAAAGTTAATTTTTCTGAAGGGTTGTCATAAAAGTTTGAAGCTACTACACCTAAGGCTTTTGCTGAATTTTTCACCAGAACATAAACCACACTATCTTTACATTTTTTAGGAATTACTTCACAAATAATAGCTCTAGAACCTTTATGTATAGCCTCAGAAATGAAGTCATGTCCATTAACTTTCATTCCCTTAATAGCTATAAACAAGGCTTTTTTTTGTATTTTTCTACTATCGAAACTCAATGAATTAATTTCTAAAGTAGGGTTCCCAAAAATACCTTCAATAGCAACCTTGTATAATAATTCTTTTAATGTTTTCATGATAATTCCAAAATGATTTTATCTTGATTTTGTATCTGAGTACCAGCCTTAAGAGATTGATATTTTACTATACCTGTTCCAATTATTTTGACTTTTAATCCACTTTTCTTAAGCTTTTTTATAGCTTCTAATTTTGATAAACCTGAAACATTTGGAATAATATTTACTTTTAATCCATCCAGTTTTGCTATATCTTTATTACTAATCTCAACTTCGTAGGGAATATCGTTGAATATTTTTTTTGCTATAGTTTTAAAAACAGGAGCTGCTACAATAGCTCCATAATAACCTTTTGTTTTATTTGGTTTATGAATTACTACAATACATGAATATTTTGGATCTTCTGCAGGAAAGTAACNCACAAAACTCGAAATATATTTAATATTGTCTGTAGTATAATCAATTTGACCAGTACCAGTTTTACCAGCCATTGAAAGCAAAGGATCTTTAATACTATATGCAGTTCCCCATTTTTTGTCAACCACATTAAACATCATTTTCTTAACCTTTGTTAGAGTTTCCTTTGAACAAATTGATGGGCTTAAAACACTTTTAGAAAATATTTGGGTAGGATCATTTCCAAAATTGCTTATTTTGTTTAAAAATCTTGGCTTAACCATCTCACCACCATTTGCAATAGCATTGTAAAAAGCTAAAATTTGAAGTGGAGTTAGACTCACCCCATATCCATAAGCCATCCAAGGTAAATCCAAACCATCCCAATCTAAATCTGTTGGATAGGGAATTTTTGGTATGCCCTCACCGCGTATAGGAAGCCCTAAAGGTTTATTAAGACCCATATTATAAAGACGATTTACAAATTTTTTAGGATTATTTTTATAGTGATCATATATAATTTTAACAAGACCCACATTAGATGAAACCTCAAAGGCTTTGGCGGCGGTTATATCCCCATATCCTCCCTTTTTGGAGTCTTTAACTTTGTACTTTCCATAAAAAAGTATCTCACCGTTTCCAGTATCTACTATTGAGTCTTCATCAATAACCCTGTCCTCTAAAGCAGCTATCATTCCCATTAGCTTAAATGTTGATCCTGGCTCATAAGTTTCTCCAACCGCATAATTTAGTTTTTCAAAATATTTACCTTCCTTTGTTCTTCCCAAATTAGCGATTGCTTTTATTGCTCCAGTTTTAACTTCCATTAAGACGACAGTTCCATGGTGAGCTTCAAATTTTTCAAGTTGGGAAAGCAAAGCATTATGAGTTATGTCCTGCATATTAACATCAATTGTAGTGAATAAATCAAATCCTTCAGTTGGTTCTTTTTCATTTGAATCACTTATTGGTTTCCATTGTCCATTTGCAATTTTTTGTTTTAATCGTAAACCTGAATCACCTCTTAAATATTCAGAGAATGCTCCCTCAAGACCAACTCTAAAATAGGTCCCATCTGAATCTTTTTTCTCATAACCAATAGTTCTCTCAGCAACTTTTCCTAAAGGACGTTCTCGTTTGATTTCTTNTTCTACNACTAAGCCACCCCGATAAGCGTTTTGTTTAAAAATTGGNAAGTTTTTGTACCGCTTGTACTCAGAATAAGAAAGATTCTTATCTATAGGCCAATACCTATTTTTTTGTAGACGAGCTTCTTCAATNCTTTTCAGGATTTTAGCTGGTGATTCTCCTTTTAGGTTTGCAATTGAATCTGCAAGAGCTTTTTTATTTGTCTCAAATAAAAAGATTGAGGGTGTAACTACATCCCAATGTAATTCGTATCTATATATGGAAGTTGCTAAAATATTTCCATCTGCAGCATATATATTTCCTCTACTTGGCTCTAAAACAACATTTTTAACTAAAGCTTCAGGAGCTAAAACTAATCCTAGATCATTTTCATAAAATTGAATGTAAATGAGTTTTCCAATTAAAACTAGTGCAAAGGAGAACAATCCAAAAGCAAGTAGGTAAAACCGATGCATTAATTCTCTTATTTGACTTGATTCTTTATTCATTGGATAAGGTTATTTTAATTGGAGGGGATGATGCAGGACCAATTCCTTTTTCCGCTAAGACTTTTGCGACATTTGATTCTTTTTTTAAAATCAAAAGCTTTTTTTTAGCTTCTATAAAATCACTTTTAAGGGCCTTTATATCGGTATTTAGTGAAGCTATTTTAAAAATTTTCCTATCAGCACTGTGGCCACTAGAGATCATAATTAATGCCAATAGCGATAGAAAAAGTATCATTCGCCAGTTTTTAAATGCGTCCTCTTTAACTAAAAATTCAATGTTTAATATTGATCTTAAATTATTCATCTCTTCTCTGCAATTCTTAGTTTCGCACTACGAGATCTAGAATTTGTCGCGATCTCGTCTTTGGAGGGGGTCTTTAGCTTCCCTACTTTATTTAAAGGGGCTATTAGGTTTCCATAAAAATCTTTTTGCTGTTTACCTTCAAAATTTCCACTTTGAAAATATCTTTTTACAATCCTGTCTTCAATCGAATGATATGAGATACAAACAAGCCTTCCTCCGGGATTTAGAATATTCGTAGCCTGCTCTAAAAAGAGCTTTAAGACACTTAACTCGTCATTAACCTCTATACGAATTGCTTGGAAAAGTTTTGCTAAAAATTTATTTCCAAACCTGTTGGGAACAAGAGGCTCAACCAGGTCAATTAAATCATGTGTTGTTTGAATAACCCTCTTGACACGTCTATTAATAATAAGTTTTGCAAGTTTTTTTGAATTTCTCAACTCACCATAACTGTAAAAAAGTTGACTCAATGAATCTTCAGAATATTTATTTAAAACCTCATGAGCATCCAAGGTTTGTGATTGATTCATTCGCATATCTAATCTACCATTATTACGAATTGAAAATCCACGTGAACCATTATCAAACTGATGTGAAGAAACACCTAGATCAGCTAAAATACCATCTACCGATTTTACGTTATAATATTTTAAATACTGTTTAAGATGACTGAAGTTGGCAGAAATAAATTCAAAACGTGAATCATCTATTAAGTTTTCAAGTGCATCAGCGTCTTGATCAAAGCCAAACAAACGGCCCTCGTTACTTAACAAATCAATAATACCCCTGGAGTGGCCTCCACCTCCATAAGTAACATCAACATAAATTCCTTTTGGCTGAATTTTGAGCCCATGGATTGCCTCCTTAAATAAAACCGGATTATGATATTTTATCATCATTTTTTTCTCCCATCACTTCTTCAGCTAAGGCACCAAAATCAAGGGTTGCCTCATCTATCGCTTTTTCATAAAGCGACTTTTCCCAGATCTCAAGAATATTGACAGCAGATGAAACTACAACCTCTTTCTCTATCTGTGCGTGCTTTACCAAGTTTTTTGGAATTAAAAGACGGCCAGAAGAATCCATCTCTACAATCTTTACTCCAGCAGTAAAACGTCGTATAAAATCATTATTTTTTTTATTAAATCGATTTAATCCATTTACTTTTTCCATTAGGAAAGCCCATTCTTTAGTAGGATAAAGTTCCAAACATGGATTGAAAACTGATCTTTTTAAAACAAAACCACTAGCCATGAAATTTGACAATTGTTTCTTTATTGCGACAGGCAACATTATTCGGCCTTTAGCATCTACTTTACATTCATATGTTCCAATTAAATATTTCACAAATTTGATCAGATTTACATCAAATATAATTTATATTTACCACTTTTTACCACAAATTACCACATTGTTAATAAGTTTTCTGTCAATAATAAATATTTGTTTAATGCACCCTTTAAATAAAAAACAGACGATAAATTGTAATTGTCTATCTTTGATTCTAAATCCTAGTAGGACACTGACAAAATGAATAAAATCATCCAAGAAGAAGAATTTCGATACATAGAGTCAGGAAAAGGTCAGCCTTTAATAATTCTTCATGGACTAATGGGTGGATTAAGTAACTTTAAAGGCGTCATAGATTATTTTCCAAAACTGGGTTACCAAATTATAATTCCCGAACTACCTGTATACAGTTTACCCCTCATAAATACTTCAGTTAAATCCTTATCAGAATTTCTTTTCAAATTTGTGAGTTTCAGAAAATTGAAAAACTTTATTTTACTAGGAAATTCACTTGGTGGCCACATTGGTTTACTTTTCGCTAAAAATCATCCTAAGTATGTGAAAGGTTTAGTGCTTACTGGGAGTTCTGGTTTATATGAAAACAATATGGGAGATGGCTATCCTAAACGGGGAGACTACGACTATATTAAAAAGAAAAGTGAAGCTGTTTTCTATAATTCTAATACAGCTACAAAAGAAATTGTTGACGAAGTTTTTGAAACAGTAAACGATAGAAATAAATTAGTTCGAACTTTGGCCTTAGCTAAAAGCGCAATAAGGCACAACATGGCAAATGATTTACCATGTATGAAAACCCCAACAGCTATCATTTGGGGAAAACAAGATACCGTTACGCCTCCTAATGTTGCAGAAGAGTTTAATAANTTACTTCCAGATTCAAATTTATACTGGATTGATAAATGCGGACATGCACCAATGATGGAACACCCAAATGAATTTAACACAATTCTGAAGGGTTGGCTTGAAACTAGAAAGTTTTAAAAAATATGCAAATCAAATCTGCTAGGTTTGTTATTAGTAATACTGAAGTGGCAAAATGCCCTAAGAATTCTTTTCCTGAGTATGCATTTATTGGAAGATCAAATGTGGGAAAATCTTCTTTAATTAATTCGATTTGTAATAAAAAAAAATTAGCCAAAATATCCTCAAAACCTGGAAAAACACAATTAATTAATCATTTTTTAATAAATGAAAATTGGTATTTAGTTGATTTACCTGGTTATGGTTATGCACGAGTTTCCAAAACCAGAAAAAAAATATTTCAGGAATTTATAATCGATTATTTGAAAAAACGTTCTCAACTAGTTAATACATTTTTACTTATTGACATTCGGCACGAGCCGCAAGATATTGACCTAAGGTTTATGGAATGGCTAGTAGAAAATCTTATTCCATTTTCTATAGTTTTCACCAAATCAGATAAGTTAAAACCAAGAAAAATATCAAATAATATTAATCTTTACATGGATCAAATGCTCTCCTCTAACTGGGCAGAACTTCCTCCAATATTCAAAACATCATCAAATCATCAAACTGGGGTTGAAGAAATTCTAATATATATAAATAAGCTTAACAGAGTTGTTTTAGAAAATAATCAGAAGTAAATTAAGTTTTTTTTAGATCGAGTTTTTCTGCAAAATAATTACAAAAGTCTTTCATTGTTTCTGTCATCTTTTCGTCTTGAGTAGCCCGATAATAGGTTTCCGATAAAGATATTAAAGTTTGATGAAAAAATAGCTGCATTTGATCTACAGGCATATCTTTTACCCATAAATCCATTTTCAATGTTTCTTGATTTTCTGAGTCCCAAAAAGAAAGTAAAATGGCTTTCGTATTTTTTTCTGAAACTCCACCATCCAGTGCTGTCCATTTCATTTCTTCAGGAATATTATTTTCATCTAAATTAACGTCTATCGAAATTTGAGTTTTCTTTTTAATGGCCATTAGCGTTTTGGTTTATATTTTGATTTGTTAAAGATTTGTTGAAATGGTAATTTTATTAATTCTTGTAAGGAAATATTAGGATTCTGTTTGTGAAAACTTCGGACGATTTGCCAACCGATCCAGCGTCCAATTCTTCCCGGAGATTCATTGTCTAGTTGTAGATAAAATTTTGAAAATGGAGCAGGTTCAATAAAGCGCTCTGACCATTGAGAATCAGTTTTATAGAGTAGCTGTTTTTCAATAAAAAATTGCCAGATATAAATTTCATTATTTTTTGCCCAATCTAATTCCTCTTTAGAATAAGCTATTTTAATGGCATCTTTTTCATTTGGCATAATCATATCTTGTAGATAAAGTTTTTTTCCTTCATAAACCATTTGCGCCAAAAAGGTTCTATCTTCAGGTGGTCGAATGAGATAAGCACTAAATTTTTCTGCTATTTGAGATATAATATATTTTTTATCTAACTCCTTACGAATATAACTTGGTATCCCTTCATAAAGAGGGTGTTCTGAACCAAGAAAAGTATCAAGTGAAATTAAGAGTAAACTATCTGAGTATACAGTTTTTATCTGATAATCAACATTATTAGTGAGTGTAATAACTTGAGGAGTTTTTGTTCTAGGAAAGTAATATTTAATATGTTTGAACAAGTTGGATACTCTTCCCTCTAAAGGATTGATATCATTGAATATTTTTTTAACAGCATCCTGAAGTAATAATTGTAAACTATCATTTTGTCTTTTTATCCACACACTATCGGGAAATTTAGTTGGAAACAAAAAAGGATATTCTTTCTTTAGTTTGGGTATTACATCAGGAGAATTATTATAAAATTTTAAATCAAAACGTTCAAAATTTAAATCAACACTAATAGCATTTATTTGAGCTTCTTTACTATTTTTTCTATCGCATGATATAAAAATTATAAAAAAAGTAATGAAAATGTTAAAAAAATAAAAAAAAGTTCTAAGTCTAATCTTAAAATTTGTTTTCATGTTTCGAAAAACTGTATTTTTGTTCAAATTTAGTTTTATAAATGATTAAATCTGCCGAAAAAGTAGAAAACTATATCATAAAATGGTTAAAAGACTATCTTGACATTTCTGGCTTGGATGGTTTTGTAGTTGGAGTTTCGGGTGGTATAGATTCAGCATTAACTTCTACTCTTTGCGCTAAAACAGAAAATAAGGTCCTTTGCCTTGAAATGCCAATACATCAGGAATCTAATCAGGATAATCGAGCTAAAAATCATATTAACTGGCTTAAAAAGGAATTCCCAAATGTATCTTCATATCGTCTATCACTTGACAATGTGTTTTCATCTTTTTTAAATTCACTGCCATCTACTGTAAAGAAAAATGAACAGCTTCACAGTTTGGCTAATACAAGAGCAAGGATAAGAATGACTAGCTTATATTATTTTGCAGCATTAAATAAATATTTAGTTGCAGGTACCGGAAATAAAGTAGAAGATTTTGGTGTAGGTTTTTATACGAAATATGGAGACGGTGGAGTTGATTTAAGTCCGATTGCAGATTTAAATAAAACACAAGTTTTTGCTTTATCAAAACACTTAGGAATTAACAAAGAAATTCAAAATGCGGCACCCACAGATGGCCTTTGGGGAGATAATCGAACTGACGAAGATCAATTAGGTGCCTCATATGCTGAAATTGAATGGGCTATGGATGCCCATGAAAAACAAATCGCTAAAAATTATTTTTCTGATCGTGAAAAAATAGTATATGATATATATACTAAATTAAATAAGAAAAATCAACATAAAATGGCTCAGATTCCAGTTTGTAAAATTCCGAAAAAGTTTTTTTAGAATATTTTTGCTAAAAAACTTTACTTCGTTAAGTTAAGATGTTAAAGCTGAGTTTGATAAAGGATGTAATGTTTCTCGAAAAAATTTAATTACTTCAAATGACTCTATTTAATTTTCTGGATAATAATTTTTTTAGCTCCTGATATTGCATTACTTCCTCTAAAAATTCAGAATTATCATTACTTGTCTTTACTTGCTTAGCAGCTATCAATAAATTTTCTATTTTTTGATCCACTAAGTATTTTCTAAATGTTAAAATTGTCTCACTTACTAACTGCCCAACTACACTTTTACGATCTTTTACGAATATGTTCTTTTTGTTCCAATTATGGAGTTGATATTGCTCATCAGAAATTAAAATATCGGTTATCATTTTACCTAAATTAGGGTCTTCTTGTTGAATTATTTTTTCAGGTTTTACTATACCTTCAATTTGAAACTTTTCAATTAACTGAGAATATAGAGATTGGAATTCTGGCTGAATCATTTCCACTTCATCTTGTTGAAGATCTAAAAATACTTTTTCATATACCTTAGACTGAACTATTTTTGACTCCTCAATAAGGTTCCCTTTTTCATCGGAAGATACAAGTAACTCATCAAAAAAAGCTTCATCATTTCCGTATTGAATCAGAATACTAATAATTTGTTTTTCAAGGATTAAAAGAGGATTTATAGAATTAGATTTAAAATCACTTTTTTGATTAAGAAATTCTTGGTTAACCCTAGCACTTTTTATCTTTCGAATCGGAGCAGATTTTTTACTTTTTTCTTGAGCGAGTGTATTGAATAAAATTTCTTCTGAAACATCCATTTGAGAAGCACATTCCCTGATATATATTTCTTGTTTAATAACATCTGGGATTCTCGAGATGCTTTGAACAATTTCACGGATTTTTGTTGCTTTTTTTACAGGGTCATTCGCAGCTTCTTCCAGTAAAAGGTCAGTTTTAAATTGGATAAAATCTTTAGAATGCTCTCTCAGATAAATCTTAATTTGCTCTGAACTATTTGACTTTGCAAAGCTGTCTGGATCTTCACCTTCAGGAAAAGAACATATTCGAACATTCATACTCTGTTCAAGAATAAGGTCAATTCCTCGAATTGCAGCTCGGAGTCCCGCAGCATCCCCATCAAAAAGAATAACTATATTAGAAGTTAGCCTTCTTATTAATCTAATTTGCTCAGACGTAAGAGCAGTCCCCGAAGAGGAAACAACATTTTCTATCCCTTTTTGATGCATCTGAATTACATCTGTATAACCCTCTACCAAATAACAAACATCCTCTTGAGCAATCGTTTTTTTTGATTCATAAATTCCAAAGAGAATTTGGCTTTTATGATAAATATCGCTTTCTGGAGAATTAAGGTATTTTGCTGTATTTAATGAAGACGAAAGAATTCTACCACCAAAACCCTGAACTCGACCAGCCATACTTCGAATTGGGAATATTACTCTACCTCTAAAACGATCGGCTTTACCTCGCTCATTTTTTATTAATAATCCTGTTTCAATAATATATTTTTCTGAATAACCTGCCTTAGATGCCAATTTAAAAAAATGATCGCTTTGCTTTGAAGCATAGCCCAATCCAAAAAAGCGTATAATGTGATCAGAAAATCCTCTCTCCCTTAAGTAAGTTAATCCAATAGCAATTCCTTCAGAGAACTCCCATAAATTATCTGAAAATTGTTTCTGAGCAAATTTATTTATAAGATAGAGACTTTCTCTTTTACTCATCTTCTCTTTTTCTTTTATGCTCTGCTCAGTCTTTTGAATTTCTATATTATACTTTTTAGCTAAAAACTCAATTGCTTCTGGGTATGTGAAATGTTCATGCTCCATTAAAAAAGCTACAACATTTCCTCCCTTTCCACTGCTAAAGTCTTTCCATATCTGTTTAACAGGAGAAACCATAAAACTAGGAGTCCTTTCTTGTGAAAATGGGCTGAGACCTTTAAAGTTTGATCCTGACTTTTTTAAAGAAACAAAATCACTGATTACTTCCTCAACCCGAGCCAATTCATATACTTGATTAATGGTATTTCTTGAAATCAAAAGGTTTGTATTTTTATAAATTTAAAACTTTCTTATTAAACCCAAAGAATAATAAGTGGGTTTATATCTTTCTTTCAATAACGAAATTAACCATTAATTCAAGGGCATTTCTATATTCATTTTTTGGAAACTCAAATAATATCTCTAAAGCTTGCTTTCGATATTCTTCCATGCGATATTTAGCAAAGCTTAAGCCACCTTTATCTTTAACAAACTGAATTAATTCATGTACTTTTTTACGGTTTTTGTTGTGATTTTTAAGAATGTTGATAATCCAACGTTTTTCATATGAGGTAGCAACATTTAGCGCATAAATCAACGGGAGAGTAATCTTCTTTTCTTTTATATCAATCCCTAAAGGCTTTCCTATTTTTTTTTCTCCATAATCAAAAAGATCATCTTTGATTTGAAAAGCCATTCCCAAAAGCTCTCCAAATAAGTGCATTTTTTTTACTTCTTCTAAACTGGATCTAACCGACTGGGCTCCGATTGCACAACAAGAAGCGAGCAGAGTTGCTGTTTTTTTTCGAATTATATCATAATAAACCTTCTCAGTAATGTTTAATGCACGAGCTTTCTCAATTTGTAAGAGTTCGCCTTGACTCATTTCGCGAACAGCAACAGATATGATTTTTAAAAGGTCAAAATCCTCATTTTCAATTGACAAAAGTAACCCCTTAGATAAAAGATAGTCTCCCACTAAAACAGCAATTTTATTTTTCCATAAAGCATTAATAGAGAAAAAACCACGACGTTTATTACTTCCATCTACAACATCGTCGTGGACTAAAGTTGCAGTATGAATTAATTCTATAACTGAAGCTCCTCTATATGTACGCTCATTGATTTTGCCCTTACCTAACATTTTGGCTACAAGAAAAACAAACATCGGTCGCATTTGCTTTCCTTTTCTGTTTACAATAAAGTGAGTAATTCTATTGAGAAGGGCAACTTTGGAAGACATTGATTCGGTGAATTTTTCCTCAAATAGTTCCATCTCAATATATATTGGCTTTTTTATTTTCTCAACAACTTTCATATCGGTAAGATACCAATTCTATAAGTACTCTAAATATTTTATTATCTCTTTCCGTTAAATTATAACTTATTAGCTAGTTGACCACATCCAGCATCAATATCTTCTCCACGAGAATGTCGATAAGTTACTTTAATTCTTGCTTCTTTAAGAGCTTTTAAATATGCTTCTACAGTCTTTTTAGGAGCTTGTTTCATTAAAGAATTATCAATAGGGTTATATTGGATTAAGTTAATCTTGGATGGGATTTGACGACTAAATTTTACTAAAGACTGAATATCTTCTTTTTTATCATTAATTCCATCCCAAACAATATATTCAAAAGTCACTTGTTTTTTAGTGTGTTCGTACCAATAATTTAAAGCTTTAGAAAGATCTGTTAAGGGAAACTTATTTGTAAAAGGCATGATTTTTTCTCTCAACTGTTGTCTAGCACTATGTAGTGAAACGGCAAGACCAAACTTAACTTTATCCTCAGCCATCCTATAAATCATTTTAGGAATTCCAGAAGTAGAAACTGTTATCCGCTTTGGAGACATAGCAAAACCTTGCGGTTCAGTTATTTTATCTATTGCTGATAAGACATTCTTATAATTCATCAAGGGTTCGCCCATACCCATGAAAACAACATTGGATAAAGAGCGCTGGAAATATAATTTACTTTGGTGATCCATTGCAATAACCTGATCATAGATTTCATCGGCATTTAAATTACGTATTCTCTTTAAGGCTGCTGTTGCACAAAAAACACAATCTAGACTACAGCCTACCTGGGAAGAAACACAAGCTGTAGTTCTCTTTAAAGTCGGAATTAATACAGATTCTACGGTAAATTGGTCATGTAATTTAACAGCATTTTTAATGGTCCCATCTTTACTGCATTGTTTTACATCAATATTAATATGTTTTATTTCAAAATAAGATTTTAATAATTTGCGATGTTCTACTGATAAGTTGGTCATCAAATTAAAATCTTGAATTCCTTTTTTCCAAAGCCATTGATATACCTGATCACCCTTGAATGACGGAATATTGTGGGACAAGAAAAATTCTTGTAAATCTTTCTTACCCAATACTCGAATATCCCTTTTTGTCTTCTTCACCGTTGGTTACAAAATGAGCGACTGAACTAATAATTGAATTATAATACTAACATTGCATCCCCATAAGAGTAAAAATTATATTTCTCTTTTATGGCAACCTCGTAAGCATGTTTTATAAAATCTGGATCAGCAAAAGCAGAAACCATCATTAGTAGTGTTGATTTTGGAGTGTGGAAATTAGTTATCATGCTATTGGCAATTGAAAATTCATAAGGTGGAAAGATAAATTTATGAGTCCATCCTTTATATTCATTTAAAAACCCTGAAGATGAAACAGAACTTTCAAGCCCACGCATAACAGTTGTTCCAACTGCACAAATTTTTCTTCTTTTTTGTTTTGCGTCATTTACTTTTGAAACAGCAATAAGGTCAATAATAAGCTCCTCGGAATCCATTTTATGCTTAGATAAATCTTCAACTTCTACAGGACTAAAAGTTCCTAACCCAACGTGAAGAGTAAGTTCTGCTATATCAACACCTTTAATCTCTAAACGCTTAAGCAAATGTTTTGAGAAGTGAAGCCCAGCAGTAGGAGCTGCAACGGCTCCCTCATGCTTAGCATAAATTGTTTGATATCTCTCCTGGTCTTCTTCCTCTATTGGCCTTTTTATGTATTTTGGTAGCGGTGTTTGTCCCAATTCTTTTAGTTTCGATCGGAACTCTGAATAGCTTCCATCAAAAAGAAAACGTAAAGTTCTTCCTCTCGAAGTAGTATTGTCAATAACCTCAGCAACTAAACTATCATCATTTCCAAAATAAAGCTTGTTCCCAATTCTAATCTTACGTGCTGGATCAACTAACACATCCCAAAGTCTTTGCTCTTGATTTAGTTCACGCAGTAAAAAAACTTCAATACGCGCTCCCGTTTTTTCTTTATTTCCAAAAAGACGAGCTGGGAAAACTTTTGTATTGTTTAATACCATAACGTCTCCCTCATCGAAAAACTTTATTATATCTTTAAAAGTATAGTGCTCTACAGTTTCTTCCTTACGGTTTAGAACCATTAAGCGAGACTCGTCTCGGTCACTTGAGGGTCTTTGAGCAAGACGCGTTTCAGGAAGTTCGAATTGAAAATCAGAAAGCTTCATTTAAAAATTTTAAGATACAAATATAAGATCTTAAACTAGGGTTTGTCAAGTAAATTAATTATTAAATCAATTCCATTTTGAAATTAAGCATTTTTAGGTCTTTCCAAAAGCTTGGATAGGATTTTGAAACCACCTGCGCTTCATCAATACCTATTGGTGTTTTAAGAGCTAAAGGAGCAAAAGCCATTGCCATACGATGATCATTATAAGTGGAAATAGACACATCTTTTCGAAAATTATTACCTGGGGAAAGATGTAAACTTTTATCGGTAACTGATATTTTAGCTCCTAGTTTGCTGAGTTCCAAATCCAAAGCAACTAAACGATCTGTTTCTTTGATCTTCAGAGTATGTAAACCATCTAGATCGCAGCCAACCCCTAAACCATAACAAGTCACCACAATGGTTTGTGCAATGTCAGGGGAATCAGATAAATCCCATTGTATTTTTTCTGGTAGTGATGTATTTTCCTTTCTTAATATTAAATTATCTTTTTCAAAATATGAATTTACTCCCAGCTCCTTGTAAATAATTCTCAAAATAGCGTCACCTTGCAAGCTATTCGTTTTAAAACTAGTCAGATGAATTTTAGCTTTATCAGCTAATGAGGCAATGCTAAAAAAGTAAGAAGCTGAACTCCAATCTGACTCAACAACTTGATCTACACTATTTAGTTTAGTATTCTCTTTAACACTAATACATTGATTTTTAAACTCAGTTTTGACTCCAAAGTTTGCTAATAATTTTAATGTCATATTTATATAGGGAATTGAAGTTATTTTTCCTGTTAGATTTAATTCAATTCCAGATTTTAAAACTGAACCCAACATAAGTAACGCTGAAATATATTGACTACTAACATCAGCTGGAAGGCTTAAAGACCCACCATTTAATTTTGCACCTTTAATCCTTAAGGGCGGATAGCCCTCTTTTTTAATATAATCAATACAAGCTCCTATTGACCTAAGAGCATCAACAAGAATTTTTATAGGTCGTTCCTGCATTCTAGAAGAACCCGTCAAAACGATTTCTCTTCCCTCCAATTGTGAATAATAGGCTGTTAAAAAGCGCATTGCTGTTCCAGCATGTTGTATATCAATAAAATCAGAGTCAGACTTTAATGCATTCTGCATAACGGAACTATCGTCTGAATTAGATTTATTTCTAATTTTAAAGTTTCGATAAAAAGCCTGCAATAATAATAATCTATTAGTTTCACTTTTAGAGCCTGTAATGTTTATTTTGCCATTACAGATTCGATTTTTCTGAGAAACTTTAAGATTCATCTTTTTAACGGGGATTTTAACTTAAGATTCTTATGGTGTCGATCATGATCTCGTTCAGTTTTTAATTTCATTTTTTTTTCAAAAGCAGCATTTAAATCTACTCCTGTTTGATTTGCTAAACATAAAGTCACAAAAATTACGTCAGCTAATTCCTCTCCGAGATCTTTAACAAGATCAGTTGACTTATCAGATTGTTCACCATATCGTCTGGCAATAATGCGAGCAACTTCACCTACTTCCTCTGTTAATTGAGCCATATTGGTAAGCTCATTAAAATATCTTACACCATGATTATTAATCCAATCGTCAACTGCTTTTTGAGCTCCTTCTAATTCCATATTCAAAAATAAGAATTAATGTTGGTATTCCATATCTGAATTAATTTTAGATAAAAAACTGATCAATTTCTCCTATTGAATACACAATTGGACAATGTTTGTGTTTTTTTTCGTTATGAGAATTAAAATGAATTGCTTGCATGCCTACATCTAATGCACCTTGAATGTCGGCCTCAAGACTGTCACCAATCATAATTGAAGCTCTAGCTGAGGTTTGTGCTATTTTTAAAGCAACATTAAAAATTTTTGGATTTGGTTTTTTAAACCCAATTTTATCGGCGGTAAAAACATTTTGAAAGTAAGTATTTAAACCAGAATTGACTATTTTAAAATGCTGAACTTCTTCAAAACCATTAGTAATAATGTGTAATTTATATTTATTTTTTAGCATCTTAAGTAGATCATGTGTCCCATCAAATAAATAAGGAAACGAGCTTAGATGAGAAATATATAGACTAGATATTTCTTCAATTTGATTTTTTTTTATTTTAAAATTTATTTTTTTGAACGTTTTAAGTAAGCGTTGAATACGAAGTTCCCTTTCACTTATTTTATTTTCCCTGTATAGTTTCCAGCAAGCATGATTTATAGGTGTATAATGATTTAGAAAGTCTTCAATTGTAAGTTCAATATTAAGTTTATCAAAAATTAATTTAAATGTTAAAGCAGAGTTTTTTTCAAAATCCCACAATGTATGATCTAAGTCAAAAAAAATATCGGTTATTGGTTTAGTATTAATCACAAATTTATGCATGCTTAATTAAAAGTATTATTAATTATTATAATTATAATTTTAATTATTAAGATAAAATAAATACGTTTAACGTAAGTAAATATAACAAGGGAAAAAAGGAGAAATTTTTTTAATAAAAAGACCTAATATAATTTTTTTTATAGTAATTAAAAATCTAAAATACGGGTCTTTAACGGCTCCCAATCTAAATCTCCAAACGTACCTGAACTCATCATTACTAAAATGAGATTTTTATAATCTTTTTGGAGTAAATAATTGAATAAAATATCCTTTTGACAAAAAACCTTTATCGATGGTTTCCTAAATGCCTGCATAATTAATTCAGGAGAAATAGATTCTTGTTTTTTTATTTTTAAAGCCATCGGGTCAAAGAAAACTAAAGCTTCATCAACTACATCTAAAGTATTTGCATACTGAGTAATAAACTCTGGATCTAAACTACTGTATGTATGTAACTCTAGACAAACCATAATTTTATGATTTGAAAATTGTTTTTTAACAGCTGATGTAGTTGCCTTAACCTTACTTGGTGAATGAGCAAAATCTTTAAAAAGAATAGCCGTTTTACTTTTTACTAAACATTCTAACCGCTTTGAAGCGCCAATGAAAGTTGGAATAGCTTCATAAAATCCTGATTCGTCCACACCCATTAATTGTGTAACCCATTGTGCACCAGCTAGATTTAATAAATTGTGTTTTCCAAATACTTTAAGAGGTAAATTACCTTCAACTGTTTCAAGATATGTAATACCATTATCTATATAATGGTTTGGAGCTTTATAAGGNATTTTTTTTATAGTGTGNGGNTGCGCTTCAACTAGTTGTTTTANTANTTTATCTTCAGAATTATAAATTAACACNCCTCCNGNNTGAATAGANTCAATAAAAGACTTGAATTGTTTAATATANNTTTNAAATGTTGGNAAAACATTTACATGGTCCCAAGCAATTCCACTNATTAAAGCAATTTCNGGATTNTACCACAAAAACTTNGGTCTCAAATCAATAGNNGATGATAAATATTCATCACCTTCAAGTAAGATAAAATCGTTCTNCTCTGNAATTGAAAGTGTCTCAGTTATATTTTTAANTTGAGCTCCAACCATAAAATCAATTTGNNTCTCATGATAATTTAATACGTGTAAAATCATTGAAGTTATAGTAGTTTTTCCATGGCTTCCTGCTATAACAACTCGAGATTTATCCTTTGATTGAGATGCCAAAAATTCTGGATATGATTGGATTTTTAATCCATTTTCTTTTGCTAGAAGCAATTCTGGATTATCTTTTTTGGCATGCATCCCTAATATAATTATATCGACTTCAGAATTGATTTTTTCAGGAAACCACCCCAAATCTTTTGGAAGTAGTCCTGAGGCTTCTAAGTTGCTTCTAGAAGGTTCAAAAATGGCGTCATCACTTCCTGTTACTCTATGGCCTAAATTGTGCATTGCAATTGCAAGACTGTGCATAACACTGCCACCAATCGCAATAAAATGTAATCGCATCATAATTTCAACTCTTTGAGTAAAGGTTTTAAATCAGGAGATCTATTTAAATATAATCTAGCTTTTTCAATAAAATAATCCATTTGTTTTATATTTTTTGATTTTTTAGCTAAACGTGCACTTTGGTAGTAAACCCAACCTTTGGGTACTGTATCTTTATCTTGATGTGTCTCGGCGAAATACTTCAAAGCACACAAGCCCCAGATAGTATTTAAATCAAAATCTGCTGCAATTCTTCCCAAATCATAAGCAAGATCTCTTCTAATATCATTAATAAAATCCACAGAACAAGGTGAATAATTTTGATCTATAAAATCAAATAACTTTTTGTAAACTTTTTTTGCATGATATAAATCTTTTCCGATTTCATACATTGAGCCCTCTGCTAAAAGGCCTTCTATTAGATTTAAAGATTTTATTTTATTTATAATTTCTTTTGCTTTATAAATACTACCACCTAAAAGCACAGGTAAAGCTAACAAAACATCTACTTGTGCTCTTAGATATTTTAAATTTAACGGCTCCAGGCTAANCGCTTGTTCAAAGGCAGGTTTCATTATATTTATGTATTTGATAGAAGAAAACATAGGTACCTCTAATGCTCGAAAACCTGCCGCTCCACCTAAAAGGAAATATCGTTTAGCAGTAGGTTTTAAATCAATTGCTTTTTTAGAATAATTAATTGCCGTTTCCCAATCTTTATATGCAAAAGAAAAGTTGGCCAATGAGTCTAGAGTTTTAATCTCCTTGGTCTCTTCATAAATTTGAACTATAGAATCTATTTTATTTCGGTAGAAAATATGAGAATCTAATGGGAAAGAAGCAATAGGTGTTTTATCTTGACCGTAAATTATAATACTCCCCAACAGAAGTATATCAATCATTAATTTTCTAAACATTTTTTTATGTTAAAAGTTCCCAAAGAGCATCTTTAAGTTCTGTTAAATTGTAGTTAGTTAAACTAGAAATTATTAAATAAGGAACAGTAAAATTTGAGTTCATCTCAATTAAATATTCTTTTTTAAGCTCCTCGTCTAATAAATCACCTTTAGAAAGAATAACCATATATTTTTTATCTAATAAGTCTGAATTATATTTTTTAAGCTCCTTGAAAAGGATTTCGAACTCTGATCTTACATCTTTAGTGTCCGAAGGAATTACAAAAAGCAAAATTGAATTTCGCTCGATATGTCGAAGAAAATAATATCCTAAACCTTTTCCTTCAGCTGCACCTTCAATGATTCCAGGAATATCGGCCATTATAAAGGACTGATAATCTCTATAATTTATAATTCCTAAATTGGGTTTAAGAGTAGTAAATTCATAATCTGCAATTTTTGGCTTTGCAGAAGTCAATGCGGCTAGAAGTGTAGATTTTCCTGCATTTGGAAATCCTACCAAGCCGACGTCAGCTAAAACTTTTAATTCCAATGTAATTTGAATTGAAGAACCCTCAATTCCTGGTTGAGCATATCGAGGAGTTTGTCTTGTAGAAGATTTAAAATGCCAATTCCCTTTACCTCCAAGTCCACCCTCGAGTATTATCTCTTGNTGGTTCTCTTCGGTAATTTCAAAAATAATCTTATTGGTTTTAGTATTACGAACTAGAGTGCCTAACGGTACTTCTATTAATACATCTTCTCCTTGGTTTCCACTACTTCGATTTTTACTTCCATCGCCTCCGTGTCCAGCGTAAAAATTCTTTTTAAACTTAAAGTTGTGTAGGGTCCAAAGTTGCTTATTAGCTTTAATTATTACATGTCCACCTCTACCTCCATCCCCTCCATCAGGACCACCTTTGGTTATAAATTTCTCACGATGTAAATGAATGGAACCTTTCCCTCCGTTTCCTGAACTTACAAAAAGCTTCACATAATCAACAAAATTACCTTCAGTCATATTTGTTTATAANGNATCTATAAGTTTTGATAATCGTTTTTTAATATNNTTAATANTTCCAATACCGTTGACGCTNTAAAATTTATTTTGATTNTGATAATANNTTTTCAAGGGGGCNGTTTTTTTATTATACTCATTAAAACGATTCCANATTTTTTCTTCNTCTTGATCATCTNTTCTACCACTTGANTTACCNCGNTCTTNAAGNCGTTTTANAAGAATATTATNATCNGCCTCTAAAGCAATNGTAGCAATAATTTTCATCTCTNTTCCAGTTAAAAAAACATCCAATGCTTTCGCTTGAGATTCTGTTCTTGGAAATCCNTCAAAAATAAAACCTTTNGCNTGAGNATTATCATCAACCTCAGCCTCAAGCATATCAATAGTNANTTGNTCTGGGACTAAATCACCCTTGTCNATNAAGGATTTTGCNAGAANTCCNAGATCAGTTTTATTTTTAATATTNTCGCGAAATATATCTCCAGTNGAAATATGAACTAAATTATATTTAATTTTTAAAAATTCAGCTTGAGTTCCTTTTCCTGCTCCTGGCTTTCCGAATAAAACAAGATTAATCATTATTAAAATTTTGGTTTAAAGGTACCTATTTTAAGTGGCTTTTTTCCTTTCCAAAAAACTTATACGTATTTTTGTCAAAAGAATATGATGAGATTTTTTTCTAGCAAACAGACAATTGGAATACTTGGAGGTGGTCAACTAGGTAAAATGCTCCTTAGCACAACTCGACAGTGGGATATTAAGACTAATGTGATGGATCCTAGCGCAGAATCTCCATGTAAAGTTGCATGTAATCACTTTGTTCAAGGAGACCTTATGGATTATGATGCAGTGATGAGTTTTGGAAAAGATGTTGATATTTTGACTATTGAAATTGAAAATGTTAATTCTGATGCTTTAAAAGATCTTGAAAAACAGGGAGTAAAAGTATATCCGCAGCCCTGTTCTTTGAAAATTATTCAAAATAAATGTCGCCAAAAAGAATTTTATATTGAAAATGATATTCCAACTGCTTCCTTTGAGATTTTTGAATCAAAGGAAGATTTAAAAGACGCTGTTGCTCGCGGATTTATTTCCTTTCCCTTTGTTTGGAAATCTGAATCTATGGGTTACGATGGTTATGGAGTCAAAATTATCAGATCAAACCAAGATTTAGAAAATGTCAATAAAGGTGCATGCATGGCTGAAGATTTGGTTAATATTGACAAAGAATTAGGAATTATTATTTGCAGGAGTCCCAAAGGAGAGACCCTGAGTTACCCTTGTGTAGAAATGGAATTTCATCCTGAAGCAAATCAGGTTGAATACGTTTTGAGTCCAGCTCGAATATCAAAAGCAGAAGCAAAAAAAGCAAAAGATCTAGCTTTTAAAGTATCAAAAGCTTTTAAGCATGTTGGCTTATTAGCTGTAGAGTTATTTTTAACAAAAGAGGGCGAAATTTGGGTTAATGAAGTTGCTCCTAGGCCACATAATAGTGGACACTATAGCATTGAGGCAGCTTACACCTCTCAATTTGAACAACATATTAGAGCAATATTGGATCTTCCATTGGGGAATACTGGAAATAAGGTTGCAGGCGTAATGGTAAATCTTGTTGGAAAAGAAGGTTTTTTTGGACCTGTATATTATAAAAATATTGAACATATTCTAGCAATTGAAGGGGTTAAACCTCATATTTATGGAAAAAAAGAAACTCGCCCCTTTCGAAAAATGGGACACGTTACTATCGTGAATAAAGATCTAAATGTAGCTCGTAAAATCGCAGAACAAGTGAAAGAAACTATAGAAGTAATATCAAAATAATATGGCACAAGTAGGAATAATTATGGGAAGTCAATCGGACCTTCCAATAATGAAAGAAGCAATTAAAATTTTAAAAGCCTTAGGGGTAAAATCAGAGGTAGATATAGTATCTGCTCATCGTACACCAGAAAAAATGACATCTTATGGAACTAAAGCGCACATGCGCGGTATAAAAGTTATCATTGCTGGGGCTGGAGGAGCAGCCCATCTACCTGGAATGATAGCTTCATTGAGTCCTCTACCTGTAATTGGAGTACCTGTAAGATCGAGTAATTCAATTGATGGTTGGGATTCTATCCTCTCTATCTTACAAATGCCAGTTGGGGTTCCAGTTGCAACAGTTGCACTAAACGGTGGTAAAAATGCNGGAATACTTGCAGCTCAGATTTTGGGTATTCAAGATGAAAAAATTTTAGAAAAGATTATAGATTATAAAAATAGTCTTAAAGAAAAAGTAATTAAAAGCAGTGAAAAAATAAAAAAATAAAATTTTGACCAACCCACTATTAACCAAATTTCAAACTACTTTTGAAGAAGTTCCATTTTCAAAAATTAAAACGCATCACTATATCCCATCAATCAAAAAAACTATTAAAATTGCATTGGATGAGATCAAAGTTGTAATTAATCAAAAAGATAAACCTAGCTTCAAAAATACTTTAGANGCTATTGAAAAATGTGGCAATCTAATTGGACGAAATACATCTATACTTTTTAATCTAAATAGCGCTGAAACTAGTGAAGAACTTCAATTAGTAGCTCAAAATGCTGCACCTTTACTTACTAAATTTCAAAATGATATACGCTTAAATGAAGATTTATTCAAACGCATTCGATTTGTCTATGAAAATGAGGATCGAAGTAAATTAAATGAAGAACAATTAACACTTTTAGAAAAAGAGTTTAAAAGTTTTGTCAGAAATGGTGCATTGCTTAATAATACTTCAAAAGAAAAACTTCGTAAAATTGATTCAAGGCTTGCTAAATTAAGTTTAACTTTTGGGGAAAATATTTTAGCTGACACCCAGGCTTTTCAACTTCATATAGAGGACGAAAAACATTTAAAAGGAATACCTACTTCTGCAATTGAAATGGCAAAAATAATTGCCAATGAAAATGGAAAAAAAGGGTGGATTTTTACTTTAGATTATCCAAGCTATGTTCCNTTTATGACCTATGCTGAGGATCGAAAATTAAGAAAAGAAATGAGTCTTGCTTTTGGTAAACGAGGGTTTCAGNAAAACAAAAATAATAACTCTTCAATTATCTTGGAAATTACTAAACTACGGCACAAAAGAGCAAAACTTTTGGGCTATGGTTCTCATGGAGATTTTATTTTGGAAGAACGAATGGCAAAATCAGCAAAGAATGTCCGAAACTTTTTAAATGATCTAAGCAAAAAAGCCAAACCTGTTGCTCAAAAAGAGTGGACTACTATGGAAATTTTTGCTAAAAAAAATTTAAAAATTACAAACATAGAAAAATGGGACTCTGCTTTTATTTCTGAAAAATTAAAACAAAATCAACTCCAATTAAATGAACAAGAACTCAAGCCTTATTTTCAATTAGACCTTGTTTTAAGTGGATTATTTAAAATAGTAAAAAAACTTTATGATCTAGAGTTTAAAAGAAATGCTATGTTAGATAGATACCATAAAGAGGTTGAAGTTTTTGAGGTTTACAGAAAAGAAAACTTTTATGCATTATTGTATGCTGATTTTTTTCCAAGACCTGGTAAAAGAAATGGTGCTTGGATGACGAGTTATCGCCCTCAAAAAAAAGGTCAAAGACCACATATTTCTATTGTATGTAATTTTTCAAGACCTACTGAAACTGAACCTTCTTTATTGACTTTTCANGAGGTGACAACTTTATTTCATGAATTTGGTCATGCTCTCCACGGAATTCTTGCNGATACANATTTCAGTGCTNTAAGCGGNACAANTGTNTATTGGGATTTTGTTGAACTACCTAGTCAAATTATGGANAACTGGTGCTACCAGGAAGAATCCTTAGANCTNTTNGCAAAACACTATCAAACCAAAGATTCCCTTCCAAAANATTTNATTNAAAANATTAANAAANCAGCNCATTTTCAACAGGGATTACAAACAATGAGACAANTNAGTTTTGCATATCTAGATCTATCCTACCATGATTCTAGTGCTTCTAGAATAAAAGATGTAAAAGCACATGAAAAGGCTCAAATTAGTCATCTACAATTCACCCAAGAAAGTGAAGAAAATTGTATGAGTACATCTTTTTCTCATATTTTTCAAGGTGGTTATGCTGCAGGATATTATAGTTATAANTGGGCAGAAGTATTNGATGCAGATGCTTTTGAACTCTTNCAANAAAATGGAATTTTTGACCGAGATACNGCANAAAAATTTTTAGAATAATATTCTTTCAAAAGGAGGNACTGAACACCCCATGATCTTNTATAAAANGTTTAGAGGAAAAGANCCTGATCCATCTGCTCTAATAAGAAGATNNGGCNTGNTCTNATTNTANAATAATAANAAAATTACCATTCNCTGTAGCCNCCNTTNAGGTCATAAATCTTTTTAAAACCTAATGATTGAAATATCTTCGATGCCNTGGCGCTTCTNCCGCCTGCAGAACAATANANTAATACTGGCTTATTTTTATCCAATTTTGAAATTTTTTGTTTAAAATCNAANGTCTTAAAGTCTATATTTTTTGCATTNCNAATATAACCTTCATTAAATTCNTCTNGAGTNCGAACATCGATAAGTTGAACATCTTTANTAATCATAACTNGAAATTGNTTTTTTTCTANCANNTCNATNGGNTNTTNTTGNTTAGCACAAGANATNATTAAAAATAATNNTACAAGTTTTTTCATTTTATNAATTTNAANNNTGAAATTANANAATTAAATANAAAAATCCGNCCCAAAAAATAGGAATAGCTTCNACCCAAAAGCTACTANAATATTTTGNATTATTTGGATGAGATTTTTTNAATAAANAAGCNAGAAACGAAAAACTTANAAATTCACTTATAGTNATNGGTGATTNNAANCCAAAANANATNANANTAAAAATAAAGTTTAAAAATAAAAGNATATATCCCAAANNCTTTACTCTTGANATTCCTAACTGNTGNGGTNGNGTATTNAGATTTNTTGAGTCAGAANTCAAGTCTCTNATATCAAANGGTAAAATTGCTACGAATANNTAAATACCNTGGATTATTGATAGCTGTAANAANAATTTTTTTTCGAANACTGAATTTGANNCTAANGGNACTCCNACNGTNAGNAANATCCAANTTNCNACAACCAAATANACTTTCCATCCCTTNNCATTTCTGAGATTANTNAANTTNTTATTAANNGGTAAAGTATAAAACAAAACTAAANCNCCNCCNATNANTAAAATTATTTTTGTTANTANNGNAAAGTTNANAAATANGTAAAGANNAATTANTAAACATANAANGGACANNACAAAAGATAGGATTGTAAAAATTNTCATTTTTNTTCTCCNNGANTANANGAAAAAACTTGANAAAATTATATGNAAATAAAGCACNNCAAAAAATAAATATTAACAAANNTNNTGNNGGCTNANAGTGTGCCACTCTNANAAGATATTAANGCNAANGANACTACTGNAAAAGCNACNTGAATACTGGATTTTATATAAAAACTNAAAANNTTTAAAATNACTTTTTNCATANGTAAATATCGAAAGTTTCTNAAAATGACTTAAATTTTTTATAAGTTATTTTTAATTCNNAAAAAGTAGGTGAAAAAAATCAAAAGGAAAGTGTAATTTTNANNANTAAAAANTTTGATTATGAGAACCGATATGTTTTTAGAAAGACATNTAGGACCAAATGCAGAGGAAATCAAAAAAATGTTGGAAAAAATTGGAGTTTCATCCTTATCGGATTTACTCCAGCAAACTATTCCTCAATCTATTCGCTTAAAAAAACCTCTTGATCTTCCAATAGGGATTAGTGAATATGAATTCTCTAAACATATTAATTTACTTGGGNAAAAAAATAAAATATTCGATACTTTTATTGGGTTAGGCTATCATCAATCGATTACCCCGGCTGCTATTCAAAGGAACATATTAGAAAACCCTGGATGGTATACTGCTTATACTCCATATCAAGCAGAAATTGCTCAAGGAAGACTAGAAGCTTTATTTAATTATCAAACAATGATTTGTGATTTAACAGGTATGGAACTTGCTAATGCTTCTCTCTTAGATGAAAGCACTTCTGCTGCAGAAGCAATGACTATGCTTTTTGGTGTTATGACTAAAGAACAAAAAAACAACAATGCATACCAATTTTTTGTAGATGAAAATATTTTACCCCAAACACTTTCACTACTTCAAACAAGAGCAAACCCTCTAGGCATTGATATTGTCAGTGGAAACCCTAATATTTTTGAATATAAATCTACTTTTTTTGGTGCTATTTTTCAGTATCCAGGTAAAAAAGGAGAAATTCCAGATTTAAAGGTCTGGATTGAAAATGCAAAAAGTTCTGGTTTATCTACTGTCGTAGCAGCAGATATTATGAGTTTGATTCTTCTTGAAAGCCCAGGTAAATTTGGAGTAGATGTGGTTGTAGGGACAACCCAAAGATTTGGAATTCCATTAGGATATGGAGGACCTCACGCTGCATTCTTCGCTACTCGCGAACACTACAAAAGAAATATTCCTGGTCGAATTATAGGTCAAACTCGTGATTTAAATAAAAAACCTGCGCTAAGAATGGCTTTGCAAACAAGAGAACAACATATTAAAAGAGATCGTGCTACCTCAAATATTTGCACAGCTCAAGTTTTNCTTGCAGTAATGGCTGGAATGTATGCTGTTTATCATGGGCCAAAAGGACTTAAGTATATTGCTGAAAATATTCATAAAAAAACATATGATCTCAGTAAAAGGATTGAATCACTTGGATTTATTCAAAAAAATAAAAATTTTTTTGACACCATTCAAATTAATATTCACTCTCCTTCAATAAAAGCTATTGCAGAAGAAAAAAATATTAACTTTTATTATCCAGATAAAAATACTGTATGTATCTCAATAAATGAAACTACGTCAAAAGAAGATATTGAGAAAATTACTGTTGTATTTGAATCTCAATCAAAAAACTCTTATAAAAAAGTTGCTCCAATAGTCGACAATAAACTTCCGGAAAAACTTCTGAGAAAGAGTTCTTTTTTAAAACACAGTGTTTTTAACTCATATCATTCTGAAACTTCACTAATGAGATACATTAAATCGTTGGAAAGAAAAGATTTAGCNTTGAATCACTCAATGATTTCTCTCGGATCATGTACAATGAAGTTAAACGCTGCTGCACAAATGCTTCCTTTGAGTGATCCAAATTGGGGAAACCTACACCCCTTTGTTCCTAAACAGCAAGTAGCAGGTTATCAAACTATGCTTACAGAACTTACAAAACAACTAAACACAATAACTGGTTTTGCTGCCACATCTCTTCAGCCAAATTCAGGAGCTCAAGGAGAATATGCTGGACTCATGGTGATTCGAGCTTATCATAAAGATAATAATCAATCCAAGCGTAACATTTGTTTGATCCCAGCTTCTGCTCATGGAACTAACCCAGCATCGGCTGTAATGGCAGGTATGAAAGTTGTTGTGACTGGAACTGATTTTAAGGGAAATATTGATTGGGATGATATTAACAAAAAAGCATTAGATCATAGAGAAAATTTAGCTGCACTGATGATAACTTATCCAAGTACCCACGGAGTATTTGAAACTAAAATCAAAGAAATCACCCAACTAATTCATGATTGTGGCGGACAAGTTTATATGGATGGGGCAAATATGAATGCTCAAGTTGGNTTAACAAGTCCTGCAGCAATTGGTGCAGATGTTTGTCACTTAAATTTACATAAAACCTTTGCTATTCCGCATGGAGGAGGTGGACCAGGTGTAGGGCCAATTTGCGTAGCAGCTCACTTAGCCCCTTTTTTACCTAAAAATTCAATAATAGAAACAGGAGGTTTAAAAGGTATAACTTCCATTTCAGGTGCTCCATTTGGTTCTGCTTTAGCATGCATAATTTCTTACGGATATATTAAAATGTTAGGAGGTTTTGGCTTACAAAAGGCAACCGAAATAGCAATTTTAAATGCAAATTACATTCAAAAAAGACTCGAAGGTGCTTTTGATATTCTTTATACTGGAGAGAATGGAAGAGCAGCACATGAACTTATAATTGACTGTAGGGTATTCAAAAAGTATGGTATCGAAGTCGTAGATATTGCAAAACGTCTAATGGATTATGGTTTCCATGCTCCTACAGTTTCTTTTCCAGTTGCAGGAACTATGATGATTGAACCAACAGAAAGCGAAAATATTAATGAAATGGATCGTTTTTGTGATGCAATGATTTCTATACGGATGGAAATTGCTTCTGAAAATGAGAGTGACCATGCTTTATTAAAAAATTCTCCTCATACATTAGAAATGATTACAGCTGACCATTGGGACTTCCCATACTCAAGACAAAAGGCAGCATTCCCTTTAGAATTTGTAGCTGAAAATAAATTTTGGCCAACTGTAAGAAGAGTAGATGAAGCCTATGGAGATCGTAATTTAGTTTGTAGCTGTAATCCCATTGAATCTTATATAGAAATTTGATTTTCATTTAGTTATGTAATAAATATTACTTTTGAATTCTATTTTTTTCTACTTTAGGTTTCGTATCGATTTTTGTAATATCAAAATGCGGGTTTAATATTAAAGTAATTTTAATGGAACATTATGAACATTAGAATTACAGGTACTGGAAGTATTATTCCAAAAAAAACGAAACTAAATTCAGTTTTTTCAAATCATTTATTTTACGATAAAAATGGTGTGGTTATTGATAATTCAAATGAAATCATAATAGAAAAATTCAAAGCTATAACAGGTATACAAAAACGTCGCTATATAAAAGATAACGAAACTGTAGCAGATATAGCAATTGAAGCTGCGAAAAAAACAATTAAAGATTCTAAAGTAGATAAGGAAACTATCGACTATATTATAACAGCTCACAATGTAGGTGACATTACTTTGGAGTCAAATCAAGTAAATACACTTCCGTCTTTGGCTTCTAAAATAAAGGCCGGTTTAAAGATACAAAGCCCTGATTGTGTTGCTTATGATATTTTATTTGGATGTCCAGGATGGATAGAAGGTGTAATTCAAGCAACTGCATTTATAAAAGCAGGCATGGCAAAAAGATGTCTAGTGATTGGAGCAGACACATTATCACGTGTATTAGACCATAGCGATCGAGACTCTATGATATATGCTGATGGCGCAGGAGCATCTTTGATTGAGGCGTCATTAGAAAAAGGGGGTATTTTATCACACAAAACTGTAACATATACAGCAGAGGGAGAAGCTGATTTTATTTTTTACGGTCCTGCTAATAACTCAGGAAGAGGTACTAAATATATAAAAATGCTTGGTCGTAAAGTTTATGAATTTGCTTTGAACAAAGTCCCACTAGCTTTACAAACTTGCTTGGAAGACTCTGGAGAAGACATTAAGAATGTTAAAAAAATATTTATCCACCAAGCTAACCTAAAAATGGATGATGCTATTATAAAACGTTTTTTTAGGCTTTATAAAAGACCCATGCCTGAAAATGTTTTACCCATGAATATTCAAGAATTTGGGAATAGTTCTGTAGCTACTGTTCCCACATTATTTGATTTAGTTCTAAAGGAAAATTACGGTGGTCACAGACTTAAAAAAGGAGATCTAATTCTTTTTGCTTCAGTTGGAGCTGGAATGAATATCAATGCAATTGCCTATAGAATTTAATAATTAACTAAAAATTCTGTCTCCAAAAGTAAAGTTATTATTACCTAAAATAGCTACCTTTGAAAGGGTATGAAATTTCTTTCTAACATAGGAAAATACTTTTTAATGCTCCAAAGTGTTTTTGGAAAATTCACGAAGTGGAATATCCTTAAGCAACTAATTTTAAGAGATATTGATGTCTTAATCATTGGATCTCTAGGGATAGTGTCCTTTATTTCTTTTTTTGTTGGTGGAGTAGTTTCAATTCAAACTGCATTAAATCTTGAAAATCCTTTACTTCCTAAAAATCTTATTGGTTTTGCAACACGTCAATCTGTAGTTTTAGAATTTGCACCAACTTTTATTTCAATAATTATGGCTGGAAAAGTTGGTTCTTACATAACTTCCAGTATAGGTACAATGAGAGTGACTGAACAAATTGATGCTTTAGAAGTTATGGGAATTAATACTTATAACTATTTAATTTTCCCAAAAATCATTGCCCTTTCATTATATCCACTAGTAATATGCGCTTCAATGTTCCTAGGTATTTTTGGAGGCTACATTGGATGTGTTTATGGTGGATTCTCATCTAGTGGTGAGTTTATTGAAGGTATTCAAATGGATTTAATTCCTTTTCACGTTACGTATGCCTTTATAAAAACTGGATTTTTCTCNTTTGTNCTAGCTACAATTCCNNCATTTCATGGATATTTNATGACTGGTGGAGCTTTAGANGTGGGNAAAGCAAGNACAGTTTCCTTCGTNTGGACTAGTGTTGTTATNATCTTGCTAAATTATCTTATCACNCAACTNTTNNTAACATAGATGATAAATGTAAAAAACATAAGTAANGCTTTTGACGGNACTACCGTACTTAATGAAATATCAACNGTTTTTGATAAAGGAAAAACTAACCTAATTATTGGNCAAAGTGGATCGGGAAAAACAGTTTTTATGAANTGTCTTCTTGGTCTNATAGAGACTGATTCNGGTCATATTGAATTTGANAATAAAGCNTTTACNACAATGAGCACAAAAGAACGTTCTGTTCTTCGNCAAGAAGTTGGGATGGTCTTTCANGGTAGTGCNCTNTTTGACTCTATGACAGTGGAAGAAAATATAATGTTNCCTATGCAGATGTTTACNAATAAAGAAGANAATGAAGTTCGTGATCGCNCAAACAAAGTNATTAATAGAGTAAATCTTATTAATGCTAATGAAAAATTTCCAGATGAAATTTCAGGNGGAATGAAAAAACGNGTAGCTATNGCTCGNGCTATTGTTATGAATCCCAAATANTTATTTTGTGANGAACCCAACTCNGGATTAGATCCAAAAACAGCTATTTTNATTGATAANTTAATNCAAGAAATNACCAAAGAATANAATATNACTACNGTCATTAACACACATGATATGAATTCTGTTATGGAAATTGGTGAGAAAATTGTATTTCTNCAAAATGGNGATAAAGCTTGGGAAGGTACTAAAGAAGANATTTTNAATACAGATAANNGATCCGTTTCNAATTTTGTTTATTCATCAGATCTCTTTAAAAAAGTTAGAGAAATGTATCTTAAAACTTAANNATNAANAGGNTTTACNTCNGAATTTGGACTAAAAANATAAANNTTNCCTGTNGCTTTTTCTATACATTCNAAANGTTTNCTNCGTTGTTTTATTTTAACAAAAACTCTACCATTTTCTANAATAAATTCNTTNCCNTNTTTTATCTCNANTATNAATANNTTTTTNGANGGGGGGTCATANTCTCGNAAAGCCATAACTANNTCNAAGTCACNATCNGTNCTNGCTTTNGGATTCTTNATNTGATGNGCTAATAAACNACAAATAGGTTCAGGAAAAATATTNGGATTTAAAAAAGGNAGTAATATNTNTCGATAAGNTAACTTCCATTCTAAACCATGNGGNTTAACTCTATATTGATNTGATTGTGAAACTTTAAAATGAGCNAACTCATGNANTAAAGTAATNAAGAANCGAAAGGGGTTNGAGGTAATATTNATTGTAATTAATGATGNTNNATNAATTTTTNTANTAAAATCTCCATGTTTAGTAATTCGTTTTTTGGTAATTTTNATTANNACATNCGAANCNTTNAAAATTTTTTTTACTTGNGATCTTGAATTTTTTGGTATTANCGATAGTAATTCCTGCATTTTTTTNATGGNGTTGAAGAGGANATAGGCAGCGTTTTNCCATTAAAAAATTTTTGNCCANTGATAGCAAAATCTAAAATATAAGAAGCCATCTNTTCTGCTGAAAGNGGAGCGATTAATCCAGGAAAAGCCTCTTCTAACATTTCCGTTTGTACAGCCCCTAAAGATAATGCATTGAACGCAGGGCCAACNTCTTTAAACTCCTCAGCNAGTAATTCTGTTAAAATGTTTACTGCNGCCTTACTGCTACTGTAGGCAGATANACCNGNAAATTTTTTACTCCCTTGAACNCCTCCCATACTGCTAATATTAACTACATGACCTCTNTAAGAAATTTGATTTAAAAGCATTTTAGTAATAGANACTAAACCAAAAAGATTAACTTGATAAACAGTTTCAAATTCAGTTTTGGAAGTTTCTTTAAANGGTTTATTCAAAAAAACACCAGCATTATTTATNAAGGCATCTACAATNACCTTCTTCTTTTTCTAATACNGATGTAAAATTAGCAATTGATTTTTCATCAGATATATCAATTGAAATTGGTTTAATAAAATCAGATAGAATAATTTTTTTTGGATTACGAGATAAGGCGTAAACTTTATATTTTTTTTTAGCTGCAAGTTTAACTACAGCGTGACCAATTCCCCTACTTGCTCCAGTAACCACGATTATTTTAGACATAAATTAAAGGTAAGTAAAAAATCTCTTGATATCTCTTTAGAGAACAATTCTAAGAGGATTTTCAATAAATTCACTTAATGTTTGTAAAAACTTGGCGCCNGTTGCACCATCTACAACGCGGTGGTCACAAGCTAAAGTCAGCTTCATAGTATTTCCTACAACTATCTCTCCATCTTTTACTACAGGTTTTTTAATTATAGTTCCTACAGATAAAATGGCCCCATTAGGTTGATTTATAATTGATGTAAATTCTTGAATACCAAACATTCCTAAATTAGAAATAGTAAAAGTACTTCCAGTCATTTCTTCTGGATTTAATTTTTTATCACGTGCGCGCAAAGCATATTCCTTTACAGCAATGCCTATTTGTGGAAGCTTCTTTTCATCTGCAAATTTAACTACTGGAACAACTAAACCATCCTCAACAGCCACTGCTACACCTATATGAACATGATGAAAATGTGTAATTTGGTGNTCCTCCCATTTAGCATTGACTTGAGGATGAATTTTCAGAGCTAATGAAACTGCTTTTATAATAATATCATTAAAAGAAATTTTTACATCGGGGACAGAATTATATTGATTTCTAAAAGCTATTGTATTGTCCATATTAAATTCTACGCCAAGATAGTAATGAGGTGCAGAAAATTTCGATTCTGTTAATCTTTTAGCGATTGTCTTNCGCATTTGAGAATTTGGTATTTCAGTAACTAACTCTGAGCCCTTAGGGGTAAATTCTTTTAGATTAGCAGATTGTGTTTGCTTGTAATTACTAATATCTCTTTTTATGATTCTTCCTAAATCTCCCGTTCCTTTTACACTTCTTAAATCAACTCCTTTTTCAGCAGCTAACTTCTTAGCTAATGGAGAAGCTATGATCCTTGCATTAGAAGATTTATCTGAAATAGAATTAACTAGCTTTGTATCACTCTCAACCTCTGAAATAGCCTCGCTTTTCTTAGGTAGTTTGATATCTTTAACTATATCTTTTCTTTCCTTTTTATTATTTAGGCCAAGATCACCTGATAAAGACGATAATATTTGATCAACATCAGTATTTGCCTCACCTACAATTGCAAGAAGACTGTCAACGGCAGCCGATTCACCCTCTTTCAATCCAATATGCAATAAAACCCCCTGATAAAATGATTCGAATTCCATTGTTGCCTTATCAGTCTCTATTTCAGCTAAAATATCTCCTTCACTGATTTGATCTCCAACCCTTTTAAACCATTTTGCAACTGTTCCTTCTTCCATAGTATCACTAAGGCGGGGCATAGCTATGATTTCTACTCCTGCTGGAATAGCTTTAGGTTCATTAATTTTGGTGACTTCTTCAATTGATTCGGCTTTATCTTCTTCTATTATATTATCTGAAAGTAGTGCAGAAATATCTTCCCCCTTTTCACCTATGATTGCNAGTAAAGTGTCTACAGGCGCAGTTCCTCCTTCTTCAATACCTATATGAAGAAGCTCTCCTTCATTAAAGGACTCAAATTCCATTGTCGCTTTATCTGTCTCTATTTCAGCTAAAATATCTCCTTCACTAATTTGATCTCCAACCTTTTTGAACCATTTTGCAACCGTTCCTTCTTCCATGGTATCACTCAATCTTGGCATATTTACTACTTCTGCCATAAGCTATAATTTATGTTGTAAAAATGGATAATCTTCTTGCTCGTAGACAGCATCGTACATCAAACTTAAATCAGGATAAGGAGAAGATTCAGCAAATTTTTCACATTCTGTTACGTGTTTTTTAACAGAAGCATCTATTTCATCTAATTCTTTCTGAGTTGCGTATTTTTTTGATAAAATAATGTGCTTTACTTGGGTAATTGGGTCGATTTTTCGATACTCCTCAACTTCGTCTTTGGTCCTGTATTGTTGAGCATCAGACATAGAATGGCCTCGATACCTGTAGGTTTTCATTTCAATAAATGATGGGCCTCCCCCTTCTCTAGCCAAACTTATAGCCTTAAACATTGTTTTTGCAACTGCAACAGGATCCATACCATCACATGGCTCGCATGGCATATCATAACCGAGTCCTAATTTCCAAATTTCTTGATGCGAAGCGGTTCTTGCCACTGATGTACCCATTGCATATCCGTTGTTCTCAACAACAAATACAACAGGTAATTGCCAAAGTGTTGCCAAATTTAAAGTTTCATGAAGGGAACCCTGACGTACAGCCCCGTCTCCCATAAAACAGAGTGTAACGTTGTCTCTATTAAAATATTTATCTCCAAAAGCCATACCTGCACCGAGTGGTATTTGTCCCCCCACTATTCCATGGCCACCATGAAACTTGTGTTCTTTTGAGAAAATATGCATTGATCCACCAAGACCTTGAGATGTTCCTGTTACTTTTCCAAATAATTCTGCCATAACTCGTTTAGGATCTACACCCATCCCAATAGGTTGGACATGATTCCTGTAAGCTGTAATCATTCTATCTTTTCCTATTTCCATAGCATGAAGTGAACCTGCTAGAACTGCCTCTTGTCCGTTATATAAATGTAAGAATCCACGAACTTTTTGCTGTATATAAACTGCAGCTAACTTGTCTTCAAACTTCCTCCAAAAAAGCATATTACCATACCAATCAAGAAAAGTTTTTTTAGTTATCTTCTTCATAAACTAATAAACATGCAATTTTAAATTTAATAGATTTCAAAATTACTCATTTCTCTTATAAATTCAAGTAAGATTTAATCTATTTATTAGATACTTTTATAAAGTATCATCAATTATATCGTTTGAATTTTCATCAGTTAGGGGTTGATCTAGATTCATTGATAATGAAAATCTAATTGTATTTTCTAACGGATTTCTAACTCGAGATGTTGAAAATAAATATGACAGATCGATATCAATAAAATTTAAATTAAACCCTGCTCCCATAGTTAGATAACGTCTTGANCCTTTTTCTTTGCTCTCATTAAAGTAGCCAGTTCGAATTGAAAAAGTCTCTTGAAAACGATATTCCAAACCCAGTGCAATTGTAATTTCACTTAACTCCTCTGATAATCCATTCGGTGCATCAGAAAAAGATGTAAAAATTCCAGTAATAAAATCAACATTTGGTTGTCTATAGCCTAAAAAAGCTTGACTATCATCATAAATAGCTACTGGTGTAGGAACTAATAACTTACTAAACTCAGTGTAAAAACCAAGGTTATCATTATTAAAAAATAGATCTAGACCACAGCCTACCCTCATATTAGTCGGAATAAAACTCTTTTGATCACCAGAATCATAATTTAATTTTGGACCAATATTAGAAATATTCAGTCCGGAACGAAATAATGCTTTTCTAGAGTTTAGATTGAAAACTTTACTTTCGTAAAAGGCTGCAATATCGACTCCCAANGAACTTGCTGAAGATGTATCGGCATTAGCAGCTATTTTTAAATCAGAATATATGAATCTTCCTGCTACTGACATAGAGAATTCAGAACTTAACTTAAGAGCATATGATAAATCAAGAGTTAACTCTGTAGGTCGCTCCATACCCTGATCAATAATTGTCCCTCCTATAAACTCATTAAATTGAATATCACCCAAACTAAAATAACGTAAACTAGTCGCCCAGGAACTTCTATCATCAACCTTATTGAAATAAGTAATATTTCCTAAAAAAATATCATCTACCAATTTACTTAAGTAAGGAGTATAACTCAATCCAATTCCTTTTTTTTTTCGCGAAAAAACGTATTTAGCTGGATTCCAGTATTGGGAATAATTGTCTGATGAAGTTGCAACCCCTAAATCACCCATTCCTGCTGCCCTTGCGTCAGAAGTAATTAATAGAAAAGGTACACCTGTAATAATAACACGATTTGAATTTTGAGCAAAAACAAGAAATATTCCTAAAATAAAGCTCAAAGAAAAATAATTCAACTTTCTCATGTTTCCTTTGTCTTTTTATTTTAACGTTTTTTTTCACATAATCTTATATAATGAAAAATATTTAGATGTTTTGAAGTATCAAAGCAATATTTAAATAATTAANACGTTTTGTTAATACAAAATAAATTAAATCTATAGTTGAAATATTCAGCTAAAACCTATAATTTGTATATTGCATTATGTTTATTGAATTAATAACGAACTATATGAAGGTGAGTAATTTAAAACAATTCTCAATTACATTGCTAGGAATGCTAGTCATAATCGGTTGTGGAGGAGGAAATAATGCTTCAAGAGGAACAGGATGGGATATAAATTCTAAAAAAGGAGGCTTTCAATACAATATAGAATTTGACGATCAGGAAACCGGTCCAGGATTAGTATTTGTTGAAGGGGGTACATTTACTAAAGGACAAGTCCAAGATGACGTTATGCGAGATTGGAATAATTCTCCTACTAAACAGCACGTTATGTCATTTTATATTGATGAAACTGAAGTAACAAACCTTATGTACCTTGAATATCTTGACTGGCTAGAATNTGTTTTTCCAACTGAGGAACCCCGTTACCGACAAATTTATGAAGGTGCATTACCTGATACTCTCGTTTGGAGAAATCAATTAGGATATGTTGAAGAATTAACCACAAACTATTTACGCCATCCAGCTTATGCTGAATATCCAGTAGTCGGAGTGAACTGGCTTCAAGCAGTTCAATATGCAGAATGGAGAACTGATAGAGTAAATGAATTTATTCTGGAACGTGAATCTTTTGTCCAAAAGGACGTTCGTTACAATGAAGTAGAGACAAATAGTACTTTCAATACGGATGCTTATTTAAAAGTTCCTCAAACAGCCTATGGAAATAAAATTGATAGTCTTGCAGGAAAAAGAGGTGAACAAAAATTGGGAGATTCAATAGTAAAGGTATATGCAGGTGTTGAAAAAGGAATTCTTCTTCCATCTTACAGGTTACCTACAGAAGCTGAATGGGAATACGCTGCTTTAGCTCTAGTCGGTGATAGAGAATACAATAACTATCGCGGAAAGAAGAAATATCCATGGTCTGGTGAATATACAAGATCCAGTGAACGTCGAACTGAGGGTGACCAATTAGCTAACTTTAAACTTGGCAAAGGAGATTATGGAGGTATTGCAGGTTGGTCTGACGATGGTGCTGATATCACCATACAGGTTAAACAATATCCGCCAAATGACTTTGGCGTCTACGATATGGCCGGAAACGTTGCAGAATGGGTTTCTGATGTTTATCGTCCAATAGTTGATGACGAAGCAAGTGACTTCAATTATTANAGAGGNAATATTTANACNAAAACTTTAATAGGGGAAGATGGAAAAGCNCAAATTGTTCCTGCAGATGANCTTGTTTTTGANACANTGCCNAATGGTAAAGTTTTACTCAAACGCCTGCCTGGAGAATTAAAAGANATTGCAATTGATGAAAATGAAACCTTTTTAAGACAAAATTTTTCAGAGAGTGATAATCGTAACTTTAGNGANGGTGACACTGAATCTTCTCGNAANTTTTCNTCNGGTAAAAGTGATCTAGANGATAGNTCCAAACCNGAAACAACCCAAATGTATGANGCACCTCTCACTCCAAAACTANCNCTAAATGCTGATGGAGATTTAGTACGTGAATATGATAAAAATTCCAAAAGAACTACNCTTATTACTGACGAAGTTCGTGTNTATAANGGNGGATCNTGGAAAGATCGNGCATATTGGCTAGACCCTGCNCAAAGACGTTATTTGCCACAATATATTGCAACAGACTACATTGGTTTTAGATGTGCCATGTCGCGTCTTGGTTCCAAGAGTCAAGTCAAGAAGAGTGCACGTCACAAAAGACGCGGATAAAAAATAAGGCATCTTACTTAAGATGCTTTTTTTTTACAATGGAGATACAAAACCTTTATACCATTTTTCAAAATTCTAATGGAGTATCAACGGATACTAGAACTCTTAAGAAAGGGGAGATCTTTTTTGCCTTAAAGGGGCCTAAATTTAATGGTAATGATTTTGCGAAAATAGCAATAGAAAAAGGTGCCGCTTTCGTTATTATTGATAAGCTTATTACTATTGAAATAAGCCCCCAAATTATTATTGTAAAAAATCCTCTTTTATCTCTTCAAGAACTAGCAAATTATCATAGAAAAATATTGAAAACAAAAATTATTGCTATTACTGGGAGTAATGGAAAAACTACAACCAAAGAATTGATTCGTAAAGTTATTTCTAAAAAATACAATGTTTTAGCTACTGAAGGAAATTATAATAACCATATTGGTGTCCCTTTAACACTTCTCAAACTTAAGAAAAAACACGAAATAGCTGTTATTGAAATGGGAGCTAACCATTTAAAGGAAATAGAGTTTCTTTGTAACATTACATTACCTGACTGGGGGTACATCACTAATTTTGGTAAAGCTCACCTTGAAGGTTTTGGAAGTGAAAAAGGAGTAATTCAAGGAAAGTCAGAATTATATAAACATCTTGAAGCCAATAAAGGACAAATTTTGATCAATGGGGACGATCCAGTTCAAGTAAAACAAACTGATCAAAAAAAAGTAGTTCAATTTGGAAGTAATCATACAAATGATTATGAAATTAATCCCATCACAAAAAATGAAGATCTACAACTTCAATTTCAAGGAAAGATTTTTAAAAGTTCGCTGCACGGAAATTACAACTTTACTAACATCGCCGCATCAATTGCTTTTGGAATAATCTTTAAGGTTCCTATAACTGATATACAAATTGCAGTAAAAGGTTATCAATCAGAAAATAATCGATCGCAAAAGTTAGTTATCAAGGGAGTAAGATATATTTTGGATGCATATAATGCTAATCCAAGTAGTATGGAAGTGGCTATTAATGCTTTTGCAAATGATAAATCAGATAGTAAAATAGTTATACTAGGTGATATGTTAGAATTAGGAAAAAAGAGTAAAGAAGAACATGAAAGTATACTCGAACTTTGTCTAAAAAATAAATTCAGTATAATTTTTACAATAGGAGAAAATTTTAAGGAAACATCAATTGAATCTAACAAGATATCTAAGTTTGAAAATTTAGAAAATTTTAAAAAATATTTAATGACAAAAAAAATTAATTATAACTCTGCTTTAATAAAAGGTTCACGTTCTATGAAATTAGAACGTTTAATATCTTTTTTCAGGAGCGAATAATAACCATGGGAAGAGTTTTTCTTTTTGGAATTGTAATATTTTTATTTAATTGTAATCAACCTGATGAACGATGTGGAATTATTATTCAAAAGTTAGAACTTGAAACAAGCTTTTACTTTGTTTTACAAACAGATGAATATATAAATTATTATAATAACCCTAGTCAACCTAATCTCCCAGATGACGGAGTAAGACAAGGTATAGTAGATAAAAAGATATATGATGACTTCAAAGTTGGAGAAGAATACTGTTCGGAAATTTAACCCCTACTAAATATTTGCTCCATTAATTATTTCATCTACAACTTCTGGATTAAGAAGTGTAGAAATATCTCCTAAATTTGAAATATCCTTACTAGCAACTTTTCTTAAGATCCTTCTCATTATTTTTCCTGATCTAGTTTTTGGTAAACCAGAAACAATTTGAACTTGATCAGGTTTAGCAATAGGTCCAATAATCTTTCGAACTGTATCTATTATTTCTCTATTTAATTTTTCTTCAGATTCACCTACCATATCACAAATTACATATGCGTATATTCCCTGTCCCTTGATTTCATGTGGAAAACCAACCACTGCTGACTCAATTACTTTAGGATGCTCGTTAATAGCATTTTCAACTTCAGCTGTTCCCATACGATGCCCTGATACATTCATAACATCATCAACCCTCCCTAAAATACGTAAGTATCCATCATGATCTCGTTTTACTCCATCTCCTGTAAAGTACATCCCAGGATAAGTGGAAAAATAAGTGTCTTTACAGCGTTTATGGTCTCCGTATGTAGTTCTAATAATAGATGGCCAAGGGAACTTAATACAAAGATTTCCTTCCACATTATTGCCAACCAATTCATTCCCTTCTGTATCTACTATAACTGGCTGTATTCCAGGTAATGGGAGTGAAGCGTGTGCAGGTTTATTTGGAGTAATTCCAGCTAAAGGCGAAATCATTATCCCACCAGTCTCAGTTTGCCACCAAGTATCAACTAGAGGACAGTTCCCCTTTCCAATATGATCGTGATACCAGTGCCAAGCTTCTTCATTAATAGGTTCTCCTACAGAACCAATAACTTTTAAGGAATCAAGACTGTAAGGTTCCAATGGTTCTAGTCCATGGGCTTGGAGCGCTCGAATTGCGGTAGGTGCAGTATAAAACTGATTTACATTATACTTGTCTATAATTTCCCAAAAACGACCAGCATGAGGATAGGTTGGAACTCCCTCAAACATAAGAGTTGTTGCGCCACTAAGTAAGGGTCCATAGATAATGTATGAATGCCCCGTAATCCAGCCAATATCAGCTGTACACCAATAAATATCATTTTGTTCGTATTGAAATACATTCATAAAGGAATATTGTGAAAAAACCATATAGCCAGCAGTAGTATGAACTACTCCCTTGGGTTTTCCAGTAGACCCAGAGGTATATAAAATAAACAATAGATCTTCAGCATCCATAGTAGCAGCTTTATGATTTATACTTTGCCCCTCAATAGCATCATGCCACCAAAGATCTCTTCCTGATTTCATTTGAATCTCTGCTGATGTACGCTGACATACAATAACTTTTTCAACCGAAGTCGTTTTTTCAAGGGCTTCATCAACTACAGCTTTGACTGGAATATTTTTAGGTCCTCTAAAGTTTCCATCAGATGTTAGCACCATCTTAGCTTGACAATCATTAATTCTATCTGCTAAAGCAGAGGAAGAAAATCCTGCAAAAACTACAGAATGTACAGCTCCAATTCTTGCACATGCAAGCATTGCCACTGCAGCCTCAGGAATCATAGGCATGTATATAATAATTCGATCTCCTTTTTTGACACCCTGAGCTTCTAATGCATTTGAGAACTTGCATGTGCGTTCAAAAAGCTCTTTATATGTTATATGAAGGCCTTTTTCATTAACATTATTAGGTTCCCAAATTATAGCTGCTTTATCTCCATGGGCATTAAGATGTCTTTCAAAAATATTTTCTGTAATATTAAGTTTTGCATTTTCAAACCAGCGAACTTCAGGCCCTTCAAAATCCCATGATAAAACTTGGTCCCAGGGCTTTTGCCATTCAAAAGACTCTGCTATTTTACTCCAAAAACTTTCTGGCTGATCAACACTTTTCTGATATTCAAAAATGTAATCTTTAAGTGATTTTATTTTATGATTCATTTGGATAATCCTTTAAATGATTTTTAATGAACAGAAATATTAGAGCTGCTTGAACCTCTGGGAGTACGTATACGCTCCGTTAATTCTTGTACTTCATTAGGAGGAGCAGCAGTAAACCTTGAAACCAATATAGCAACAATAAAATTAAAAAACATTCCAAGAGTTCCTATACCTTCTGGTGAAATTCCAAACCAATGATTTTCTGGTAATCCAGAACCACCAAGTTGTGGTTTAAAATAAATAATATAAGTTGTAGTGAATAGTATCCCAATGATCATTCCTAATATAGCTCCCTCACGGTTCATACGTTTATCAAAAATACCTAAAATTATTGCAGGGAAAAATGATGAAGCTGCAAGCCCAAATGCTAATGCAACAACCTGTGCCACAAATCCTGGAGGATTCATACCTGCCAATCCAGCTGCAACTACAGCAACCGCAATTGCAATACGAGCAGCATAAAGCTCACCTTTCTCACTTATATTGGGTCTTAAATAATTTTTTAATAAATCATGAGATATAGAAGTAGAAATAACAAGTAATAGTCCTGCAGCAGTTGAAAGGGCCGCAGCTAGTCCTCCAGCGACTACGAGTCCTATAACCCATGGTGGTAGGTCAGCTATCTCAGGATTAGCTAAAACAATAATATCTTGATCTACTTTTAATTCGTTCAAAGTTGAATCTGATAAATATTGAATTTTACCATCTCCATTTTTATCATCAAAAGTAAGCAGTCCTGTTTTTTCCCAATTAGAGAACCAAGTTGGAACTTCTTTGTAAGGTGTATCCGATAAAGTATTTATCAGGTTAGTTCTTGCAAAAACTGCAACTGCTGGTGCTGTAGTATAAAGAATTGAAATAAATAATAATGCCCATCCTGCTGAAGTTCGAGCATCTTTAACTTTTGGGACAGTAAAAAAACGAACAATTACATGAGGTACCCCTGCCGTACCAAACATTAAAGCTCCGGTAATAAAAAACATATTAATCAAATTTTCTTTACTTACTTTAGTGTAAGCGTCAAATCCAAGATCTAATGAGAGCTGATTAAGTTTTTCTAGAAGATAGACACCATCAGTACCTTTAGATCCAAAGCCAATTTGTGGAATTATATTTCCAGTCATCTGAAGAGAAATAAAAATAGCTGGAACTGTAAAAGCGAAAATTAGAACACAAAATTGAGCGACTTGAGTGTAAGTAATTCCTTTCAT
>NHIC01000009.1:76204-98891 GCA_002169865.1 Flavobacteriaceae bacterium TMED179 | reverse complement strand
AGATAGATTAATAAATTCTTCAGATAAAAGTTCCATTAAAAAAAATTTATCTCAAATATGGAAACTTTCTGGCCTTTCAAAAAATGAATTTGATGCTTTATTTATAAAAAATAAAGGTGTTGATATTTATCAATATTGCAGAGATACAAACACTGATTGTAAATGTTAATTAATTTTAGATAAATCAATTTGGATTAAAAATTAGATTTACCAATCTTCTAGTTTAACTTCAGCACCTTCGTTAATAGACCATTCGACTATGACTATTAAATCTTCATTTTGAGCATCACTAACAATAATAGGTTCATTATTTGTTTGATTGTTTACAGAAGAGAGAGCAATTAAGGAGAGAATTAATACATATATGTTTTTCATTTTAATTACTTTTTGATTAATAAACCACTAATATAGAAAACTCCAACTCTACTACGTTTTTTTCTTTCTGAACTTAATGAAGGGTTATGTGTATAATAATATTAAAAAAAGCGTCACCACGTTTAATTAATAACGCAAATTATTAAGCAGTTGATTAAAGCTAAAGAACTTCTTTTACTTCAAGTTTAATTTTATTGGCAATGAAATCAAACTCACCTCTCCATTGCATTATTTTTCCATTTGTTAATGCATCATAACTATATCCAATAAATTTATCTCCTTCAGGACGTGTTACACCTTGAAGAGTTGCTTCTGTTATTCCTTCTGGTGTTTGAGACCAAGCGAATCCTGTAAACTCTCCTATTCCATTTGTGTTATTTAACTTATTAGTAAAGTGCATTGTGATATTAACTCTACCATATGGTCCTGCTTCTCCAGAAGCTGTTAACTCATATTCTTGAGCACCTAAGGTTTTAGCTGATGTTATATTAAAATTTGCTTGAAACTGTTGGCCCATTTCATTTTTCTGAGCAAACATTATTGAAGATGAAATAAATAAAGCTATGAATAATAATTTTTTCATTTGAATAGATTTATGATTAATAAGCTGCTAATATAAGAAACCTTACAATATTTTTACTTTTTGTTTTTCTACCTGTAATTAATTAAGAGGATATCTCGAAAATTTAAAATAGCCTTTATCCCCAGAATCCTTTTTCCAGATTATCTTTTAATTTAGAATAATCAATCTTAGGGTATTTGTTTTCAATTAAATTTTGAATCTCTAAATACTTTATTTTGAGGTTTTCGCAGATTTCTATTGAAAATTTTATCCAAATAGCTTGAACGGTTAAAATGTTTTCAAATTCAACATCTCTTAAGATTTTATAGGGGTTCACATCAAAATTTGATTCCCCTAAAGATGACTTATTGTAATTGTAAAGCTCTCTATATTTGGTAATATTCTTCAACGCAAAATTTTTGCTTAAATATTGGTGTAAATCTTCACGATATAACCTGTCCTCTTCAACTATTTGTGCTATTTGTTGTGGTACAGACGCTATTAGATTTTTTATATTGCTATCCTCAAGGCTAGATAGCTTTCCTGAGTTAACAATCTCATTTAAAACACCGTTATCTGCAACATAAATCCACCCAGAAACAGTGAAGTAGTACATTAAACTATCTAATTTAGATTATGATTTACAATTTGACCCCGGAAAGGTGTTTTTTAAAAGTTCTTTATTAACTTCAAGAATGGTTTTTTTTTCTTTTAATGAAGTATCAAGACTAATCAAGTTGTTTGATATTTCGTTGTGCAATGCTAATAACACATTTTTTTCTTGAATTCTGGTTTTCCTTTCTTCATTCAAATTATTAACCTGTAGTGCTAAAAGGATACCTATAACTACAAAAAAAAATCTCTCCTAAAGCGTATCTGAGGTATTTAGCTTGACTGAGGCTGATTAATTTTTTAAATCTTAAAAAGCGCATTAATTGATTTATATGTGTTTCAAGATAACTAAAATACGCAACATCTCTACTCCATGTTTTTCTTCATAATCTTAATGAAAAGGATATGCAGATGATACAAAAACCCTTCATAAAGAAGGGCTGATAAGATTAATTTGAAAGAATCTGATTATAAATCAGTTGCTTTAGCCAGCTGAGTTGTAAGGCCTGTTCGGAAATTTCAGGATTGGCTGGCTCTATTATCACAATTTAACATATTAATATTTTAATCTTTGATTTAGGCTAATCCAGCAATGAAATGAACTTAAGAAAGTATATAGTTTTTATGATTAATTTTACAATGTCTTTTAATTAATCCATAAATCTTTAATCAATGGAAAAACAATTCTTATTTATAATAAAATTTTGAGGTATTTAATTTTCATAGATAGAATTTTCCTTGTTATCATTTTTATAAATGTTAATCTGATAATTGCCCAGAAAGAAATTGATTCTACCTATATAAAACTTACAAGCCAAAAAATAATAATTGATGGCATTGATAATGAGAAGGATTGGGAAATTGCTGAAATTAAAACAAATTTTTGGCAGTGGTTTCCAACTGATTCGTTAAAAGCTTCTAATCAAACAGAAATTAAATTTTTGTACGATTTAAATAATCTTTATGCATTTATAAAATGTTATGAGAAAAAGGATGAAAGTATTATTTCAAGCCTTAGAAGAGATATGGGTAGATTTTCAGACTTTTTCCTTTTTACTTTAGACACATTTAATGACTTAACAAACGCATATGCTTTTGGGGGGAATTCCGTTGGTGTAAAAAAAGATGAACTTTTTTTTAATGGAGGAAGGACTTTAGGGGAAGACTCCAATTGGGATTGGGATGCTAAGTTTGATCTAGAAACTCAAATTTATGAAACTTATTACACTGCCGAAATAAGGATACCTTTTAGTTCAATAAGATTTGCAAATAATAGTAAGTCTTGGAGATATAATGTATCGAGAAGAAATATTCTCTACAATGAAATCTCTACATTATTTAGAGTTCCACAAGAACAGTCTTTTATTAATCTCTCATATACTGAACCTCTGGTATTTGAAAAACCTTTGGGCAAATCTAAAACTCCTATTACAATAATCCCTTATATCAATTTACTTAAATCAAAAAGTTTTGACGTCAATGAGAAATCAAATAATCTTGAATATGGAGGCGATGGAAGAATATTTATTGGAACTGGACTAAATCTTGACTTTACAGTTAACCCTGATTTTTCACAGATTGAAGTTGATGACCAAATAATTAATCTTACACGGTTTGCAGTAGCACTACCAGAAAAAAGACAATTTTTTATTCAAAATAATGATCTTTTTAGTGGCTTTGGTGACGTTTATGAAAATCAACCCTTTTTTACAAGGCGAATAGGTGTTACAAAAGATTTAACCGGAAATACCATTCAAAATAAAATTCATACAGGTATCAGGTTAAGTGGGAAAGTTAACAATAGACTACGTATAGGACTTTTAAACATGCAAACTGCAAGAGATAGAGTTAATTATATCCCGTCTAACAACAATACTGTTCTATCATTTCAACAAAATGTTTTTAGCAAGTCGAATTTTAAATTTTTATTTGTCAATAGACAGAAAACTGAAAAAAATGAAATTGATTCAGCAGAAGAAAAATATAATCGTTTGTTGGGGTTTGATTATAATTTTATATCAAAAAATGAAAAAATTAGGGGTAAGGTTTTTTTCTACAATACATTTTCCCCGTCAAAAGATAAGGAGGGATTGTCCACAGGCTTAAGGTTTAATTACAATGATAGAAGAAATAGATTTAGAACAGTTTTCACTAGAACAACTCCAAATTTCACAAGCGATTTAGGGTTTTCAAGAAGGACCGGATTTAAAAAAAATTATACTATATACAATAGAGTATTTTTCCCAGAATCTAAGTCAATTCAGAATATTCAGTTTGGTCCTGAGGTATATTACATTGATAAACCTGGCAATAATAACCTTATTACAGATCTTAGGCTTAAAGGAAATCTCTCATTTAATTTTAAAAATTTATCAGGAATTGACATATCTTTTATAAATAACTACATATACTTAGAAAATAATTTTGACCCTACTGGAGCCAATTTAGACACACCTATTATAAAAGGAGGGTATGAGACTCGCCAAATTGAAATTGAATATGGATCTACTAACATAAAAAAGTTTAGATTTAATTCTAATATAAATGTTGGAGGATATTTTAATGGTAATAGATATTCCGTAAGTAATAATTTCAATTTTCGAATTGATAAATTAATGCAAGCAAGTCTAAAATTTAGTTATGACAAGATTGATTTGCCTAGCCCACAAAACTCGGTAAATTTGTTTTTAGTAAGTCCTAAGGTAGACTTTACATTCAGTAAAAATATTTTTTGGGCCACATTTATACAATACAGTAATTTTTCAAATTCTTTGGGCATAAACTCTCGGTTTCAATGGCGCTTTGCACCTTTATCAGACTTGTTCCTGGTTTACACAGATAATTCCAATTATATCGAAAACGACTTTATCCCAAATTTTAGAACTATAAATTTAAAGATAACGTACTGGATAAATATTTAGATTCTTTTTAACATTAGCAACCTAAAATCCATGAGTTCTTTGCCAGTCATTTTTAATCCCTTTAACTTTAGAATGCCCTTCCCTTTTTTTAAGTCTATTACTCCCATTTTTAAGGGTATAAAGTCTTTGACATACGATTCAATCCTGGGAGATCTGTCATTTTCTTTTCCGTACTCTTCGGGATTATGGAATTTTGTTATCTTCTTTGATATACTAGAGTCTGAAAAACTTAATTCAATTTCAGATCCTAATGCATCCTTTTGACATGTATAGTAAATAATTGCCTCAAACTTTCCATCTTCAGCAACTTCAGCATTCCATGATATGGTGTCATCTATATTTACCCAATTAGTCATATAACTACAATTAGGATAATAATTAGATCTTTTAATTAATCCATTAGCCTTTGCGTCACGAGCTGGAATTTGTGTATTCTTTAATCCTGGATGGCCTATTATAAAAGCTCTTTTATCCTTTAAATTTATATTAGCTGATAATTCCTTCCTCCATTCGATTTTAGCTTTTTTCATAACCTCAAATATTTCATTGTAAGTCGAAGAAACATTTTTCAGCTGATTTGGATCGTCATTCATATTATATAAATTATTTTCATTATCAAGTCTAAAATCTTGATTTCTTAAACTCAATCTTCCTCTCCAATAATTATATATGTATCTATCTTGCCAATCAACATGATTTTGGTAAATAAGTGGTCTTAGGTTAACTCCATCCAATTTATTCTTTGGCTTAACTTTAATTCCAGATATGTCGATTAAAGTAGGTAATAAATCAATCCCTGACGCAATCTTAAATACCTCTTTTCCGCTCGGAATATTTCCTTTCCAACTAATAATCATAGGTGATCTAGTTCCTCCTTCGTCCGTAGATCCTTTTATCCCTTTCATTCCATCGTTCCATCTGTGTCCATTAGGGCCATTATCCGATAAATAAATAATTATTGTGTTTTCAATTATATTCTGTGATTCCAAGGTTTGTATAATTCTTCCAACATTCCAATCAATATTCTCACACATTGCTAATGCTGCTCTAGAATGATTTTCACCTTTACTATTTGTGCCTGAATATTTATCTTTAGTAATCTTTGACAAAGTCCCTTTTTGAATTAAATCTTTGTTTTTGAATTTATTCCAATATTTATCTGGAACCTGCATTGGACTGTGTGGAGTATTAAAAGGCATATAAAGTAAAAATGGATTGTTTTTGTTTTTTTTTATAAATTCTATTCCGTGATTTGTTAAATCATCCGTAATGAAACCTTTTCCTCTTACTAATTCTCCATTTTTTTCTAAAACGGGGTTGAAATAATTCCCCCAATGTCCCGAACAGAATCCATAAAACTGATCAAACCCTCTAGTATTTGGATGATAAGGAGCTTGCATTCCGTTATGCCATTTCCCATATGCAGCAGTTCTATATCCAGCGGCTTTGAAAAGATCTCCTAGTGTTTCCTCATCAACATTTATTCTTTCACCACCAAGAGATACATCATAAACCCCTGTTCTCGTATGATGTCTTCCAGTTAAAATTTCTGCTCTTGTTGGTGAACATACTGGGCTGACAAAAAAGCGGTCAAATCTTACTCCGTTGAGAGCAATTTTATCAATATTTGGTGTATGTAGATCCTTATTTCCATTTGAACTTAAGTCTCCCCATCCTTGATCATCAGCTAGAATAAGAATTATATTTGGGCGCGCTTGAGAATCAATATTTGAATTGCATGAAATAAATAATGACAGAAGGAATGATAACAAGATTGCCTTATTCATACTTAAATATATAATTAAAATTATTATTTAAAAACACTTTTTATTTTACAGAAAATTTAAATGCTGTTTTTGAAATATATTTTTCACCTGGGCTCAATTCTACTTTAGGGAAGTCCTTTTGGTTAGGAGAATTAGGAAAGTGTTGAGTCTCTAAGCAAAATCCTGATCGATAATTATATTTTCCTCCTATTTTACTTTTTAGTGTTCCATCTAAAAAATTTCCTGAATAGAATTGAATTCCAGGTTGGTCAGTGAAAACCTCCAGTAATCTTCCTGAGCTTGGTTCATAGGCAGAGGCTACAAATCGAAAACCCTTAGCATAATCGTTTAAAACCCAACAATGGTCATAGCCTAATCCATTTTTTAATTGATGATCTTCAATGTCAATATCGCTCCTTATTTTTTTAGGTAATCTAAAGTCAAAAGGCGTACCACCTACTTCTTTTAATTCGCCTGTAGGAATTAAATTACTATTTACTGGTAAAAAAGAATCCGCATTTATTAAGAGCTCGTGATCTAGGATATCTCTATTAGTATCTCCTGAGAGATTAAAGTAAGAATGCTGAGTAAGGTTGAGGATTGTGGTTTTGTCGGTACTTGCTTCATAGTTAACAATTAATTCATCTTTATCATTAAGCGTATAAATAACTTTTACGTCGAGATTTCCTGGATATCCTTCTTCCATGTCTTTACTCAAATAACTTAATTCGATTGATACATCATTATCCGTCACTATTTCCTTTGCTTTCCAAACAACTTTATCAAAACCCTTTAATCCACCGTGAAGATGATTATCGCCATTGTTTTTAGCTAATTCATAATTTAGACCATCGAGTTCAAATTTTCCCATTTCTATTCGATTTGCGTACCGTCCAATTATTGCACCAAAATAAGGGCTGCTCTTCTGATAATGTTCTAAGTTTTTATAACCTAAAACTATGTCTTTATAATTACCGTTTTTATCTTTTGCAGTTAGAAAGTTTATTATCCCTCCATAGGTAATTATCCCAACAACCATTCCATTTCTATTTTGCATTATGTATTGTTCTACCTCAATACCATCAGTCGTTGATCCAAAAGGGGCTTTTTTAATATTTAGCATATTATATTCACTCTTTGTTGATTTTTTATTTACACAACCAATAAAAAAGATTATCATATTAAAGGTTAAAATTAGCCTTACTATTTTTCGAATTCTTTTCATCTAAATCTATGCCATAAAATGTATAAATAATCAAATAACAATATAGAATGCGATTATTCAACTAACCTGTTTCTCTAATTTTGTTACATCACCTCTCCATCGAATACTTTGATTTAAATTCTTGGAAGAATTTCTGTAATTATATAGAAATCAAATAGCACGATTCCGAGGCTTTTTATCTGGAATTCGTCCTTGATTTCCCATACCATCTAGATCATTCGAGTCATGAATATTCATGTGTTCCTTATTTTGAATTTTATGTTGTTTTCTTATAATACTGAGTAAGAAATAAACATAGACGGCAAAAATCACGCAACCTATAACAAACATTATTTGATTATTCATGAGTCGGAATTTTTGTCATCATTTCTTCTTTGTCTTATGGCTATAGAGAAAGCCAATATAGTAACCGGCCATAAACCAACATAGATTCCTTCCATTAAATTTCCAGTAAACCAAAGGTAAATTGAGTATAGAAAGCTCAAAAATGCAAGTATAATCGGGTAAAATTTTTCTAAAAAAGTCATTTTTTTTTTTTTTAATATACTCTTTTTTTTGAAATCTAGTTTTTAACTACTCGTTTTTCAAACGAACAGTTTTAAAAATATGTAAAGATTACTTATTATCTTTATAAAAAATTTGATTTGAAAAAGAAGCCAGACACAGTTGTATGGGACGAAGAATACGAAAATTACATTGCAAAGCTACTGCCATATTCGAGTAGCCAAAGTGGTCCTGTAATTGAGGTGCCTAATGTTGACGCTTTTAAAAAGAAAGGAATAGACAAGGTTTCTAAACAATTTAAAGCTGAACTAACCGATCTTCAACAAAAAATTAAATCTTTTGTAGCTGAGGCATCAGACACTCAAAAGGTATACTCAGCAGATTTTAAGTTTGAACCAATCGTTGGAGAAGTATATTTCCTATATCAAGGAAATAAAAATACCTTTCTCTCACTAATTGAACCAAGTCAATGGAGTAAAAAACACCTTGGGACATTTCGTTTAAACGGTGAATATAAATGGGAGCGCATGTAAGGTCTTTTTCTCCTTATTTTTTGTATTATGGAAAAACAAGAAACTGCTAGACAAAAAAAAATCAATGCTTTAATAAAAGAAGAAGTTGCTTCTCTTTTACAAAATGCAATTCGAAAATCAAGCGTTAAAAATTTAATGATTTCTGTTACAAATGTTAAAATAACATCCGACCTATCAATTGCTAAAATTTACCTAAGTATTTTTCCCAATGAAAAAGCTTTCAGTTATTTTGAAAACATAAAAAATAATCGCTTTCAACTTCGTCATGATTTATCTAAAAAAATGAAAAATCAATTAAGAAAAATTCCTGAGATATATTTCTACCTAGACGATTCATTGAACTATATCGAAGTCATCGAAAAAGAATTGAGTGATGGGAAAAACCCTATTAAAGATACCTCATCTCTGAAAAATAGGCCAAAAATATAATCAGAGATTAAGAATGTCCTACTCTTTAAAAATTGCATTACGCTACTTTTTTTCAAAAAGCAAACAAACGGTAATAAACCGGATTAATTCATTTGCCCTTTTTATGGTAATCATCGCTACTGCTTCTCTTTTTGTTGTTCTAAGTGCCTTTGCTGGTCTTAAAGACTTTAGCCTTTCATTTGTTAATACTTTTAATCCTGATTTTGAAATTATTCCAAAACAAGGAAAGTATCTTTTCGTATCGGATAGTACTTTAATTAAAATTGATGCACTCCCTGAGATTTATGCTGCTGCTCCTGAAATTGAAGAAAAAGTATTTTTATCTTTTAGAAAATATGATCAGGTTGCTACTCTTAAAGCTATATCTCCAAAATACACAGATATAGTCGCTGTAGATAGTCTAATTTCCTTAGGAGATTGGCTTTCCTTTGAAGGATCTGATGTAGTAGTTGGGTTTGGAATAGCCGGATCTATGGGTTTAGGCGTTTATGATTACAATACATATCTTGGTGTAACAGTTCCTAAAAAAAATAGGCAAACATTGCTAAATCAAAATCCTTTCAATTCTGTTCGTGCAATCGTCTCTGGATTATACCAAATCAGTGAAGATTTGGATAAAAAATACATTTTTTCTTCTCTTTCATTTGGACAAAGTCTTTTAAATCTTAGACCAAATCAATACTCTTCAATTGTTTTAAAAACACTCCCTGGAATTAAAAAAACATCACTTGAAAAAACTGTTCGCCGTTATTTTATGAGTCCAATTCAACTTGTTTCAAGAGAAGAACAAAATATTGCACTTTATAAAATGCTGAATATAGAACATGTAGCAGTCTATTTTATTTTTACCCTTGTTATGATTATAGCATTATTTAACGTAATTGGTGCCCTTATAATGATGGTATTGGACAAAAGGAAACAAGTTCAAATTCTTTTGGCACTAGGTGCAAAACCTAAGGGTATTCATAAAATATTTTTTTCAATTGGTCTTTTAATTTGTAGTGTTGGAGGGGTGGTTGGCTTACTATTAGGAAGTATATTAGTTCTATTACAATCATATTTCTCGTTTATTGATGTCCCGGGAACAAGTATAGCTTACCCAGTTTTATTTAAGTATGAAAATATTATAATTGTCTTTTCTACATTAATGGTCCTTGGTACTTTAAGTACAGCATGGGCAACACGAGGGTTAAGTAAAAAATTTCTTGTCTACAGTACTTCTTGAGGTGTATATTCTTCAAGTACTTCGTTTAGGATATCCAAGACTTCCTCTGAGTGGTTTGAAGTTATCATTCTTTTTCGATAGGGCTTAAAATTCTGAAGCCCTTTGAAATAATTAGTATAGTGTTTTCGGGTTTCTAACACCCCTAACACTTCTCCCTTCCACGCAACAGACATTTCTAAATGACGCCTTGTAATTGCTACTCTTTCTTCTATAGTTGGCGGAGGAAGGTGAGTGCCTGAATCCAAAAAATGTTTTACTTGTCTAAAAAACCATGGGTTGCCTATACTTGCCCTACCAATCATCGCACCATCTAATCCATACTCATCTCTCATCAGCAAAGCGCGTTCCGGTGTGTTTACATCTCCATTACCAAAAACAGGAATATACATTCTAGTATTATTTTTAACTTTTGCAATTAATGTCCAATCTGCCTCTCCTTTATACATTTGAGCACGTGTTCGGCCATGAATTGAAATAGCCGCACAGCCAATGTCCTGAAGTCGTTCTGCAACCTCTACAATCTTTATAGAGTCATGATCCCATCCCAATCTAGTTTTCACGGTAATGGGAATAGGCGTTTGCTTAACCATGGCCTCTGTTAATTTTACCATTTTAGGAATGTCTTTAAGAATTCCTGCTCCAGCGCCTTTGCAAACTACTTTTTTAACTGGACAGCCAAAGTTTATATCAATTATATCTGGTTTTGTAGCCTCTACAATTTCTATAGAGCGAAGCATTGAGTCTAAATTTGCTCCAAATATTTGAATCCCAACTGGCCTTTCTTTTTCATAGATATCGAGCTTTTGAATACTTTTAGCCGCATCCCTAATCAGTCCTTCACTAGAAATAAATTCGGTGTAAACCACATCTGCACCACCTTCCTTACATAGAGCACGAAACGGTGGATCACTTACATCCTCCATAGGGGCTAAAAGCAAAGGGAATGAACTCAATTTGATGTTACCAATTTTTACCAAGAATAAATTTTTCCTAAAAATACATAAAAGATCTGGGCCTATTGATTCCCAATAGGCCAATAATCAGTTAGTGCTATTTTATTTTTGAAAGGTTTAGTTAATAAAAAGTGTTGTAAAATTTGGTTTTATTGGATATATTTCCATTATGATAATATGGGAAAGGGGAGGCTGAAATACTTTTTCTTATGATTCTTTATTGTAGATGATTTACTAATTAGATTAGAAATATTTTACGAAAATCAAAAGTTAGTCAAAAGAGTTTTACACAGCCAACAAACTCGTATATTTGCATGGCTATGAATGATGGAGCAGTATGAGAAATATCCGAAACTTTTGTATAATTGCCCATATTGATCATGGGAAAAGTACTTTAGCAGATCGCCTTCTTGATTTCACCGGGACAGTAACTGATCGTGAGAAACAGGATCAACTTCTAGACAACATGGATCTTGAGCGTGAAAGAGGTATTACTATTAAATCTCATGCCATTCAAATGGAATATTCAGATGAGGGTGAAACATATGTATTAAACCTTATTGATACACCGGGTCATGTAGATTTTTCATATGAAGTTTCTCGATCCATTGCAGCTTGTGAGGGGGCTTTATTAATAGTAGACGCTGCTCAGAGTATTCAAGCACAAACAATATCAAACCTATATCTCGCACTTGAAAATGACTTAGAAATCATTCCTGTGCTAAATAAGATTGATTTACCATCTGCAAATCCAGAAGAAGTAACAGATGACATAGTTAATTTACTAGGATGTAAAGCTGAGGAAGTTATCCCTGCGTCGGCAAAAACTGGTTTGGGTATTAAAAAAATACTATCAGCAATTATTAAAAGGATTCCTGCTCCCAAAGGAAGTATCTCTGATCCGCTACAAGCTTTAATTTTTGATTCAGTTTATAACCCTTTTCGTGGTATAGAAACTTATTTTAGGGTTAAAAACGGATCTATTAAAAAAGGTCAAAGAATTAAATTTATTGCTACACAAAAAAATTATTTTGCTGACGAAATTGGCACCCTAAAGTTAACACAAGAGCCTAAAAAAGAAATTTTTGCTGGAGATGTGGGATACCTGATAACAGGGATTAAAGAGGCTAAAGAAGTTAAGGTAGGGGACACAATTACGTGTTCTATTAACCCAACTGAAAAAGTAATTGATGGATTTGAAGAAGTAAAGCCCATGGTATTTGCGGGTATTTATCCTGTCGATACGGAAGACTATGAAGAGCTGAGGGCTTCAATGGAAAAGCTAAAACTTAATGACGCTTCTCTTGTTTTTTTCCCTGAAAGTTCTGCAGCACTTGGTTTTGGTTTTAGATGTGGCTTTTTAGGAATGCTACACCTAGAAATAATTCAAGAACGTTTAGAACGAGAATTTAATATGCCTGTCATAACAACTGTCCCCAATGTTTCCTACCAGGCTTTTACCAAAAAAAATCCTAAAGAAATATTGTGGGTAAACAATCCCTCAGATTTACCAGATCCGTCTGCTTTAGACAGAGTAGAAGAGCCTTATATAAAAGCATCAATAATTACCAAATCAGAATTTGTAGGTAGCGTTATGTCGCTAAGTATTGAAAAGCGAGGACAAATTACTAATCAAACATATCTCACTCCAGAAAGAGTTGAGCTTACTTTCGATATGCCTTTGGCTGAGATTGTCTTTGACTTTTATGATCGATTAAAAACAGTTTCCAAAGGTTATGCCTCTTTTGATTACAGTCCAATTGGAATGAGGCGTTCCAAATTGGTTAAAGTTGATGTTCTTTTAAACTCTAATCAAGTTGATGCTCTTTCAGCATTAATTCATGCAGATAATGCTTATACTATTGGAAAAAAAATGTGTGAAAAATTACGAGAACTAATACCTCGGCAACAATTTGATATTCCGATTCAAGCAGCTATAGGGGCTAAAATAATATCTCGGGAAACAATAAAAGCCCTAAGGAAAGACGTTACAGCAAAATGCTATGGAGGAGACATAACCCGTAAGCGAAAATTACTAGAGAAGCAAAAAAAAGGGAAAAAGAAAATGCGACAAGTCGGTAACGTGGAAATCCCTCAGCAAGCATTTATGGCTGTTCTTAAGCTAAATGATTGAATATTAAATTTATCTTTAAAAAAATAATACCGTTATGTCTCGCTTTATTACAATAGTCTTATTCGTGTTAATCTTATCCAAAATCCAAGGTCAGCAAAAATTACTATTATGGCCTGATGGGAATGTTCCAAATCAAAAAAAAAGTGATGAAAAAGAAAAGTTTTCTGAAACAGATATTATTAGGATTTCGAATGTTCAAACTCCAAGTATTGAGATTTATTTACCCTCTAAGAGTATAAGAACAGGAAAAGCCGTTGTAATTTGTCCTGGAGGGGGCTATGGCATTTTAGCTTATGATTGGGAAGGAACAGACTTTGCAAAATTATTGAATTCAAAAGGAATTGCCGCATTTGTTCTTAAATATCGTCTACCAGTTTCTTCCTCAATTATTGATCCAAAATGGGCCCCACTTCAAGATGCACAACAGGCTTTTCGCTTGATCCGTTCGAATGCAAAAAAATGGGATATTAATCCAACTACAATTGGAATAATGGGTTTTTCTGCAGGAGGACATTTGGCGTCTACACTTGGTACTAAATATGATAAAAAAACAACGGCCGACTCAAATAATCCGCTCAAACATTTAAGTGCACGTCCTAATTTTATGGCTCTTATTTATCCTGTTATTACTTTTGATGAAAAATATTATCATGGTGGTTCAAAAAATAATTTAATTGGAAAAGACGCTTCAGTTGAGCTAATTGAAGAATTCTCTAATAACCTACAGGTAAATTCAAATACACCCCCAACTTTTTTAGTTCATTCTGCTGACGATAAGGGAGTTCCGATAGAAAACAGCTTATTGTTTTATGAAGCGCTTCTGAAAAATAATGTTTCAGCAGAAATGCACCTTTATTCAAATGGTGGCCACGGATATGGATTAGGTAGAGGAAAAGGCTCTTTAGAAGATTGGCCTCAGTTACTTTTAACCTGGATTCAAGAATTAAAATAGATCCTAAAACAGAAAAAATTATTATATTAATGTAGAACTTTAGGCTTCAAATCATGGCGTTTAAACCTTTTAAAACATTACTTTTTGGTTTTGCCTTTTCTCCATCCTTGAAAGCAAATATTTTTGAGGTTAACCGTTTGGCTTCATATTTTAAATCCAGTTTAATTTTCGTCCATGTAGGCGAAAGAACCAAGAAGAAAAAAAATAAGTTTGAAAAACTAATGAATGGATGTCCATTAAAAGCTGAAAAAGTGAAAATTCATTGGGTTTCTGGAGAGCCAGTTAGCACTTTGATTAAAACTTGCAAAAAATTCAATGTAGACTTGTTGCTTATAGGAGCCTTAAAAAGAGAAAAAATAGTTACTTTTTACCTAGGCTCTATTGCAAGAAAACTTACACGTAAAGCGCCGTGTTCAGTGTTGCTTATGTTAAACCCTTCCGTTGAGCGACATCCTTGTAAGCATATCGTAGTTAATGGTTTTGATAGTCCTCAAACCAGAGAAACTGTAGAGGCATCTTTTTATGTTGGAAAAGCCTTAAAAGCTCAAAAAATAACACTTGTAGAAGAAATCAGTGAATCTCGTATTGATGTTTCAATAAATGATGATAAGAGCTTAAAAAAAGCTACTCTTAAAAAAGAGAAAATTAACAGAGAGGAAAATACACGAGTAAGTGATCTTGTCAAAAAGATTCCTGTAAAACAGAAAAACAATATTAAATGGGGAACACAAAGTATTTTTGGTCGAAGAGGTTACTCAATAGGTCACTATGCTCGTCTCATACGGGCGGATCTTTTAGTCATGAATGCTCAAGAAGAATCAACCTTTCTAAATCGATTTTTCCCTAAAGACTTAGAACACATTCTTGCTGAATTACCGACAGATGTCCTTATAATCCAATCTNTATTAAATGAGTAGGAAAAATAAAAATATATCTTTTTTTAAAGAATTACCTCAAAATATGTTTGCTGGGTTTGTAGTATCGCTTATCGCTTTACCTCTGGGTCTAGGTCTTGCTATTGCCTCTGAAGCTCCTCCGCTTGCAGGAATCATTGCTGCAGTAGTGGGAGGAATAGTGGTTTCTATATTTGGTGGATCTAATGTTACTATTGCTGGTCCTGGAAATGGTCTTGTAATAGTTTTATTAGGTTCAATTACAACGTTAGGGAGTGGAGATCTTTATCAAGGTTATTTATATACTCTTGCGGCTATTATTTTTTCAGGTGCTCTTCTTTTTCTTTTTGGTGTTTTAAGAATGGGGGCTATGAGTGAATTTTTCCCTGCAACAGCTCTTCAAGGAATGTTAGCGGCAATTGGAATAGGAATTCTAGCAAAACAGTTTCATTTAATGTTAGGTGTTCGATCAATAAACGGAGGAACAATTGATCAATTATTAGCAATTCCAGATTCATTAATTACTTTTTTAAAAGTCCATCCTTTTGCTGGAGTTTTAGGATTTTTGAGTTTGATTTTTCTTTTTTTATATAGCAGGATTAGAAATCCTTACTTCCATCTAATACCCGCCCCTATGTGGGTTGTGGTGGCCTCAATAGGGATTGGATATTATTATACTTTAGTTTTAAATCAAAACCCTCCTATTAACAAAGAATTACTTATTGACATTCCAAATAANATAACTTCTAATTTACCTCAGCCGCAATTTGATAAAGTTTCTGATATAGAGTTCATTGGAGTCGTTTTTTCTATCACACTTATTGCTGTAATTGAGTCTCTTTTAAGTATAAAAGCTGTTGATAAATTAGACCCTAAGAAGAGAAGATCTAATATTAATAAAGATCTTCGGGCTTTGGGTTTAGCTAGTATTGTAAGTGGCTTTCTTGGAGGTTTGAATGTGGTGACGGTGATAGCTAGAAGCTCAGTAAATGCAAATAATGGTGGNACTAACCGCTCATCAAACTTTTTTCACTCAGCCTTTCTTATATTATTTGTGATGCTTTTAGGAAAGCAGATTCAAATGATTCCACTTACCTGTTTAGCGGCTATTCTTGTTTTTACTGGGTATAAATTAGCCTCTCCTGAAAACTTCTTACGTATTTATAAAATTGGNCCTGAGCAAGCCCTTATTTTTCTCGTAACATTNATAAGNACTATTTTAACAAATCTTATTACGGGTATTGCNGTTGGAATNTTGTTTACATTCTTNACTCATCTTTTNTTGAGTAAAAGGCTTTTGATTTTTACTACAAATATTTTTAAGCCTAATGTCCTGATGTATTTAGAGGACCAAAGTGGAAATTATTACGTAAGTGTTAAGANCTTTTGTAGTTTTTTAAACTTTTATCGGCTTAAAAAAAAATTAGACCAAATCCCAGAGACTGAGCATGCTATTGTCGACTTCTCACTTTGCGATTTTGTTGACCACACTGTTATGGAAGGTTTGCATGACTATCAGCGTTCCTTTGAAAGAAAGCAAGGAATCTTTGAAACCATCGGATTAGATATACATGCCTCAGAAACTGATCATCCATTTTCAGTTAGAAAAAACCTACCAATAGATTCTTTAATTGGACTTCGTAATGCTTTGACAAACCGACAAAAAGACCTTGAGTCACTTGGAAAACAATTAAACTGGATGTACACTTCTGAAATTGATNTTAATCCGAAGGGGCTTAATGAATTTTTATTTTTTGAGTCTAAGGTGATCAATTATGACGTAAACAAATTGATAAACATTAAGAGTAGTTTTAGTGTATTTGATTTGTCATATTCTGAAGGTGCTTTTATTACAAAAGCAGATCTAAGAGCTACTTTTTTACTTTTTGAAAGCCCTATAGATCTTCCAGTTTTTGTATTAGATAGGGAAGACATAATAACTACTATATATAATTGGGCTGGTTTTAGTGATATAAATTTCAAAGATGCTCCTGATTTTTCTAGACGGTTTCATTTAAGTGGAAACGATAATATCGCCATTAGAAAACTTTTTTCCCCTGAATTNATTTACTTCTTTGAAAGCCATCCTGTTTTTCATATAGAGTCAAATGGTTCTCANNTGTTAATNAAAGGNAANGATCGCNTNTCTAGCATTCANGAAATAAAATTAATGTTAAGTTTTGCAGAAGNNCTTTANGCGTNTTTTNANNAATAAAGACAAANNAGAATCNGNNCTNTAGTTNGGCTTTGTTTTTGTAAATTGTTATTTAAAANCNANATNTTNANNAAAAATACNTTNTTNNTNNTNTTTNCTNTTNGNNTTTTNNNTCTTTCTGCTCAANNAACNATTGGNTCTATTGAANTTTTAGATCCAAANATGGAACAGCTTGTTTCAAAAAATGCTAAAATAGAGGTNCTTGCAGATGGATTTGGTTGGTCTGAAGGGCCTGTATGGGTTCCAGAATTAGAAGGAGTTTTATTCTCAGACGTNCCANATAATAAAGCATATTTATGGACTGAANAAAAAGGATTGACCNTTTTTCTGTCTCCAAGTGGAATGACTGGTCGTGCCCCACACAATCAATCTGCAGGATCAAATGGATTAGGTATNGATAANCAAGGAAATTTAATTTTGTGTCAACATGGAGATCGTTCNNTTGCNCGTTTAACAGATTGGNNTTTTAACAAACCAAAATATGANGTGCTAGTANACCACTATAATGGTATGTGGCTTAATAGTCCAAATGACCTNGTTTTTGANAGTGAGGGCTCAATATATTTTACTGACCCTCCTTATGGATTGAAACAACAGGATACGGATAGTCTTAAGGAACTTAATTTTAATGGTATTTTTAAGTGGAGTCCCAGAGAAGGAATCAAACTATTAAATAAAAATATGACTCGCCCCAACGGTATAATTTTATCTCTTGATGAAAAGACTGCATATGTAGCAAACTCAGATGGTAATAATGAAGTTATAATGGCTTTTGACAATAAAAATGGTCAATTTACTAATGAAAGGGTTTTTTTTGATGGGAACGAGNTAAGCAAGACTAGAGAAGGGCATTTTGATGGTCTCAAAGTTCACTCTTCAGGAATAATTTTTGCCACTGGCCCAGGAGGAGTATTATTATTAAACTCTTTAGGAGAGCATTTAGGAACAATTATGCCGGGAAAAAAAACAGCAAATTGTGGTTTTGATAGAGATGAAAAATATCTGTACATAACATCCTCTGATGTATTAGCAAGGGTAAAATTAAAATAAATGCAGCTATATTCTATAGAAGCAGGAAATTTNAAACTTGATGGAGGCGCTATGTTTGGGGTTGTACCCAAGANNTTGTGGGANCGTACAAACCCCGCGGATAAAAATAATCAAATCGAAATGGCTAGTCGATGTCTTTTGGTTGAAAAGGGTAACCGTTTAATTCTTGTNGACACNGGTATGGGNGATAAACAAGATGANGCTTTTTTTAAACATTACAACTTGTGGGGTGTTCATTCGCTAGATAAATCCCTTTCAAGTGCAGGCTTCCATCGAGACCAAATTACAGATGTTTTTTTAACNCATCTTCATTTCGACCACTGTGGTGGTGCAATAAACAGGGATANTTCCGGTTTGCTTNAGCCCGCATTTAAAAATGCTTNTTTCTGGGTACATGANGACCATTGGAATTGGGCNACAAAACCAAACTCCAGNGAAAGCGCTTCTTTTTTAAAGGAAAATATTATCCCCATTNAAGANAGTGGTCAATTAAAATTCGTNAATGGGGAAGGCCCAATACTCNAAGAAACANCATTTCCCTTTTCAATCTATTTAGTTAATGGCCATACAGAAAAACAAATGCTTCCAATTTTTAATTATAAGAGTCATAGAGTCATCTATGCTGCTGATTTAATACCTACCGTTGGACATTTACCAATTCCATACATCATGGGATACGATACCCGGCCTCTTCTAACTCTAGATGAGAAAAGTGATTTTTTAATCGACGCCTCNCAAAAGAAAACATTGCTTTTTTTAGAGCATGATCCATATCATGAGCTAATATCTCTAAAACAAACAGAAAAAGGCGTTAGAATGGACGAAAGTTTTACTTTGGATTCTTACTTTAGCATTGAGTAAACTCTTGAAAATTAAATATTGTTATGAAGTTTTTCCTTATTCCCGTTGTTATCATTCTAAGTCTNTATAATGCTAAGTCNCAATATTGGCAACAAGCTGTTGATTACGAAATGTTTGTTGCTTTAGANNCAGAAACAGCAAATTATTCTGGAACACAAAAGTTGGTTTACACAAATAATTCTCCTGAGACACTAGATAAGGTATTTTATCATCTTTACTACAATGCGTTCCAGCCTGGAAGCGAAATGGCAGTCCAATTAAGAAATTCCCCAGATCGCAACACACGGTTTAATATCAATGTTGACAGTCTATCGAAAGACCAGCAGGGCTCTTTAAGAGTTACAGATCTTACCCAAGACGGAGTGCGTTTGAACCCTGTTAATTCAGAAACTATCCTTGAGGTCCCACTAAATACTCCTATACCTCCTGGTGGGTCATCTACTTTTAAGCTTAAATTCGTAGGTCACGTACCTGATGTTATCCGCCGAGCAGGAAAAAATTCATCTGAGGGTGTAGCTTTTTCTATGGCTCAATGGTACCCCAAAATGGCCGAATACGACTCTGAAGGATGGAATGCTGATCCGTATATCGGTCGAGAATTTCACGGTGTATGGGGTAATTTTGATGTGAAAATTAGTATTGACAAAAACTTCATGGTTGCCGCAAGTGGATATCTTCAAAATGCCGATCAAATAGGAAAGGGATATTCTGATAAAAAGCGCCCAAAAACAAAAAAAGGAAAAATCATTTGGCACTTCATTGCTCCACAGGTACATGATTTTACTTGGGCTGCTGACCCTGAATATGTTCATGACATTCATCCTGGGCCAAATGGAGTTGATTTACATTTTTTCTATAAAGACAATCCTGAGATTATAGAAAACTGGAAAAAACTTCAACCTCATACCGCGGAGATGATGTCATATTTNAATGAAAAAATTGGTCCCTATCCATACAAAAAATATTCTGTGGTTCAGGGAGGAGACGGAGGGATGGAATATGCTATGCTTNCCTTAATTACTGGGGGTAGAAATTACGATGGCCTTTTCAGTGTCACAGCGCATGAGCTAGCCCATTCTTGGTTTCAGCATGTTTTAGCAACAAATGAAACAAAGCATGAGTGGATGGATGAAGGATTCACTACTTTTATTTCTACACTTGCTGAAAATGNAATTTTAGAAAAAAAGCTCGATTTTCCTTTNGAGGNNTCCTACAGGAGTTATTTCTCTCTAGCTTCTCTCGGTGGNGAGATGCCACAAAGTACTAACGCTAATAGATATCATCACAACTATGCTTACGAGCGAACAGCATATNGCAAAGGTGCTGTATTTCTCGGTCAGTTAGCGTATATTATAGGATATGAAAATTTATTTAAGACCCTTCGCTTATATTTTGAGGAATGGAAATTTAAACACCCCTTACCAAACGATTTTAGACGAATAGCAGAGAGGGTTTCAAAAATTCAACTTCAGTGGTATTTAACAGACTGGACACAGACAACAAATAAAATAGATTATGCAATTACCAATATAGAAAACAACGGTGACATAACAGAAGTTTATATTTCACGGAAAGAGCTNATGCCCATGCCACTTGAAATATTAGTTGTTTTGAAAAATGGGGAGTCTGAATTACATTATATTCCTATTTCGTTAATGCGGGGCGAAAAGGGTAATCCATACCCTATAAAATGGATTGTTCANAAAGATTGGGCGTGGGCTCATCTGAATTATTCATTTTCTGTTAGTCATCCATTAGATGAAATTCAGACAATTTTAATTGATCCAAGCGGATTAATGGCGGATNTAGATAAAAGTAATAACTTCTATGTGCCAAAAGAAGAATAAAATAATGCTCCAAAGACTAAAAGGCAGGTCGNNAACAAAAAGTGTCTTTGAAAATGGAAAGAATTATCATTATCAAAACTTGTTGCTTAGATTAGAAAAAGATTCATGTTTATCATTTTTAGCTGTTGGTGTTTCTGTTTCTAAAAAAGATTTCTCCCGAGCCGTAGACAGGAATAGAATTAAAAGANAGTTGAGAATTGCACTAAATGAAGTNAAANACAATATTCTTTTTTGTGGCTATTGCATGGTTTTTTATGTTGGNAAAAAAATGCCGGAAAAGGGTGAGATTGTTGAACANATAAAAGGTGTCTTANAAAAAGTAAATAATTAGCTTACTTCCTTACCATTGCAATATGTGGTATCCCATCTTCCAGGTAGCCCTTTCCTAATTTAACAAAACCGTGGTCATTATAAAACTTCTCTAAGTGCGATTGTGCTGAAATTTTGATTGCCTGTAAAGGCTGCTTTTTTTCTAAATGATATAAACAAAATTTGAGAAGTTTCTTTCCTATCAATTGTCCTCTCATACTTTTTTTTACAAGTACCCTTCCCATTGAGATATAGTTTGGATAAGAAGTTCCTTTCTCTAATATTCGTGCATATGCGAGCATTTTTTTTCCTTCTTTTCCAATTACATGAAGTGCGTCTTTATCTTTACCGTCTATGTCTTGGTAAATACATTCNTGTTCTACAACAAAGACCTCTGACCTTAACGCATAGATATCGTGTATTTCTGTTTTTGTAAGATTATTGAANCTTTTTACTGCGAAAGATACCATTATTTACATGGTATTTTCTCAATTCTGGCCTGATGTCTCCCCCCTTCAAACTCTGTTTCTATAAATATTTTTACCATTTCAATAGCTTGTTTTGTGGAAACAAACCTTGCGGGCAAGCTTAAAATATTTGCATCATTATGTCTTCGGGCTAGCCTTGTTGTTTCTTTATTCCAGCAGAGTGCCGCACGAATTTTTTTGTATTTATTTGCTGTCATAGCTGCTCCATTTCCACTACCGCAAATAATTATTCCCATAGAAGATTTTCCTAAAGAAATATTTTTTGCTACTGGGTGAATGAGATCAGGATAATCGACACTCGAGGATCTGTTTGTCCCGTAATCTGTTATATTATANCCTCGTTCCTTCAAAAAGTTTACTATCGCTTTTTTATATTTTGGACCAGCGTGATCGTTTCCTATGCTTATGTTCATTTATTTTTATTTTAAAATTAAAAAAGTTCTTTTTGGATGTTTATAATACGTTCATTTCTTTATTAATTATTTGTTGACAAAAAAAATAATTAATATTTTTTTTAATTGTTTTTTTTTGGCTGGGTATTTTTTTTCTATTAACCAAAAAAAAATATTTTTTCTTATTAATTTTAATTGGGTCCATTTCACCTTGTTTTAAACAAATAAATGTAAATNTTCTTTTTTTTTTTTCACCACTCATTTTTTTCAACGTGATGTTTAAAACTAAATAACCAACTGGTAATCAATATTTAATTAGAGGTATAACATGTTATAAAAAGTTAATAAATTAATTATTATTTAAATTTCCCTATTTAAGGTGAAAAAATATTATACNTATTAACATACTATATACATTACAATTTCTAATTATGAAAAAAA
>NHIC01000009.1:0-76198 GCA_002169865.1 Flavobacteriaceae bacterium TMED179 | reverse complement strand
ATTATTTAATAATGTTAATACTGTTAACAATAACGGCTAACCGATTATCGTACCTTTGAAAAGAATTAAATTAAAATGATNAAAAAGAAAAAGGAATATAAAAAGATAGAGAAAAAAGTTATAANTTTTTTAAAATNACATTCAACTAAGACTTTCAATCATAAACAAATAACAGCTAATCTGAATATTGAAGATATAAAAAAGAGAAAGATTGTTATTAGGGTATTAACCCAGCTAGTCCAACAAAATAAAATTATAGAAAAAAGATCAGGCTATTTCTTACATAAAAGAAATATAAAAGAAGTTGTAAAAACTGTACTTCATATACTGCCATCAGGAAAAGGAATAATTTACTGCAAGAAGAAACATAAGGATTACGTTGTTCCAAAAAAATATTTAAATAAAGGATTGCATGGCGANAAAGTNATCATAACTCTTCATAATAAAAAAGATACAACTATTGCCCACGTAGAAAAGATAATAGAAAGAACTAAAAGAGAATATGTAGGAATTTTAGAAAGAGGCAAAAACTATGGCTTTGTGCTTTGTAAAAAAGGCANTATGTATACAGATTTTTTTATTCAGCAAGAAGAACTAAAAAAATACAAGGATGGTGATAAAGTTGTNGTAATNTTTAAGGAATGGTATGAGGGAAAAGATGCACCAAANGGAAAGATTATTAAAAGCNTAGGATTACCAGGCGAAGCTGAAACAGAATTACATGCAATTCTACATGAATATGGCTTACCATATAATTTTGAAAAAAAAATAATTAAAGAAGCANAAAATATAACAAAAAGAAAAAAAACGAGAGAAAAGAAAAAAAGGAGAGATTTTTCGGAGACTCTTACATTTACAATAGACCCTGAANAAGCTAAAGACTATGATGATGCAGTTTCTTTTAAAAAAATTGATAACGACCTTTTTGAAGTAGGAATTCACATAGCTGATGTTTCACATTATGTCCGTCCAAANACATTAATTGACAAAGAAGCATATAACAGAGCGACATCTGTTTACCTGGTTGATCGCGTTGTGCCTATGCTCCCAGAAGCTTTATCCAACGGCCTTTGTTCTCTAAGACCAAACGAAGAAAAATATACATTTTCTGCGGTATTTTACTTGGATCTTTATGGAAATATAAAAAATGAGTGGTATGGTAAAACGATAATAAACTCTGATTATCGTTTTTCATATAAAGAGGTGGAGTTTATGATAGAGAACAATACAAATAAAGTTAGTGCAGACTCATCTCTATCAGGAAAACAATTTAACGTTTCAGATGAGGCTTTTTATGCAATCACTACCTTAAACATACAAGCAAAACAAATAAGAAAAAGACGTCTAAAAAAGGGGGCTATTTCTTTTGATCGGTCTGATGTAAACTTTGATTTAGATGATAATAATAAACCGATCAAGGTTTATTTTAAAAAATCTAAAGATGCAAATAAACTTATCGAGGAGTTTATGTTAATGGCTAATGAAAAAGTTGCAAGCCTGTTAACCCAGCTTAAGTCCACATATCATTTTATTTATAGAATTCACGATGATCCTGACGAAGATAAATTATTTAATCTAAAACAAACTATTTCTCCGTTAGGCTATACATTTAATTTTNAAGGGAAANATTCAAGTATGGAAATTAATAAACTACTTAAAAAATGTAATGGATCAAGAGAACAAAATATGATAGATACACTTACGCTAAGAGCTATGTCTAAAGCCGAATACTCAANAAATAATATAGGNCACTATGGCCTTGCATTTACTCATTATACTCATTTNACCTCGCCAATAAGAAGATATCCTGATGTTTTGGTTCACAGACTGCTTCACTCTTTTTTNGAAAAAAANAAAGGAATATCAAAGGAAATTTTAGAAGAGGCATGTAAACACTCATCTAATAGGGAACAGGTTGCAACAAAGGCGGAGCGAGATTCTATAAAATATATGCAAATAGTTTTTATGGAAAATAAAGTTGGGCAGAAGTTTAAAGGAATAATATCGGGGGTCACTGAACGAGGAATATATGTTGAGATCATTGAAAACAAATGTGAAGGCATGATAAGGCTAGTAGATTTAAAAGATGACTATTTTACTTATGACATGCAAAACCATTCTATAGTTGGTGAACGAACCAAAAAAATTTATCGCTTGGGAGATCCGATACAAATTAAAGTTAACAAAGTAAATCCTGTGAAACGCTTTTTAGATTTCATCCCTGCAGATTAAANTAAAGAATCAAATTAATGAAGAAAANAATATATNCTTTACTAATATTCTATCAAATAATTTCTCTTTATTCTCAAGAAGAACAGAAAAAAAACCTCACTATGAGTCCTTTTACGGGNATAAAAGTTTATTCAAACATTGATGTTAATCTTATTTCCTCAGATGTGAATAAGGCAATTGTTTATGGCCATAATTCAGATTATGTTGTTCTTTCTTCAAAGGATAAAATTCTAAAAATAAGAGTTTCTGGAGGAAACATTTTAACACCCGGCCGGACAAAAATAGATCTTTATTATAATAGTCCCCTTGGATATATAGGAGCTTATCAGGGGAGTAAAATAAATTCTCATTTTCCTATAAAACAGACAACTCTTTCAATCGAATCAAAAGGGAGTTCGTCTATTAATATTGAGGCCTACTGTAAAAAATTAAANACTAAGATTAGTTTTGGAGGCAAGGCCTTTATAAAAGGCAAAGTTATCGATCATGAACTTTTTTATGCTTACAGCGGTATATGTGAGTCAGAAAAATTAATAACAGAAAAAACCAAATCTAAAAGCAATGGAGGTGCATACGCATACATTTTTGCCAATGAATTATTAGAAGCTCAACTTTATGGGGGTGTACTTAGNGTTTTTGGAAAACCAAAAAAAATAATGAAAAAGGAAAGGTTTGGGGCAAAAATAACAATAGAAAAATAAAAGAGGCATCGAGCGGATTCGAACCGCTGTACAAGCTTTTGCAGAGCTCTGCCTAGCCACTCGGCCACGATGCCATATTCTAAAAGTAATAATATTAATCCAAACTTTCACTAGTTCTTCTTAGTTCTCTTATTACAGCAACTTCTTCTACATTTCCCCCAATAGGAGGGTTTTTTTTAGCAACTTTTACAATTGCCCTAACAACACATGGATGTTCATTTAAAATTCTTTCAACTATTCTATTAGCAACATTTTCTAGTAGATTGGCTCGCTTTTTCATTTCCTCTTTAATGATACTATTTAGACGAACATAATCCACTGTGTCTTCAAGATTGTCTGTTATTGATGAAACTTTTAAATCAGTTTTTACTTTAAGATTCACAACATAATCGCTCCCTATTTTTTCTTCTTCTGCCATGCATCCGTGATAGGCATATAATCGAATGTTTTTTAAATAAATTTTCCCCATTATCAAAACAAATATAAAGCTGTTGTCTTTTTTCTCCATGAAAAGCATTCATTATCTTTACCTCTGTTAAAATAAAATATGGAGCGAAGCCTACACTTTATAGAAAATATTGTTGAGGAAGACCTAGATAACGGCTATAAAAAGCCCGAATTACGTTTTCGTTTTCCCCCAGAGCCGAATGGTTTTTTGCATATAGGTCATGTTAAGGCAATCTGCCTCAACTTTAATTTGGGACGTCGTTATAATGCTCCAGTAAACCTACGCTTTGATGATACAAACCCTGAGAAAGAAGACAATAAGTTTGTAGAGGCTATCAAAGAAAATATTCGATGGCTTGGATACAAATGGGATTTGGAATGTTATGCATCAGATTATTTTGACCAACTATACAAGTGGGCCGTACAATTAATATCTGAGGGACATGCTTACATTGATTCTCAAAGTTCAGAAGAAATAGCGAGCCAAAAGGGCACTCCTACAACTCCCGGAATAAATAGTCCTTATCGAGATAGGCCAATTGAAGAAAGCAAATCCCTTTTCACTAAAATGAAAGCAGGAGAATTTAATGAAGGGGAGTATGTCCTGCGCGCCAAGATTGATATGTCATCACCAAATATGCTAATGCGAGATCCAATTATGTACCGCATCCTATATGAAACACATCATAGAACTGGAGATAAGTGGTGTATTTATCCGATGTATGACTGGACACATGGCCAGTCAGATTATATTGAACAAATATCACATTCACTTTGTACGTTAGAATTTAAACCGCATAGAGATTTATACAACTGGTTTTTAGATTCAATTAATCCAATACATAATTTAAGACCAAAGCAGCGCGAATTTGCACGTATGAACCTTTCATTCACGGTTACAAGCAAAAGAAAACTTTTAGAGCTCATAAAAAATAACCATGTAGCAGATTGGGATGATCCAAGAATGCCGACCATTGCTGGTTTAAGAAGGAGAGGATACACGCCCAGGGCTCTTCGAAATTTCGTTGACTCTGCAGGCGTTACCAAAAGAGAAAACGTCATAGATATGTCACTTTTAGAATATGCTATACGAGAAGATTTAAATAAAATAGCCCCAAGGGTTATGGGAGTTCTTGACCCAGTAAAACTTACCATTACAAATTACCCTGAAGGCAAAAAGGAATTATTAGAAGGTGAAATTAATCCTGAAACGTTAGAATTAGGGAAAAGAATCATTCCTTTTTCTAAACACCTTTATATAGAAAGAGAAGATTTTAAAGAGACTGCCAATCGTAAATTTTTTCGTTTAACCATTAATAAGGAGGTACGATTGAAAAATGCTTACATTATTAAGGGCGAGTCAGTAATTAAAGATGTTGATGGAAATATTTCTGAAATTTTATGTACATATGATCCCGAAAGTAAAAGTGGGAGTGAAACAGTCGCAAGCCAAAGAAAGGTTAAAGGCACATTGCATTGGGTAACTCAAAATGAATCATTGGAAGTACAAGTCCGATTATATGATCGCCTTTTCACTGTTCCTGCTCCTGATAGCAATAAAGAGGTAGACTTCAAAAAGTTTATTAATCCTGATTCTTTAAAAGTAATAAATGCACACGTTGAGCCAGGGCTAATTTCTGCCAATCACGGAGATCATTTCCAATTTCAACGACTAGGATACTTTGTTTTAGATAAGGATAGTTCAAAAACTAGACTTGTTTTTAATAGGACAGTTGGCTTAAGAGATACCTGGGCAAAAGTTAATGCTTAATTTATTTCTTGTCATTTTCACCTTTTTGTTTGTTTATTTGAGTTTTCATGGCCTCACCAATTTGGTTACTTGCTGTAAAAGAAGCGACCATATCATTTAGCATTTCACTCCCAGCTTGAGGGGAATTTGGCAAAAGTATTAAGTTGGTGTTAGTTTCACCTCCAATAGCTTGCAGCGTGTCATAATGTTGTGTAACAACAATAAGAGCAGATGCTTCTTGAGAATTAATACCGACCTTATTTAATACGTCTACTGACTCTTCTAGCCCACGAGCTATTTCTCTTCTCTGGTCCGCAATACCCTGACCCTGAAGGCGCTTACTTTCAGCTTCTGCTTTTGCTTTTTCAACAATTAGAATTCGTTCAGCATCACCATCATACTGCGCTGCAACTTTATTCCTTTCAGCAGCATTAATTCGATTCATTGCCACTTTAACCTCTTGATCAGGATCTATATCTGTAACCAATGCTTTAATTATATCATAACCGTAGTTAGTCATTGCTACATTTAGCTCACCTTTTACTGCATTTGCAATTTCATCCTTTTTTTCAAAAACATCATCTAATTTCATTTTAGGAACTACTGCTCGCACTACATCAAAAACATAGGAGGTAATTTGATCTTGAGGATAGTCTAATTTGTAAAAAGCATCATAGACGTTATCCTGAACAGCCCTGTATTGGACTGAAACTTTGAGTTTAACAAAAACATCATCTTTTGTCTTGGTTTCAACAATAACATCTAACTGAAGTATTCTAAGACTTAAACGCCCTGCAATTCGATCGATAACAGGTATCTTAAAGTGTAATCCTGACTGACGAATTGAAACAAATCGACCAAAACGCTCAACAATCGCAGCTGTCTGCTGCTTAACAATAAATAGGCCAGATATTAATAGTAGAATTATAAGACCTATTATAATATACATTGTTATGCTCATGTTTTATATTTTAAATGGTTAATGAAATTATTTACTCTTTTTAAAATTACATCTTTTCCTAAGATAGAACAAACAGCAAATAAATCGGGGCCTGAAAGGCTACCAACAATACTCAATCGAAAAGATTGCATTACAAGGCTTATCGATATTCCATTCACTTTTGCCCATTTAAATAAATCCTTTTTTATATCATATCCCTCATGGTTTTGCTCAGTTAATGAAAGAATTTTATCAAGCACAAACAGTGGGTTCTTTCCCATTAGTTTAGCAATTCCAGTATCATCAAATGTTTCGGGTTCGCTTAAAAAGGCAAGCTCTTTTTTTATATCCTTAAGGGTGTAAAGCCTTTCTTTTACTAGCGAAATTATAACTTTATGCTTTTCTTTTGGGTATTGACTTAGTTCATCTTTAATTATTTTCTCGTTAATAAGAATGTCACTTGTAGTCTTTGTTATGTATTTATGATTCAACCAACGTGCTTTTTCATAATCAAATCTAGCACTTCCTTTTTGTATCCCTTTGATACTAAATGCTTTTTTTAAATCATTTAAATCAAAGAGTTCTTTTTCCGTCCCATCATTCCAACCTAATAAAGAAAGATAATTTATCATGCTCTCCGGTAAAAACCCATTTTCTCTATATCCTGGAGTTTTTTTCCAACGTAATGGAAAAACAGGAAACCCTCCTTTATCCCCATCTCGTTTTGATAGTTTACCCTTACCATTAGGTTTCAAAATTAAAGGTAAATGCATAAATTTTGGTGTTTTCCAGCCAAAAGCATCGTATATGATTTTATGTATAGGCAACGAAGGCAACCATTCCTCCCCACGAATTACAGTACTGATTTCCATTAATCTATCATCAATTACATTTGCAAAATGATAAGTAGGCATGCCATCATTTTTTATCAAAACTCTGTCGTCCAATATATTAGTATCTACAGAAATGTTACCACGAATCTCATCAAAAACAGTTATTTTTTGGTCTGGAGGAATTTTTAAACGAATGATATAATTTCCTTTTAAAGCTTTTATCTTTTCTGTTTCATTCAGTGTTAAGCTGTTTTTAAATGACATTCTATTCTTGACACAATATTGAAAAGTTTTACCAATTTTTTCTGCTTCTGAACGAGCCTTACTTAAATCTTCTTCTTTATCAAAAGCATAATATGCTAAATTTTTTTCTAGAAGTATTTTCACATACTCTTTGTATATTGGCTTTCTTTCACTCTGACGGTAAGGGCCATAATCGCCTCCATTTGTTGGCCCTTCGTCAGGAATCATTCCACACCACTCTAAAGTCTCTTGAATGTATTCCTCACTACCATCAACATACCTGTTTTGATCTGTATCTTCAACTCTTAAAATAAAAGAACCATTGTTTTTTTTTGCATGAAGGTAATTATATAGCGCAGTGCGTAACCCTCCAATATGGAGTGGCCCTGTTGGGCTAGGTGCAAAGCGAACTCGTATTTTCATTTTTCCACTAAGATAAGCGCTTCTTGTCGATTGACATCCACCAGCATCACAAAACCTGTATATTTGCAAAAAATAAATAATATTATACAGTTAATTAACATACCAGGTTTTTTAGATTCACAAAAAGTTGTGAATGCGCTTGAAGACTTCACATTCATCTTAGGCTATAAGCCTGAAAAATTGTTTTTTAACTTTGTGTCTAAATCAGAGCTTTACAAAATGAATAAAAAATATTTAGGTCACAATACGCACACTGATATTATTAGTTTTGATTATTCTAAAAATAATCAACTTGTAGCAGAATTTTTTATTTCAATGTGGGCCATTAAACAATCAGCAATAGAACTATCTCAAAGCATTGAAAAAGAGACACTTAGAACACTATCTCATGGAGTTTTACACTGTATGGGCTATAACGATAAAACAGCCAAGGATAAGATTGAGATGCGAAATAAAGAAGACCAGTTTATTGCAATGTTCCACGTGAAACACAATCGAAATGTTTGATTCAAAATATGATGTTATAGTTGTTGGTGCAGGGCATGCTGGCTGTGAAGCTGCAGCCTCCGCGGCAAATTTAGGATCTAAAACGCTACTTATCACTATGAACCTTCAAAATGTAGCCCAGATGTCTTGCAATCCAGCCATGGGCGGTATTGCCAAAGGACAGATTATACGAGAAATTGATGCACTGGGTGGATACAGTGGCATTGTTTCTGATCTTTCGGCTATTCAATATAAGATGCTTAACCGGTCTAAGGGCCCTGCGATGTGGAGCCCAAGAGTTCAGTCTGACAGAAGTTTATTTACTTCTGAGTGGAGAAAACTATTGGAGCAAACGCCTCTTTTAGATTTTTACCAAGAGATGATAGTTGATATTATCGTCGAAAAGGATCAAGCAATTGGTGTTTTAACTTCTCTTGGACTTAAAATATATGGTGAATCTATTATACTTACTAATGGAACTTTTTTAAATGGTCTTATTCACATCGGTGACAAAAATTATGGTGGTGGTCGTGCAGGAGAAAAAGCATCAACAGGATTGACGCGAAACCTAAATGCTCTCGGTTTTAAATCTGGGCGTATGAAAACTGGAACACCCCCTCGTGTAGATGGACGCTCTTTAGATTACACTAAAATGATTGAGCAATCTGGTGATGAAAACCCATCAAAATTTTCTTTTTCAGACAAGACCAAGCCATTAACAAGACAACGAAGTTGTTATATTACTAATACCAATAATAACGTTCATGATGTTTTGAGAGAAGGTTTTGATCGATCACCAATGTTTAATGGAGCAATACAAAGTACAGGACCAAGATACTGTCCATCTATAGAAGATAAGATCAATCGATTCAAGGAAAAAGAGAAACATCAAATTTTCGTCGAACCCGAGGGCTGGAATACCGTAGAGGTTTATGTAAATGGCTTTTCAACCTCTCTTCCTGATGATATACAATTTAGAGCACTCAAATTAGTCCCTGGATTCGAGAAAGTTAAATTTTTTAGACCAGGTTACGCAATCGAATACGATTATTTTCCTCCCACTCAACTCTTCCATAGTCTAGAAACCAAAACCATTCAAAACTTATTCTTCGCTGGTCAAATCAATGGAACAACAGGATATGAAGAAGCCGGCGCACAAGGCTTAATAGCAGGTATAAATGCTCATCTAAAACAAAAAAACCATTCACCTTTCGTTTTGGGACGAGATGAAGCATATATTGGGGTCTTAATAGATGATTTAATTTTAAAGGGCACAGAGGAACCATACAGAATGTTTACTTCCAGAGCTGAATATAGAACACTACTTCGCCAGGATAATGCTGATGAACGTTTGACACCAAAATCTAATGAGCTCGGTTTGGCCTCAAATGCTAGGTTTAAGAAAGTAAAAGAACGTAAAGCCAAACGAGAAGGGCTTATTAAGTTTTTAAACCAAAAAAGCTACCCCTTAGAAGCAACAAATTCACTTCTCAAATTGAAAAATGAAATAATACTTAAACAAACCGATAAATATTCCAAGCTACTAGCTAGGCCCAAAATTAGCAGAAAAGATTTTATTGAATTTGAACCCCTACAGGAATATTTAAAAGTTATGAAAATAGATGATACAATATTTGAACAAGCGGAAATCGAAGTTAAGTACTCAGGTTATATTGAAAAAGAAAAAAGAAATGCTGAAAAGCTTAAAAAATTGGAAAATATAAGGATTCCTGTAGGATTCAACTTTGAAGAGTTAGTTTCGCTATCAAATGAAGCAAAAGAAAAGCTAAGCAAACTTCGGCCAGCAACGCTCGCTCAGGCCTCCAGAATAAGTGGAATAAATCCGAGCGACATTAGCGTGCTTTTGGTTTCTATGGGGCGATAACTCCAATGTTTCACGTGGAACACCATGAAAAGAAAGAACATACTTTTTACTGCTAAAGATAATCTTGTAAGTGGAGAAAACTTTCAGGTTCTTTGGAATGAAAAAAAACAGCGAGGAGAAACTATAATTTCTCGACATAACGACTTGTCAAAATATTATTCTTCAAAATACTACATCTCACATAAAGAAAATAAAGCTGGTCTAGTTGATAACCTATATTTTACAGTCCAAAAATGGATTTTTAACTATAAAGCAAAATTAATTAATCGTTATACAAACGGCAAAAAAATATTAGATTATGGATCTGGTATTGGTAACTTTGGCAGGCATATGGCGAATCTTAACTATAACGTTTCCTTATTAGAGCCTAATAACAAGGCAAGATTTTTTTCAAAGAATCAAGGTTTAAATACCCATCGAAATATTGAAGAGTTATCCGATGGTGAACAATTTAATCTGATAAGCTTATGGCATGTTTTGGAGCACCTTAGCGAACCCGAAAACGTTCTTTTAAGTCTTCATAAATGTCTTACAAATCAAGGGTTAATATTTGTAGCAGTTCCAAATTTTAAAAGTTATGACGCCTGTTTTTACCGATCAGATTGGGCAGCGTTAGACGTTCCAAGGCATCTCTGGCATTTTACAACACCAGGTATGAAATTAATGTTTAATGCTTTGGGATTTAAATTTAAAGCAAAGCATCCGCTATGGTTTGATGCTTTTTATATTTCTTATCTTTCAGAAAAACACTTAAGAAGCAGATTCCCATTATTTAAGGGGCTTTTAAGGGGATTTATTTCTAATATTAATGCGCTCTTTTCAGGAGAGTATTCCTCCTTGATTTATGTTTTTGAAAAAACCTCTAATATTACTGAAGATTAATTAACCTTGTCAATTTTAAAGCTAAATTATTAAATAACATTTTTGCATTTCCATTTCGTGAAATGTAATAATGCGTTTTTTCAAAAAGTTGAATAAGACCTAAAATGTTTTGATTATTTAAATAAGGTGCAAACCTGGAAATGTCAAAGTTGTTTTTTGTTTGAAAGTAAACAATCTTTTTTAAATTGTAGTTTAATAAAAAGGCGTCTCTAAAAAACTGAATACCATAAATTAGAAATGACTTTTGTTCTTCTCTTCCTTGAGAAGCTATAAAATTCGACCAATTAATTAATTTACCTAAAATTTCTTTATTCTTTCTAGTTTTAAATGCAAGACGTAGCAGGGCAACTAAGGATTTTTCAAATTCACCACCATTATCTTGCTTTATTAATTTTAAAAGTGAACTATAATTACCCTGAGATCTATTTATAATTTGATCTATATTTTCAATATTTTCAGGGATTGAAGCCTTAAGAGCCACTGATCCTATAGGGCCAACACGAGTATGCTGGCAGCGCGATCTAACAGTAGGTAAGATTTGTTCAGGATCCTCTGAAATAAGAATAAAAAAAGTGTGTTTTGGAGGCTCTTCCAAAAGCTTTAAAAACGCATTAGAAGCAAAAATATTCATCTTCTCAACACCCCAAAGTATACAAACCTTTTGTCGTCCCCTGAATGCCTTTAAATACAATTTTTGGTGTAGTCTTTCAATTTCTGTAACTGCGATAAACCCTTGTTTATTCCCAACCTCTATTGATCTAAACCAATCATTAAAACTACCGTAAGGTTGTTCATTTAAAAATGAATACCATAAACCTATAAAATCATCAGAATAAGCAACTTTATCAGTTCCTTTTTTAATTATTGGAAAAACAAAATGAAGGTCTGGCTGCTTGCTTATTTCACCTAAACCATATTTTTCATTTTGTTTACTAGAATAGTTTAAAAAATTAAGAGAAAATTCTATAGCTAGTGGTAGTAACCCATAACCAGACAAACCCGTAAATAGTTGAGCATGAGGAACTTGACCTATATTTATAAGGTTTTCCATTTGTTTTTTTAATTGCTCTTGACCAATAAGATGAGACCAAACCATAAGTAAAGATACATTTTACTTTGTGCTGTTAATGAGATCTTTTTAAAAATAATTTTACATACTTATTCAATGTTGTATTTTTGAAAAAAACTATAAAAATGCGAACTTTAAAACAGGTTAATTTTAAGAACGAACGAGCAATAATCAGGGTAGATTTTAATGTCCCTCTCAATAGTAAAATACAAGTTACAGATAGAACAAGAATAGAGGCTGCCAAACCAACGATTGCTTATATTTTATCAGAAGGAGGATCCTGTATTTTGATTTCACATTTAGGAAGACCAAAAGGAAGAGACCCCAAACTTTCATTGGAAAATATCTACTCAACAGTATCAGATACTTTGGGTGTGCAGATTTCTTTTTGTAAAGAATGCATTGGTGAAGAAGCTGAAGCAGCAGCTTCGGCACTTAAACCAGGACAGGTATTAATGATGGAAAATTTACGTTATCACAAGCAAGAGACTGAAGGAGATTTTAACTTTTCAAAACAACTTTCGAAATTAGGAACTGTTTATGTCAATGATGCTTTTGGCACAGCCCACCGCCCACATGCATCTACGGCAATAATAGCTCAGTTCTTTGAAAATAAGAAGTGCTTTGGGAAACTCTTAGAAAAAGAAGTATTGGCCATAGATAAAATTATGAAAAAAGGGGTAGCACCTATTTTAGCTGTCCTAGGGGGAGCAAAGGTTTCTTCAAAAATTACAATTATAGAAAGCTTACTTGATAAGGTTAATCACTTAATAATAGGAGGAGGAATGGTGTATACCTTCATTAAGGCTATAGGAGGAAGAGTTGGAGACTCAATTTGCGAATTGGATTATTGTGAGTACGCTTTGCATTTACTAAAAAAAGCAAAACAAAAAGGAGTAGTAATCCATCTTCCATTGGATGTTTTAGCAGGTGACGATTTCAGCAATGATGCCAATCAAAAGATCTTCAATATAATGGAAATAGATGACGGCTGGGAAGGTATGGATGTTGGACCAAGGACTATTAAAAAGTTCCATGATCTTATTTTAAAATGTAAAACTATACTTTGGAATGGCCCAATGGGTGTTTTTGAGTTCTCAAACTTTGCTAAAGGCACTATTTCAATTGGGGAATCTATCTCTGAATCTACAAAGGGGGGAGCGTTCTCTTTAGTTGGTGGAGGCGATTCAGTTGCTGCAGTTAAGCAATTTGGATTGGAGAGTAAAATGAGCTACATCAGTACCGGCGGAGGAGCTATGCTTGAAAGCTTAGAAGGGAAAACTTTACCAGGAATTTCAGCTTTATATTAAATTAATGAGAAAAAGCACCATATTTTTATTTTTATTTTCCCTTTTTTCTTGCAATTCTAACATTGACAAAAACCAAGCTTTCGTTCCTGAATCGAGTGGAAACCTTAATCATGTAACGATTGTTATGCCGGAGATAGACTGGAAATCAAGTCTAGGAAATACTGTTCGTGATTCAATGGGTGTAATTTATAAAGGGTTGCCTCTAGACGAGCCTCAGTATTCTTTAAGATATATGAACCCTGCCACATTTAAGGGTTTTGCACGACAAAACAGAAATATTATTTGGTTTCGAAAGGATTCAATCTCCCGTTTTCAGCTTGCAAAAAATCAGTTTGCAAGACCTCAAATTTTAGCTTTAATTACTGGACAAGATCAAGAAAATCAGGCTTTTTCATTCGAAGAGAATGTTAGTTTATTAAGGCGAATAATTGCTGAAAATGAGCGTAAAGAAAAATTGAGAAGAATTAACAAATCATTATCAACCGAAAATAATCTTAGGGAGAAATTTGGGATAAGGCTTGAATACCCATCAGCATATAAAACTGTCAAAGACACAACAAATTTTGTTTGGATTCAAAAGTCAATTCAAAAAGGTCACTTAAATTTGGTTGTCTATACCTTGCCCGAAAATTCCATCGATGGAGCTTTCAATAAAAAGATTTTAAATATACGGGATTCTATAGGAAGGCTTTATATTCCAGGACGACTTCCCGGAAGTTATTTGATTACAGAAAGAGCTTTTCGGCCTTATTTTTTCAAGGTTAATTTAGATGGGAAGAAAGGATATCTAACTAAAGGGACATGGGAGGTTGCCAATGATTTTATGGCAGGGCCGTTTGTGAACTACATGATCCATGACAGTGTCCAAAAAAGATTAGTAGTAATCGAAGGTTTTGCATTTGCACCTTCTGTAAGCAAGAGAGACTACATGTTTGAGTTAAATACTATTCTCAGTACCCTTAAACTAGGGAATTAGCTTTCCTTCTCCTTTTCAACCTTGGGTGTTTCTTTGTCCTCTTTCGTCGCATTCTTAAATTCCTTAATTCCGCTTCCTAAACCTTTCATAAGTTCTGGAATTTTGCGCCCCCCAAAAAGCAAGAGCACAACAGCGATTATTAAAATTATTTGTGGTGCACCTATCATACCTAAAAATTTTAAAGCCAACATTGTTGTATTGTTTAAAGCAAATGTACAGAAATATTTATATTCATAACATGAAAATTATAAGCGCTTCTTTAAACAGCATGAGGAATCCGTATCTTTATATTTAATTATGGCACTAGAAGAAAAAAAGCGGGAACAAATCCTTCAAAAACTATTAAACCCTTATTTGGTGATGATAATAGATGAGGAGACATTTGAGGAACAGGCACAATTACGTACATCACGATTGAAAATATTTTTTATAACCCTCTTACTTTTGGGAGCATTTTCTGGGTTGATATTTTCAATAATTGCCTACACTCCGATAAAAAAATATATCCCCGGTTATGACTCATCTGAATTAAGAAAAAAAGCGGTCCAAAATCTTTTTTTAACAGATTCTTTAATTACACTTTATAATCAAAATATTCTCTACCTAAACTCTATTCGTAAGGTTTTAACAGAGGATATTTCGTTTCAAGATTCAGAATCATTTCCAGAGTCTAAAGAAAAAGACATGCAAAATAATCCGTCTGTAGGAAAACCTATTTTAGAAGACTCTTTATTACGTGTCTTTGTTGCACAACAGGACAAATACAGCCCAAATTTAAAAACAAAAGTAAAGTCAAACATGTTTTTATTTCCACCTCTTTTTGGATATATTTCTGAACCTTTTGATATAAATAAATCTCACTATGCTGTAGATATAGTAGCCAAAGAAAATACTCCAATAAAAGCAATATCTGATGGTATAGTTGTCTTTGCAGAATGGACTTCAGAAACAGGTTATGTAATTATTTTAGAGCATAGTTTAGGAATTCTTTCAGTATACAAGCATAATTCATCGCTTAGCAAGAAACAGGGTGATAGTGTTTCGGGAGGTGAGGTTATAGCAAGCATTGGAAATACGGGAGATTTAACAACCGGATATCATCTTCATTTTGAACTTTGGATTGATGGTTACCCAGTTAATCCTGAAAACTTTTTTAACTTTTCTAAAGAATGATTAAGTCAATAAGTGCAAAAATTTTTGCGATGTGGTCTTTCAGAAAAAGCCAAAAATGGATTAAAAACCCAATTCAGGCTCAGGAAAAGGTTCTAAGAAATTTAATTAGGCATGGATCAAAAACTATTTTTGGGAAACAGCATCAATTTCAAAATATTCAAAATTTAAAATCATTCCAAACAAATTTACCTATAAGAGATTATGAAGGATTTCGCCCCTACATAGACATCATAATGGAAGGAGGAAAAGATATACTTTGGCCAGGAAGACCCATTTATTTTGCTAAATCAAGTGGAACTACTTCTGGAATTAAATTTATCCCCATTACCAAGGCATCAATGCCAAATCATATTAAAGCGGCAAGGGAAGCTATTTTGAATTACATCTACGAAACTGGAAATACATCAATTGTATATGGGAAACATATCTTTGTTCAAGGAAGTCCAGTTTTGGAAAATAAAAATGATATTGCCCTAGGTCGTTTATCGGGAATTGTAGCTCACTATGTACCCTCATATCTTCAAAAAAACAGAATGCCAAGCTGGGAAACTAATTGTATCGATGATTGGGAAGCCAAAGTCGAAGCAATAGTTTCTGAAACTGAAAAGGAGAACATGACTATAATTGGCGGAATTCCTTCTTGGATTCAAATGTATTTTGAAAGATTAATTAACAAGACTGGTAAAAAAGTTGGGCAGCTGTTCCCAAATTTTAAACTTTTTATATATGGAGGTGTGAATTTTGAGCCCTACCGTAGAATATTTGAAAAGCTAGTTGGCAGATCTCCAGATAGCATTGAGTTTTATCCCGCCTCGGAAGGGTTTTTTGCGTATCAGGACCGCCAAAATGATCGTGGCTTATTATTACTTTTAGATCATGGAATTTACTATGAATTTATTTTGGCAAATAAATTTTTAGAAAAAAACCCGCAAATTTTCACTTTAGCTGAAGTTGAGCTTGGGGAAAATTATGTGATGATTATATCTACTTCAGCAGGCCTATGGCGCTATAATATTGGCGATACTATACAGTTTACAAGTACTTACCCATTTCGAGTAATTGTCAGTGGAAGACTAAATCAGTTCATTTCTGCTTTTGGAGAACATGTAATTGTAAGTGAAGTAGAACAAGCACTTAAAGAAGCCATAGATTATGACAAAGCAGATGTAAGAGTACGAGAATTTACCGTTGCTCCTCAAGTTAAACCAGCAAAAGGTCTTCCATTTCATGAGTGGTTTATTGAGTTTGAGAACCCTCCAAAGGACCTTAAAGTTTTTGCTAAAAAAATTGATGAGGCTATGCAAGAAAAAAACATTTATTACAATGATTTAATTACTGGAAAAGTTTTAAGTCCACTAATTATTCGTTTAGTAGTAAATGGGGGCTTTATAAGCTATATGAAAAGTATAGGTAAGCTTGGGGGGCAAAACAAAGTACCTAGAGTTAGCGATAACAGAAAGATTGTAAATGTTTTAAAAGAGTATCTAATAAAAGATTAAATATGTATTCAGGCAAAGTCACCCTGGTATCTAATTCAAAAAATACTTTTGTAATAAAAGATATTATTCTTCTAGAGCAAATGGGTATCAAAGTTCATTTAATTCACTCACCAGCGTACAAAAATCCATTTCATTTTTTTTTAAATAGATTCAGAGAATTTATTCTGGGGACATATTACATAATTCAATCAAAGGTTCTATTTATATGGTTTAATGATTACCACACATTTATTCCAGTCTGTTTAGCAAGGATTTTTCGTAAATCATCAATCATCATAGTTGGAGGTTATGATGCTGTAGCAAGCAATAGTTTAAATTATGGGATTTTTTTAAAAAAGAATTTTAGATATTTTATTGCAAAAAGAAACTATAAGTTTGCAAATGAAATCTGGGTTGTTCATAAAAGCTTAGAAGAAGGGTGTCCATTTACTAATGAAACTTTAGAGATAAAATCAGGAATAAAAAGATTTATTCCAAATCTAAAAACTCCAATCATAGAAGTTCCAACGGCTTATGAATCAAACTTTTGGAAAGCACAAAATTTGAAAATTAAAAAAACTGTCATTACTGTTGCTAATATTTCAGATGAAAGAACATTTAAAAGAAAAGGGATCCCACTATTTATTAAATTAGCATATGCACTTCCCAATTTCAAATTTACCTTAGCTGGAATTGAAGAAGGCTTCTCGTTACAGTACAATTTCCCAAAAAACGTTAGACTTTTAGCAAAACAAACTAGAGATCAGCTAAAAATACTTTACGCAAAACATACTTATTACTTTCAAGGTTCAAAAATAGAAGGGCTTCCAAATGTTTTATGTGAAGCAATGCTTTTAGAATGTATACCTATTGGCAAGAAATCATTTGGAATACCTGATGTTATTGGGGAAACAGGGTTATTATTTGGCTTAAATGATGATAAAGAAAAAATAGTTAATTTTCTAAAAAAAGATCATAAAGGACTTGGTCCAAAAGCGAGACAAAGAATCATGGAAAAATATCCTTTGCAAAGAAGGCAAAAAGCTTTTGAAAAAGCTTTATTAAAAAAAAATAATGTCTAAAAACCACGCAGTTTTATCATATCCTCGATCAAATAATTTGGGAGATCTTATTCAAAGTTTAGCTGCCAAGCAGTTTTTAAATAAATCAACAGTTGTAGAATTGGACCGTGACAAATTAAATAAATATAAAGGTGAAAAGTTGGCATTAGTAATGAACGGATGGTTTATCGAAAACTCCGAAAATTGGCCACCTTCAGAAAAAATAGATCCTTTATTTATTTCTTTTCATCTAAATCCAATAGCAACAAAGGGTATTCTGAGCGATAAAGGGATTGCATATTTTAAAAGGCACCAGCCTATAGGTTGCAGAGATCACTTTACACAAAATCTTTTATCTAGACTAGGAATAGATACTTATTACTCAGCTTGTCTCACCCTTTCTCTAAAACGCCAAGATTATGTATCTGAAGACACAAAACGCGAAGGAATCCACGTGATAAGTGCTTTTGAAAGATTAAATCCAAAAAATGATTCTATCCAAAAAGGACTTTTTATGCAAATTCTTCAGAATATAAAAAAGCCTTATAAATCCAAGAAATACAAATCTGCATTAAAACGACTTGAAAGTTTTTTAAAAAGGCAAAATGACCAAGTATATTGGAGTTCTCAGCTTTTAGAACCAAAAAATTATAGCCAGCAAGAACGTCTTGACCGAGCTGTACTTCAATTAAAAAATATTGCAACAGCAAGGTTAGTAATTACATCCCGAATACATACTGCTTTACCCGCAGTTGCATTTGGCACTCCAGTATTGTTTCTATCTGATGGTTTAAATCATATCAATCATAGAAGTAGATTTGATGGAATGGAATACTTTTTCCCTATACTTAGATCTAAAGATCTAGGGAATTTGGAACCGGAATTTTTAGAACCTGATAAACTTCATCTTCCTTATGTAAAACGATTTGAAAATAAGATCAGACAATTTTTAAAAGAATAATCAATCAGTTGATTAGGATGCAGTTTTTAGATATTATCTTTAGAAAAAAAATAATGAATATACTTGTCATTGGTGGTGGAGGGAGAGAACATACTCTTTGTTGGAAATTAAAACAAAGCGAGCATTGTAAAAAACTTTTTGCAGCACCTGGAAACGCAGGTACAGCAGAATGTGCTACTAATCTATCAATAGGAGTTTCTGACTTTGAAAAGATCAAGATAGCAGTTTTAGATCACCAGATTGAATTAGTAATAGTAGGACCAGAAGAACCGCTTGTATTGGGAATTCATGACTTTTTTTTAAAAGACCCAGCTTTGATGAAAGTCGGCATTATAGGACCTAAAAAGAAGGCTGCCACATTGGAAGGAAGCAAAGCTTTCGCAAAAGCTTTTATGTATCGCCATAATATCCCAACTGCTGCTTATAAAGAATTTACCTCCGAAACTCTAGTTAAGGCGGAAGCTTTTTTAGAAAAAAGTAATCCTCCTTATGTACTAAAAGCTGACGGGCTAGCAGCTGGAAAAGGAGTATTGATTTTAGATGATTTGAAGCAAGCTAAGAAGGAACTAAGGCAAATGCTTCTAGAAAAGAAATTTGGAAAAGCTTCAAGAAAAGTAGTCATTGAAGAATTTTTAAACGGAATTGAAGTTTCTTGTTTTGTTTTAACAGATGGGAAAAATTATTTAAAGCTCCCTATGGCGAAAGACTATAAACGAATAGGGGAGGAAGATACTGGGCTTAATACAGGTGGAATGGGAGCTGTTTCTCCTATACCATTTGTAGATGATTTGTTTGAACAAAAAATTTCTAATCAAATTATTAAACCGACTATTCAAGGACTTAAAAAAGATAAAATACCATACAAGGGTTTTATTTTTATTGGGTTAATTAAAGTGGGTGATGAACCAAAGGTTATTGAATATAATGTTCGTTTAGGCGATCCAGAAACAGAAGCTGTTATACCAAGAATTAAAAACGATTTAGTGGAGCTTTTTCAATCTGTACAAAATGAAAGTCTAGACACTATTAAGCTTGAAATTTATCCTGAAGTAGCAGCGACTGTAATGGCAGTTTCAAAAGGCTACCCAGAATCTTATCAAAAAGGTAAAATTATAAAAGGACTATCAAAAGATAAAATGATTTTTCATGCAGGAACTAAATTAATAGATGAAAAAGTTCAAACTGCAGGAGGAAGAGTATTAGCAGTCACTTCAATGGCGAAGGACCATAAAACGGCGTTGCACAAAACATATGAAACTCTTTCAAAAATAAGTTTTGAAGGGATTTATTATCGAAAAGACATTGGATTTGATTTATAAGAAAGAATGTGCGGAAGGATCTTTATCCTCTTCACCTTTTTTGTCAAAAAGGTTGAGCTGAAGAACCCAATAGACCATTGCTGAAAAACCAACTAACAAAAAAATCCAGCTTACAGAATTTGCCAATGTCCAGCTAGTCAGTTCAATTTCACGCAAAAAAGCAAATGGGATGAAAAAAATCTCTTCAAACAACCAAGCTATACCCTCAAAAAAGTTTTTCATAATAAAACTATGGTTTATATTGTAATATATTTTAAGAAATGATAACAAAGATATTTAAAAGATTGAGTGTTAGCGCTATCATAACTTGTTTTTTTCTTTCTTTTTTTGCAAATTTATTTGTATTATTTACTAGATCAGGGGGTCATTTTTATGATAAAATCTTTTCTCAAGCTTTAATATTTAGTTTCAATATTATTTTAATTATCCTTCTTGTTTCTTTTTCTCAGGCCAGAAGATTTAATTTAAAATTTGGGGCTTCACATTTACTTTCTTTTCCACTTTGTATTATTTTATTTGGTCAAGGCCAGTACTTAAACCCACAAAAATTAATTATTGCTTTTTCACTTGTTTTTGCATCAAATATTATGTCAAAAGATATTAATAAAATTGATCCTATAAATGACTTTTTTGCTCTAGGCTTTATTTTTACAACTATAAGTTACCTTAATTTTAACCTTTCCTTATTTTTTCTTTCAATAGGATTGGTCATAACATATACATCTAAAAAAAAAGAAGCTTTAATTTCATTATTGATCGGAATTGTAGCTGCCTCATCAATTCTAATTACAATCTCTCATGCTTTTACAGGACAAATTTTTTACGTTCGCCCTGAGATTTTAGAGAAAAATATTTTTACTCCTTTTATTAAAAAAAACTCTGAATTAGTTTGGTCATTTACGGTTCTTATTGCGTTTATAATTTCTATTGTTCTAAAACAAGGAAAATTTAAAAAAATGCGCCCTGTTGATCTTGGGAATGGAGAGAATTTTATGTTATTTTGGCTAATACTTAGTTTTATTTTCAGAGGATTTAATTTGTATCAAGACAAAAGCTTATGGTTGCTTAGTTATATCCCTACTGCATTTTTTATTGGAAATTTCTTTGAAGTTATCAAAACTGATAGAAACAGAGAGATATTTTTTTTCAGCTTACTTTTTGTAGGAGTAATCTCAAAACTATATCAAAATGAAATTATTTTCATTTAAGCCTCATCAAAATCTAAGTAAACTTCTTGAGATTGAGCTATTGCTTGACAGCTCAAAACCAAGCCTTCACTCACTTCATCATCGGTTAGAATCTGATTGTTTTCCATAGTTGCCTTTCCTCTAGTTATTTTTGCAATACAACTACTGCATACACCCCCTTGACATGAGTAAGGAACCTCTAATTTAGCCTCAAGTGCTATTTCTAGTAAAGTTTTCCCTTTTATTAAATCTAATGTATGCGTAACTTGATCACATGTTATTTTTAGCACACCTTTATCAACTGATTTTAAAAATGCTGATTTAGTGGGACTTGCTGAAAATAACTCAAAAAAGATATTATTTTCATCTACACCACGCTTCAAAAGAAGTTCTTGAGAAAGCTTAATTAAAGACTCAGGGCCACATATGTAGAAACGAGCTAGGTTTGAATGACTATTATTCATAGCAAAATTTATAAATGCTGTATCAATTCTACCAAACGCACTTCCATCGATATTAGCTTGACTAAAAATCCAGTGGATTTTAAATTTTTTTGGATTTAGTTTTTCAAGTAAAAGTAACTCTTGATAAAACATGGTTTTTTGTGGGCTCTTATTTCCATAAATTAACGTAAACGAAGTATTTGAATCACTAGTTAAAAAGAATTTTAATATTGACATTATTGGTGTGATACCGCTTCCCGCTGCAATAGCCATTATTGGATATTTTCTATTTTCAGGATCTAATATAAAGCGACCTTCTGGCTCGCCAACTCTAATTTTATCTCCAGGTCTAAGTTTTTTATTTGCGTATGATGAAAAAATCCCATTTTTCAGTTCTTTTATACCTACCTGAAGCAATTCCTCATTTGGCGCAGAACAGATAGAATATGATCTTCGAATGGTTTTCGACTCTATATCTAATTCTAAGCTTATATATTGTCCAGCAATATATTTGAACAAAGACTTTATCTCAGAGGGAATTTCTATTGAAAGAACAACAGATTCATCTGTTATGCGATCTATATTTGAGATGCGCATGTTATAGAATTTCATATCTTTTTTTAACAAATGTAGATAAATGATAACTATTGATTAAGTAAGAATTATTAAAAAAATTGTCACATAAGGCCTTATTAAAGAACAGCTATTATATTCACGATCAATTTTTTTGAAATTATGTAATACTAAATCACAGGTTTTGAAGTTATTAGTTAATAATTAAGTCAGATGTCTATAAACTTTTTCAAGTTGGGATTTTTTTTGTTTTTAGTCCATCTTTTGTATTCCTGCAGCACAACAAAAAAAACTTTATTAAATAGAGAGTACCATACTCTTACCACAAAATATAATGTCTTGTTTAATGGAAAAGAAGCTTTTACAATTGGCAAGGAAATTCTAACAAATGCCTCTGAAGAAAACTTTTATGAACTACTACCTGTAGAACCTATAAATCTTGTTGGTGAGGATATAAATGAAACTACCATAATTCCAGGCTTTGATAGAGCAGAAGAAAAGGCAGTTAAAGCAATCCAAAAACATTCACTAAATATAAAAGGAGAGCAACATAATCGTCAGATCGATGAAGCTTATTTATTGTTAGGCAAAGCACGTTATTTTGACCGACGATTTTTTCCAGCACTAGAAGCTTTTAATTTTTTATTGGAAAGTGGAGCTGACCAATCGAATTATCTAGAAGGGAAAATATGGAGAGAAAAAACAAATATTCGGCTTAGAAATTTGGAGCTCGCTATTGAAAATCTTCGCCCTTTCGCACTTAATCTTTCCTCTAGTAATAAGTTTTATGCTATGGCGAATGCAACTCTTGCAGAATCTTTTTTGAACTTGAAGCAATTAGATTCAGCGGCATTATATATAAAAAGGGCAGCTTTAGAAGAACCAAAAAAAAAGAACAAAGCACGATATCTATATATCACTGGACAACTTTTTGAATCCTTAAACATTAAAGACTCTGCTCTATGGGCCTATTCGGAAATAATTAATCTAAAAAGAAAAGCACCAAAAAAATTTATAGTACAGGCTAAAATAAAGCAAAGCCTTCTAGATACTTCAATTGATATAAGTGATAGAGCTAGATTTTTAAATAAGATTCTAAAAAACTATGAAAATCAGCCTTACAAACATTTTGTTCATCGTGCCCTAGGGAATTTATACTTAGAGCAAAAAAAAGACAGTCTCGCATCAGTTTATTTTGACCTTTCTTCTGAATCTTCATACACAGATCCTTATACTCAAATTGAAAACTATCAAGATTTAGCTAATTATCATTTTGCGGAGGGAGATTATCTTATTTCAGGGAATTATCTGGATAATTTACTTCTCTTATTTGACAAAAATTCATTAGAGTATAAAAGACTTGAAAGAAAAAGGAATAATCTTTCTGAAGTCATAACATATGAAAAAATTTTAAAAGAGTCAGACAGCTTAATTCGTTTAATTAAAATGTCAAAGGACCAACAATTAATATATTTTGAAAATTTCATTAAACAAAAACAAATAAAAGATTCAATAAAGTCTCAAGAAGACTTCCAACAAAAAAAATATCAACTATTAAACCGATCTAAAGCCTCTTTTTATTTTTACAATCCAAATCAGGTATCACAAGGGAGACAGGTTTATCTAGAAAATTGGGGAAATAGACCAAATGTAGATAACTGGAGAAGTGCAAGTACAATTTTAAGCTTAAATACAATTAAGACTGGTAATAACCAAACATCTAGAGTTTTAGAGATTATTCAAGAACAGCCTGAAAGTTTTATTGCATCATTACCTAAAAGCAAAAAAGCTAAAGATAGTATTGTAAATATGCAACAAAAAGCTTATTTGCAACTAGGATTAATTTACAAAGAGAAATTTAATGACTTTCCTTTAGCTGAAAAACGTCTTTTAAAAGTGATTTCTCTTAATTCGCCAGATGAAATTAAAGTGCAAGCGTTGTATCATCTTTTCAGAATGAATGAAAAACAGAATGCTAATAAAGCAGAAGAATACAAGATAGAATTAGTTGAAAATCATCCAAACACATCTTTTGCCAAATTATTGTCTAATCCTGAAAACTATGATATTTCGGGTGTTATTACTCCAGAGACTCTTTATAAAAAAGCATTATCGCTTTTTAGAGAACAAAGGTTTTTAGAAACCCTAGAGGAGATAGAATTGCTTAAAGTAATCACTAGTGGCAGTCAAATAGAACCTAAAATAAGCCTTCTTAAGGCACACACAATTGGTCGTCTGAATGGTTTAAAGGCCTGGAAAAAGTCTTTGGAAGAAGTTGCAACAACATTTGGTGCTTTTGAAGAAGGAATAAAAGCGAAAGATCTTGTTGATCAAATTGAGAAACAGAATAATTCAATTGAGTCAAGACCAGTTTATGAGAACTATAAATGGATTTTTCCTTTTAAGGAAAATGATCAAAAAAAAACGGAGGAATTTTATAAATTGTTAAAAGAGGTTGTTTCTAAAAAAAATAAGCAATGGAGGGTAAGTCTAGACACTTATAATAAGGATTATGTTTTTGTAGTAATTCATGGAATTCGTAGCCAGAGGAATATTGAAATATGGAAGGCTGAGGGGCAGCTTGAACTTACCTCTTTATTAAAACAACAGAATTTTGTAACTTTGGCATCCCAATATCAGGAATATATGAAAAACAAAACCTGGGTAAATCCATTAAAATGAGAGGAACAGACAACAACGGCCAATACAGTAAGATTGATAAAAATACAATTCTTAAGGGAGTTATTAATGCAAAAACAGACATTCGTATTGATGGTTCAATGGAGGGAGAAGTTATTACGACTGGAAAAGTTATTATTGGAAAAGAGGCAAAAGTAAATGGTAAACTACTTTGTGGGAGTGCTGATATTGAAGGATTTTTTAATGGGGAATTAGTAGTTTCTGGAACCTTAAATTTAAAAAGAGATTCAAATATTGAAGGTAAGGTTCACATACAAAAATTAATTGTTGAATCTGGCGCAATTTTTAACGCAAACTGCTCCATGCATTCTGCCGAGGATGGAGTTAAGAAATTAAAAAACATCAATGACGAGAAAGAAGCCAAAAAAGTGGCTAATATTCTCTAGCCTAGCCTTTCAGATTGCATTTATTATGTGGGTTTTTATTAAATTAGGACAATACCTAGATGATAAATTCCATACCGTAAGTAAATCCTTTGTTTTAATTCTAAGTACTTTGGGATTGGTTGTAATTCTTTGGATGATATACAAGCAGAGCAAAACTTTTTGGGATTAAAAATGAAAAGGATTCTTTATATTCTTTTATTATTAATTGTTTTTTTAGGAGCTTTTGAATTGCACATTATATTTTTACCCCAGGCAAAAGAGTTTTTAGTTAAAAGTTATTTTATCAATGCTTTAATGGCTTTGATAGCACTAGCTCTTTTAACTTATGGTATAAAAAATAAAAAAAGTAACCTAGCTCTTATTTATATATTAACGATTGCTTTAAAATTGATCGTATATTTCTTTTTTTTCTATCCCCAATTTAAATCAGACGGGGTTATTATTCGAAAAGAGTTTTTTACTTTTTTTATTCCTTATTCACTCGGACTACTTGCTGAAATTACTTTATTAGTGAACCGATTTAAGTAGGTTAAATGAGAATTTAAAAAAACCCCTTAGATATCTAGTTTAGGTTCATAAAATAACCTTAAAATAAAACAATTATAAAAAAGCTTTTAATTATTTCTTTATTTATCCTAAAGCCTTACATTTGCAGCTTTAAATCACACTTTATTCATTAGCTCTATTGTTTCAATGAGTATAAAAAACAGATCTCATTTTGCTCTTTTAATAACTTTGTTATTTATATCCTTTACACTTCAAGCTAAAGACAGTGAATCTTCAGGAAATTTAAAAAATGAAATAAAAGAATATATATCTCATCATTTAGAGGATGCCTACGACTTTAGTCTCTTCTCATACAGTGATCAAAATGGTAAGGATATATATATTGGCATCCCTCTTCCAGTTATCCTCTGGGATAATGGTCTTCAAATTTTTTCTTCTTCAAAACTACAACATGGTAAAAGCGTAGCTAGCGTAGGATCAAATTTTTACAAATTGGATCATGGTAAAATTTATAAAACTAATTCGTCAGGGAAAATAAACCTTGACCAAAATAAAAATATTACAAACATAGTCCCTCTTGATTTTTCCTTAACCAAGGGGGTTACAAGTATGTTTATAATTGCTATTTTTATGTTTTTTGTATTTAGGAGATTAGCGAATTCGTATTCAAAAAATAATGGAATTCCTAATGGTATAGGACGATTTTTTGAACCAATTATTATCTATCTAAGAGACGAAATTGCTAAGCCTAATATAGGAGAAAGAAAATATACTTCTTACATGAGTTTTTTGTTAACAGTATTTTTCTTTATTTGGTTTTTAAATATGCTTGGGTTAACACCCTTAGGGGTNAACGTAACAGGAAATATTGCGGTAACTTTTGGTTTAGCAATAACAACATTCATAATAACAAATTTTACTGGAACAAAAGATTACTGGCTCCATATTTTTGATCCTTTGGGGGCTTCTATGAAATGGTATTCTAAAATCTTCCTTTATATTATTTTAATACCTATTGAAATATTAGGCATCTTTATAAAGCCATTTTCTTTATTAATTCGCTTGTATGCAAATATGCAGGCAGGGCATATAGTTTTAATGAGTTTAATTGGCTTGATGTTTATTTTTAAAAGTTGGATAGGAAGTTCTTTATCATTTGGACTTACATTTGCAATTGCCATAATAGAATTGTTAGTAGCTTTTCTTCAGGCATATATATTTACAATGCTATCTGCACTTTATTTTGGTTTTGCAGCTCAAGAGCATGTGAGCCATTAAAGACAGATATAATAATTTTGAAATTAGTTTTTAATATAATGTTTAATTTAAATTTTTGAAATATGGAAATCCCCGTAATAGTTGGAGCTGGTTTAGCTGTAATCGGCGTTGGAATAGGAATTGGTAGAATTGGTGGTTCTGCAATGGAAGCAATTGGTCGTCAGCCAGATGCTTATGGCAAAATCCAAACTGCAATGTTAATTGCTGCTGCCTTGGTTGAAGGATTCGGTTTTGCAGCCTTATTCGCAGTTTAATTAATTCGCATTTGAGTTGCAATAAAGGTTTTAAAAGATGGAAAAATTAATAAGCGAATTTTCATTAGGCCTGTTTTTTTGGCAAACAGTAATTTTCATTGGGCTAATATTTTTATTAAAAAAGTATGCCTGGAAGCCAATTTTATCGGCAGTAAATGAAAGAGAAACTTCAATTAAAGATGCACTGAAGGAGGCAAAAGAAGCACGTTCTGAAATGGAAAGTCTGAAATCTGATAACCAGCGCATCCTTAAAGAAGCGAGAACTGAAAAGGAAGCCTTGCTTAAAGAAGCAAGAATTGTAAGATCAGAAATTATTAATAGAGCTAAAGAGGAAGCAAAAACAGAAGCTAACAACATTTTGAGTCAAGCTCAGGAAGCAATTAAAAACGAAAAAAGGTTAGCAATAAATGAATTAAAGAGCCAAGTAAGTTCACTTGCCCTTGATATTGCAGAAAAAGTTTTACAAAATGAACTTGAAAGTAAAGACAAACAAATTGAACTGGTTGATAACTTACTGAAAAACTCAGATTTGAAGTAAATGAAAAGATCACGAGCAGCAAGTCGCTACGCTAAGGCCATATTAGCCTTTGCCCAGCAGAATAATACATCTGAAGCATTAGCAATAGATTTGCAAAAACTTAATGCTTTATTTCAAGAAAATGGTAGTATACAAAACACATTAGAGAATCCACTAATACCTGCTGAAAAAAAACTAAATATTGTAAATTCATTATTTCCAAGCGCTTCAGAATCTAGTAAAAAATTATTTTCTTTATTAGCTGAGAACAATCGACTAGCAATTCTTGAGGGAACAGGCAAAAAATTCGTTGAGCTTTATGCTCATTCAAAAGGTGAAATTAAAGGTCTAATTTCCACCGNAGTTCCACTTACAAAAGATTTAGAAAAAACTATTCTAAAAAAAGTTCAAATCTTTTCTAATCAAAAGATNAATATTGAAAATAAAATAGACCCAAGCATCATGGGAGGGTTTATCCTAAATATTGGTGATATGCAGTTTGATGCTAGCATAGCTAATAAATTAAAAGAAATTAAAATCACATTAAAAACTAACTAGATCTAAAGATAAACGGCTATGGCAGATATAAACTCAGCTGAAGTATCAGCGATACTAAAAAAACAACTTGATGGCTTCAGCTCCTCATCAGCAATGGATGAGGTAGGAACAGTTCTTGAAGTAGGAGATGGAATCGCTCGTATATTTGGGCTTTCTAATGCTCAATATGGAGAATTAGTTTTGTTCGATGGAGGTCTAGAGGGAATGGTATTGAATCTTGAAGAAGATCACGTAGGTATTGTACTACTTGGTCCTTCAAAAGGAGTAAAAGAAGGAGATACAGTTAAACGGACCCAACGAATTGCTTCAATTAATGTAGGTGAAGGNGTTGTTGGAAGAGTNNTGAATACCCTNGGCCAACCCATAGATGGNAAAGGANCNATAAAAGGNGATGTTTATGATATGCCACTTGAACGAAAGGCTCCNGGAGTAATTTTCAGACAACCAGTTAATGAGCCTCTTCAAACAGGNATTAAATCAATTGATGCAATGATTCCAATTGGACGCGGACAAAGAGAATTAATAATTGGCGATAGACAAACAGGAAAAACAACTGTTTGTATTGACACTATTTTAAATCAAAAAGAATTTTTTGATGCAGGTGAGCCAGTTTATTGTGTGTATGTAGCAATTGGTCAAAAAGCTTCTACAGTAGCATCTATTGCTAAAATCCTAGAAGATAAAGGAGCACTAGCATATACTGTTATTGTTGCTGCAAATGCTTCTGACCCCGCACCCATGCAAGTATATGCTCCCTTTGCTGGAGCTGCTATTGGAGAATATTTTAGAGATACTGGCCGACCAGCATTAATTATTTATGATGATTTATCAAAACAAGCAGTTGCATATCGCGAAGTATCTTTATTACTTCGCAGGCCACCAGGACGTGAGGCATATCCAGGCGACGTTTTCTACTTACATTCTCGTTTATTAGAGCGAGCAGCAAAAGTTATAGATGACGATACCATTGCAAAAGACATGAATGATCTCCCCAATACCTTAAAAAATAAAGTTAAAGGTGGAGGATCTCTTACGGCCTTACCTATTATAGAAACCCAAGCAGGAGACGTCTCTGCTTATATCCCTACTAATGTAATTTCAATTACTGATGGTCAGATTTTCTTAGAATCTGACCTTTTTAATTCTGGAGTTCGCCCCGCAATTAATGTTGGGATTTCAGTTTCAAGGGTTGGAGGATCAGCACAGATAAAATCAATGAAAAAGGTGTCAGGGACATTAAAGCTNGACCANGCTCAATTTCGAGAATTAGAAGCTTTTGCCAAGTTTGGNTCTGATTTAGATGCTGCAACGTTAAATGTAATAGAAAAGGGAAGNNGAAATGTTGAAATTTTAAAACAAGCGCAAAATGANCCATTTAAAGTAGAAGAACAGATAGCTATTATATATGCNGGNTCTAAAAACTTATTAAGNTCCGTACCANTAGAAAGNGTGAAAACTTTCGANCAGAATTTCTTNGAGANATTACGTAAAAAGCACAAAAAAACNCTGGCAGANCTCAAATCTGGAAAGCTTTCAGATGAGGGNTTAGATACACTNAATGCNGTAGCAAAANAAACTTCTGCNNAATTNGAATAAATNATGGCTAACCTTAAGGAAATACGTAACAGAATTNCATCNGTATCATCAACGATGCAAATNACTAGNGCNATGAAAATGGTTTCAGCAGCTAAGCTTAAAAAAGCTCAAGATGCAATTNCCTCTATGCGNCCTTATGCNAATACNNTGGCAGNATTAATTCAAAANNTAAGTGNAACCATGGATACTGATTCTCAAAATCCATATACAAATATCAGAAAAATTGAANCAGTTTTAATNNTNGCAATAACNTCAAATAGAGGCTTGTGTGGTGCNTTTAATNCAAATATCACCAANAAGGTNCACCAGTTAATTTCTGAAGATTTGAATAATAAAAAAGTTTCTNTAATAACNATTGGNAAAAAAGGTTCNGAGNGTTTATATAAGNCNGNNAAGGTANTTTCNAGTCATGATNANCTTTTTGATGATCTTACCTATAATAATTCAAGNGAAATTGCACAATTAGNTATGGATNAGTANGAAGAAAAAGTATATGACAANATAATTTTAGTTTANAATAAGTTTAAAAACGCAGCTACGCAGATAGTTAATGTAGAANCTTACTTACCAATTATNNCTAANACAGAAAAAGATAATATTTCAAGTGCAGATNATATTTTTGAGCCAANCCAAGNNGAAATNGTAAAAGACCTTATACCNAAANCCCTNAAAATTCAATTTTTTAAAGCTATTAGAGATTCTTTTGCTAGTGAACACGGNGCACGAATGACAGCAATGCATAAAGCGACTGACAATGCAACTGAACTTAGGGATCAATTAAAATTAACTTACAATAAGGCNCGNCAAGCNGCTATCACAAATGAAATACTNGAAATAGTTGGGGGTGCTGANGCNNTAAATGATTAATTTTTCAATNCAAGTAATTTTNAGTTCTAATTAAAATAGNATCTTNAAAAANACANTCTAATNANACTNNAAATNTCACTTNTCATTGAAGGNGAAATTCATTTGTTGTTTTTCATATAAAGGGTNANAACTCTTTCAGTAGTATCGGTTAATAATNNTTNGGCATTTTNNTTNGAATGATTTATGTNNATNGGNNCATTTTGAATTGNAAAGATACCACTAAATCCNGCNTTNTACATTAAGGNNTAAGGACCTTCAATTGCNCCTGCNAATCCAATTACTGGGATATTANTTTTTTTTGCNANATTAGCTACACTTCCTGTGAGTTTTCCTTTTGTNGATTGTTTATCAATTTTNCCNTCAGCAGTAAAAATTAAATCTGCTCTTTCAATTTTACTTTTTANATTNGTCATTTTTGCTAAAAGAAAAAATCCTGATTGNAAAGANGCATTAAAAAAACCATGCATTCCAGCTGCAACTCCACCAGCGGCTCCNCCACCTTCAAGTTTATCTATNGATCTATTAAAGTGNTTTTTAATNACCNCAGAAAAGCGNTTAAGACTTTTATCTAATAATTTAACATCTTCTGGACTAGCTCCNTTTTGAGGTCCAAAAANAACTGATGATCCATTTTTACCAAGCAATTTATTTTTTACATCACAAGCAATTTTCCATTTTACTTTTTNCGAAANTGAAAAAGGAANAATAGATTCAAGNNTNTTCAAAGAAGCTCCACCTCGACTTAGNTTTTTACCNNCNTTATCNAATAGNTTCCCNCCNAGAGCCTCAAATATTCCNGCTCCACCGTCATTACTNGCACTGCCACCAACACCAAGAATTATTTCCACACAACCTTTATCTAAAGCGTCTTTTATTAGNAAGCCNGTGCCATAAGTAGANGCTTTCAAAATATTTCTTTTACTTGGTGGAATTTGAGCNAGTCCTGATGCTTGTGAAAGNTCTATCCAAGCCANTTTNCTATCCTTAAAAAGGAAATATTTTGCNCTGCATTTTTTACCTAATGCNTCNTCNGTNTTACAAATNACGAATTCACCCTTAAAGTTATCTGCTAAAACATTNAGACTTCCTTCTCCACCGTCTGAGAAAGGAATTTCATTAATNTTNGCATNNGGAAGTATNGATGTAATNCCTTTGTGAATCGCANGACAAACTTNTCTGGAAGTNAGGTTTTCTTTAAAGGAATCAGNAATTATTAGNATNCGCATAANAATNAAAAGGNTTAAAGCNTGCNATGAAGCAGATNTTTAAAAATACTTAAAAAAAAACATATNTNACCAAAGCANTATTTTTTTANTAANAGAAAGAGCTTATTGTATNTAGTTCCTAAATAACGGNTTCTATAAATCANATATTTATTAAAATGAATAAAAAGAAAAAAATTATATTTGNTGCTAATTAATGANGAAGAAGCATGAAGAAAGAAGTNAANCTACNAATCATTTTACTTTTCANAATTCNATTATTAACTACTTGTGAAAAGAGTGTTGNNGAAGAAGAAATTCTTGTTTTAGAAGANAAACANGANGTCGTTGTTGACCCNTTTTATGCTGATTTAAANGAAACAAGCTCACTTGAAGAATATTGGGANTTATTTGTNGCNGACGCNATTCGTTCGGGGAANCCAGATCCANGCTTNGGAAGACAAATAAATATNTTTTTTGGGANTGAACCAGATTTTGCTTCNGGGGTAACCTCAGATCATGCAGGNAGGGCNTATGATGTATGTAACNNNGAAACNGTNAGTTTTGAAATTATNAAGTCTTTCTGGGAGGANTATTCAATTGTNCAAAGACTTTATACNTTTTATCATGAAGCTGGCCATGCNCGNTANAAATATCGNCANCCTTGNGAATCTTCTGAATGTANNTCAGCTCCTGATGATTATCCTGTTATGTGGCTTTCAGTTCTACCGGCAAACACACCTTTAGAGGAATTTATTCGTGATAAAAATAACTTTTTTAAAAGGGATTGGGAGGGAGTCCGCTATTTCAACTGCATACAAGACTAAAAACCCTATATTTTTAACCTTTTATCTTAGCTAATTTAGATCTATCTAGCAGGTTTATACGTATTTTTTAATCTTTGTATTTTATACTTATTCTAGCTGGTGGTATATTTTGGGGGCTAGTTTAATACTCCAAAGACTTCCATCTAAACGGATTAACTTTTTACATGGATATCGGACAAAAAGATTGATGAAAGATCTTGAATCTCGGAATTTTGTTCAATATTATCCTGAAAAAAAGAAGTCTATGTCAGCTTATATGATCTTTTTGGGTTTTTTCTTGAGCTTTTTAAAGTTAAAATTATATGGGCTATTTCAATTGGACTAATTCTACTAATTTTTTTGCCTATTCTATTGATTTTTAATGTTGAAAAGCAGTTAGAAAACCGTTTTCTAAAAAAGAACAATAGTTGAAAAAACATAAAAATTAAAATTTATTATCATACAATAAAAGACGGCTGATTTTGTAAATTTATTATTTAAAATCAAACCATAATGATAAAAGTTTCAGTACAAAACGATAGCCCTTACCATCTTCCGACTTATGCTACTAAGTCGGCTGCAGGAGTGGATTTAAAAGCTGTTCTTGACATTCCTTTGGTATTAAAGCCTTTGGAGAGAAAAATTATTGGTACTGGATTAAAAATCGCTCTACCTGTTGGATATGAAGCCCAAATACGTCCTAGAAGTGGTCTTGCTGCTAAATATGGAATTTCTGTATTAAATGCACCTGGAACTGTTGATGCAGATTATCGTGGAGAGGTGGGAGTTATATTAATTAATCTTTCTAATGAAGACTTTACAATTAATCCAGGGGAGCGTATTGCCCAACTGGTACTAGCAAAACACGAACAAATCCAATGGGAAATAAATGATTCACTCTCAACAACTGAGCGCGGAAAAGGAGGTTTTGGCAGCACAGGAAAAAAATAAAAAATGAAAATAATTATCCCTATGGCTGGAAGAGGGTCCCGTTTGCGACCTCATAGTTTAATAACTCCAAAGCCAATGATTAGTGTTGCTGGAACCCCAATAGTGAAGCAATTAATTTATGAAATCGTAAAAGTTATTGATAAACCAATAACTGATATAGGTTTTATTATTGGTGATCCAGCTTTTTTTGGAAAAGAAATTGTAGCTTATCTAAAAGAATTGTCAGAGAGGCTAGGAGCAAAACCTCATATTTTTAGACAAGATCAACCCTTAGGTACAGGCCATGCTGTTATGTGTGCCGAGAAACTGCTTGAAGGCCAAATAATAGTTGCCTATCCAGACACCTTAATTAGGGCTGAGTTAACCTTAGACTCAGAAGCTGACGCTGTCATTTGGGCAAAAAAAGTCAAGGACCCTGAGGACTATGGTGTTGTAGTTTTAGATCAAAACAAAAAGATTAATAATTTAGTAGAAAAGCCAAAAAATTATATCTCTGACTTAGCAGCAATAGGGATTTATTATTTTAAAAAAGCGGAAGTTTTAAAATCACTATTGAAGAGAGTGATTGATAAAGAATTACTGCCAGGAGAAGAATATCAAATAAATCAAGGGATTCTAGAAATGATTAAATCGGGTGCTATTATTAAAGCTGTGGAGGTTAAAGAATGGATGGACTGTGGAAATCCTGAAGTGACATTAAAAACAAATTCTCAGATGTTAGAAATAAAAATGCAAGAAGGGCAAACTCTTAAAGATTCTTCAGTGATCTTAGAAAATAGTACTATCATACAACCTTGTTTTATTGGGCAAAATGTTAAGATTAAAAATAGTAGAGTTGGACCTGGAGTATCAATTGGAAGAGGGACACAGATCAAGAGCTGTCATCTTAAAAACTGTATAATACAAAATGATAGCAAATTAGAAAATCTAACCCTCAAAAACGCTATGATAGGGAATAATGTCTATTACAAAGGAAACCATACCTTTGTAAGCTTAGGGGATTATTCAGAATTACGGTAAATATGAAAAACAGTTTTTTAAAAAGTAGGTTAATTTTATTTGCTTATTTACTGCTATTAAATGGCTGTAAAACTGTTGTTGTTTTACCTACAAAGACTCCTGTGAAAAAAGTAAATATAGAGGCCTTGGTTTCTAAAATAAGAAGCAATTATCCTAAGCTTAATAAAGTACGTTCACGGATCAAAGCTACTTATGATGACGGTAAACGTGAACAACAAGTTATCATCCAATTTCGTATGGAAAACAAAAAAAAGCTTTGGTTAAGCGCAAATATGTTGGTTCCCATTGCTAAATTGATGATTACTCCAGAACAAGTTTCTTTTTATGAAAAATTTCAAAAAACCTATTTTATTGGAGATTTTGATTTGATCAATAAACCTTTTGGAACCGCATTTGGATATTCGGACATAGAAAAATTATTTTTGGGAAAACCTTTTTTAGATCCTGGTGTTGGGAAATGGAAACAAATATCAAACCCAGATTATTATATTCTTATACCCCAGGGAAAACGTTTAGGATTAAAGCCAACTTTATTTTTTGATCCAGTAAGTTTTCTATTAAAGGAACAGCGGATCATCATTCCACAGACTAACTATTCAATTTCAATAAAATATCTACGACATACTAGGTTACAAGGAAAAGCGATTCCAAGTTTAATAGAAGTGATTTTATTTGACGGCTCTAAAATTAAAAGCCTAGAGCTTGAGTTTACAAAAACTTATTTAANNGANGANCTTANNTTTCCTTTTGAAATCCCACAAGGCTATTCTAAATTAAAGNTTTANATGGNCAAAAGTTTTTATTNCCTTCTATTTTTAGTTTTAGGATTTGGGCTTATTCGNTCTCAGGAAATTTCAAAGCAACAGAAGCAATTAGAGACCCAAAGACTTCGTTTNAAAAATGAGATAAAACAAATTAATACCCTTCTATTTACTAATATAAAAACACGTAAAAATGTTCTGANTGCAACTGAAGANCTTCAGGTTAAGCTTAATGTTTATNTNGAGTTNATCAAAGTCNCTAATCAACAAGCAAATCTTCTTACACGAAANATTAAANTAAATGAAAGAAATATTTNAGCTCAAAACGAAGAACTAAAAAAATTAAAATTGGAATATGCCGANATAATTCAAAAGTCNTATGCNAGTCGATCATTACAGAATCGTTTAATGTTTTTNTTTTCTTCAGAAAATTTNCTTCAAGCATATAAGCGAGTTCAATATCTNAAACAATATNCTNGATATAGGAAAAAACAAGGAATAGCAATATCAGANAAAACAAAATTANTAANGGAGCTTAANGAAATNTTGAANAATGAAAAAGAATCAAAAATNTNGTTAATTAAAGAGAATCGATTGGCTCAAGAACAAATNNAAAAAGACAGAAAAGAACAACAGTCNTTGATNAAAACNTTAGANAGGAAGGAAAGGTCATTAGNNGCGCAAATTGATAAAAAAGAAAAACAACAAAGGAGGNTTNATAGAGAAATAAAACGTTTGATAGAAGAAGCTATAGCNGCCNCTAACAGNGCNGTNGGNAATAAAGGAAAAAAAACNTTTCAGTTAACTCCCGAAGCAAAGCTAATNGCTANNAACTTTATTGCNAATAAAGGNCGTCTTCCATGGCCANTGGAAAAAGGAGTAATAATTCAANGNTTTGGAAGGCAAAAGCACCCAGTTGTAAAAACAACCACNATTCAAAGNAANGGAGTTGTTNTAGCNACAGAGCCTTATGCTCAAGTACGNGCTGTTTTTGAAGGAGNAGTCATGTCTGTAATTAANATAAAAGGNAGCAACCCTTCNATTCTTATCCGTCATGGNAACTTTATTACCCTNTATACAAATTTGGCGAAACTTTACGTAAAAAAAGGNGACANGNTAGATTCNAAACAATCTATAGGGGAAGTATTTACCAANAAGNAAACAGGNAAAACNCAATTACAATTTGGAATCTTCAATAATGTNAANGCACTTAATCCAAAAGAGTGGATATATCAGATGTGATTTAGCNTTCTTCNAAATACCATGCTTCTTGTTCTAATGTGTATTTTANGAAATATAACATATTGATTGCCTCTTTTTTNGAAGTNTATCTNCCNTATGCAACTCGATGGAGACCTTTTGGATTTACTTGAGCNAAGGCNGCTGGATANCCTTCATCTTTNAGGGCAGCAACCTTGTTNTCTGCATTTTTCAAAGANCGNAANGANCCAGCAATTATACTGTAATATNTTTGGTCTNNAATTANTTCATTAGGAGTNTTTTTTGAAATAGANACACTAACTGAATTTATACTNCCAAGGTCAAACGTTGCCTCTTGGACATTTTTTTCGATTTGAATTTGTGCTNTCTCTTGTTCTGCTACACGTTGNTCAGTCACATAACGATCACTAAAGNAGTAAGAGGTTCCTAANAAAGCNATNCCTATAATNCCGATAGCAGCATAACGTAAAAATGGAGATTTTTTTTGNTTTCCNTTTTGTTCTGGAGTAAACATAAAATCGTCATTANTTGTATTTTCCATGNTNTTTGCAGTTTTTGATTCATTAACNCTANTATTCATNAGCGGNNTCCTTTNATAAATNTNGAGGCCAAAAGACTTCAAATCAAAATTNATCTTNCCNGAAGGGGTAAATTGAATCTTTTTTTCTGCGTTTAGCAGAATTTCNCCTATACCAGGGAAACGNAATGTTTGTGTTTGTATTCTTTTTTTCCAACTANTGACNTCNTTTTCAATATTTCGAAGTGCAGATTCGTAAGATATTTTTTCTTTTTGAGAAATATAATGAGCCAAAACCCCATCATTTGCTAACAGAAGTTGATTAAATGTCACCTCTTTTCTTGAAGGGTAAAATAAACCGTCATTATCTACTCTAATCCCAAAAGAGCGCGTTAAAAAGGCACCAAACTGAGGGATAGTAACACATTCATACTGGTAAAGTAATTCTTTGATATATTTAGTCAGTAACATAATATCAAAAATAAGAAAATAATTTAGACAATGTCTTAACTACTATAAAGGAACGCTAAGAATCTCAGCTTACATTAAAAACCGAGTTTATCACGAACTCGAAGTAAAACTTTACTAGCAATATTACTAGCCTTTTCAGCTCCTTTGGTTAGAGCAACATAAACCTCTTCAGGGTCCTTATGAAAGTGGTCATAAAGCTCTCTTTCACTAGTAAAATGGTCTAGAATACATTCAAAAAGCTGTTGCTTTGCATATCCATATCCCATTCCCCCACTTTCATATTTTGACCTTAATTGTTCTGTAGAAGATTTAGGGGCTAATAATGAAAAAAGACGGAATACATTACATTTTTTGGGGTCTTTAGGAGCATCTAAGGAAATACTATCGGTTTTAATTCCCATAATTTCTTTTCTAAGTTGTTTTTCAGGCAAGAAAATATTTATTGTATTGTTTTTTGACTTACTCATCTTTTGTCCATCAGTCCCTGGAATATGATGAGTATCATCTTGTATTTTTGCTTTTGGGACAATAAATGTTTCTCCCATTTGGTGATTAAAACGAGAGGCAACATCACGTGTAATCTCTAAATGTTGAAGTTGGTCTTTTCCAACAGGAACTATTTCTGCATCGTAAAGNANAATATCAGCGGCCATNAGCATTGGATATGTGAANAAACCAGNGTTTACGTCNGTTAGNTTTTCNGATTTGTCTTTGAAAGAATGAGCNAGAGTTAACCTTTGATATGGAAANAAACAATTTAAATACCATGTGAGTTCGGTTACTTCACTTANATCACTTTGACGATANAAATGAGTTTTTTGGGTGTCTAAACCNCAAGCCATCCANGTNGCAGCAGTAGAAAAGGTATTNTGGCGNAGTANTTCTTNATTTTTAATCTGGGTTAGAGAATGTAAATCAGCAATAAACAAAAAAGAGTCATCNTTCGTTTCTTTTGCCATTTTGATGGCTGGAATTACNGCACCNAATAAATTNCCNAAATGTGGAGTTCCTGTNGATTGTACNCCTGTTAAAATCCTTGCCATCTTAAAATTTTTAACAAATGTACGGTTCCTCTTATAGGGTCGCAACTCTGTTGCATAGATTTTTTTGTATTAAAGCGTTAAATAAATCTTGGATATAAGGATATTTTAGATTATGCTATTCTATTAAGCAAAGCCCTTGTAAAGAACCTTATTACTTTACCAAAGATTAATACTTAATATCTTTAAATAATATCTTTGATAGATGAAAAAAACATTTTTGGTTTTATGGAGGATCTGGTTTTATATTCTTAGTACTATCCCTGTATTAGTTCTTTTTATTCCTCTCGCATTATTTTTAACAATACCTAACGGCTATAAAAATTTGTATTGGATTGCAAGAAATATATGGGCTCCATTTGTCCTTTTTGGAATGGGATTTTGGATCAAAAGACTCAACTCTTTCCCTGAAGAGAGTAAAAGTATGGTGCTAGTGGCTAATCATACTAGTTATATTGATATTATGTTAATGTTCCGTATGAGAAAAACTCCATTTGTATTTGTAGGGAAAAAAGAATTAATCAAAATTCCTTTTTTTGGATACTTATATAAGCGAGCTGCTATTACAGTTGACCGTAGTTCCTTAAAAAGTAGAAAACAAGTTTATGAAAGTGCAAGGAAAGTCATATTAAAAGGTTACAGTATATGTATTTTTCCAGAGAAAGACTATTTAGAAGAAAAAGTATTATTAAATTCTTTTAAAAAGGGTGCTTTTAAATTAGCAATTGAACATCAACTTCCTGTTTTTCCAATCGTTTTTTATGACTGTAAAAGAAAATTTCCGTGGCATACTGACTATGGTTATTTTGGGATTTTAAGAGTGAAAGGATTAAATCTTGTTAAAACTAAAGGAATGAGTGAAAAAAATATTATCCCTTTAACTTTAAGGATACATAATCAAATCAAAAATGAGTTGATGAATGATCCCAAGCAAGTAGCTATAAAAGCTATTAGACTTTGGGAAAGTATTAAACACTAATTAAGAATTGACTTCCTTAAGGGTATTCATTATTTTTAGCTCTAATTCTTCCATTAAGTCAGGGTTGTCTTGTAATAGACTCTTAACAGCATCCCTTCCCTGACCAATTTTAGTATCCCCGTAACTAAACCAAGATCCACTTTTCTTGATAATTTCATAATTTACACCAAGGTCTATAATTTCTCCAACCTTTGAAATACCCTCACCATACATAATATCAAATTCTGTGGTTCTAAATGGAGGAGCAACTTTATTTTTGACAACTTTAACACGAGTTTTATTGCCCATTATCTCTGCTTCTGGACTTTTAATTTGAGTAGAGCGACGAATATCNAAACGTACAGAAGCGTAGAACTTTAATGCATTCCCACCCGTTGTTGTTTCTGGATTTCCAAACATAACGCCAATTTTTTCCCTGAGTTGATTTATGAAAAATACCGCACAATTAGTCTTACTTATCGACGCAGTAAGTTTTCTTAAAGCTTGAGACATCAATCTTGCATGAAGACCCATTTTAGAGTCCCCCATTTCTCCTTCAATTTCACTTTTTGGCGTTAAAGCAGCAACAGAATCTATCACAATAATGTCTATTGCTCCAGAACGTATAAGATTGTCTGCAATTTCTAGGGCTTGTTCCCCATTATCAGGCTGAGAAATTATTAGTTCTCCAAGATTAACACCAAGCTTTTCTGCATAAAAACGATCAAACGCGTGCTCAGCATCAATAAAAGCAGCAATGCCACCTGTTTTTTGACATTCAGCGATGGCGTGAAGTGTAAGTGTTGTTTTACCCGATGACTCAGGACCATATATTTCAATAACTCTTCCACGAGGATACCCTCCAACACCAAGCGCAATATCAAGTCCAATTGATCCAGAAGATATAGATTCAACCTCTTCAGCTACTTCATCACCTAATTTCATGACAGCTCCTTTTCCATAGGTTTTATCAAGTTTATCTAGCGTTAATTTAAGGGCTTTTAATTTTGCATTATTTTGATCTGACATAACTCACTTTTTAGCTAAAATACATTTTCTTATAAGCCCTTCCAAGCTTGTTTTAATCGCATTATTAACAATTTTTTGTAGGTTTAACGAATTATAATTTTATGAAAAAACTCATCATTTCTTTATACTTGTTGGTTACACCTATTTTTTCACAAGACATATTACCTCTTCGTGAGCGAGCTATTTTAATTGATCAGATTCAAAAAGATCGAATTGAGAATCTCTTACCTAAATTAATGGAAGAGCAGGGTATTGATATGTGGTTAATGATTACTCGAGAATATAACGAGGATCCTGTGGTAAAAACTCTTTTACCCCCAACTTGGCTTAATGCTAGAAGAAGAACTATTTTAGTTTTCTCAAAAAAGAAAAGTGNATTACACCCTGTTGCAATTACGCGATATAATTTTGGCAAAAATATTCTTTCGATTTGGGATAAAGAAAAGCAACCTGATCAGTGGAAAGCCCTTTCAGATTTCATAGTCACTCAAAATCCAAAAAAAATTGGTATTAATATATCTGATTATATCGGTATTGCTGATGGTTTAGCAAAAACAGATTATGATGGGTTAATAAAAGTGCTTCCTACTAAATACCAAAAGAGAATTGTATCAGCTGAGACTTTAGCTGTACGCTGGATTGAAACTCGTACAACTCTAGAAATGAAAATTTTTAGTCAACTAGTAGAAATTACTCACAATATTATTAAAGAAGCTTTTTCGACAAAAGTAATTACTCCTGGAGTAACTTCAACTGAAGATGTAGTCTGGTGGATGCGCGAAAAAGTCTTGAAACTAGGCCTCAAAACCTGGTTTCATCCCACAGTTGATATACAACGCTCAGACAATAGTGATCTATATGGCTTTGATGGAAAATCAAAATTTGATATNATCATGCCTGGNGACCTTGTTCATTGTGATTTTGGGATTACATACTTAACACTTAATACTGATTGTCAAGAGTTGGCATACGTTTTAAATCCTGAAGAAAAAGACGCACCATCTTTTTTAAAAGAAGCTCTTAAGCAAGGCAATGCTGTACAAGATGCTTTAACAAGAAACTTTAAAAAGGGTAGAACTGGAAATCAAACCTTAATAAAGACCATAAAAGAAAGTAAATCTAAAGGCTTAAGACCGCAAATTTATACTCATCCCCTTGGGCTTTATGGTCACTCTGCAGGGACTACTTTTGGCATGTGGGATGCCCAAGAAGGGGTTCCTGGATCGGGAGATCATCCCCTCTATGAAGATACTGTATATGCTATAGAATTAAACGCTAGAGTTTACATTGAAAAATGGCAGAAAGACATTCGGGTAATGCTTGAAGAGGCAGGTTATTTTGGCCCCAATGGATTTCGTTATGTTAATGGGCGCCAAAAGGAATTAATACTTGTAGGAAAGAAATCATCTTTTTTGGAATAAATTATCTTTTCATTTCATTTTTCCTTTGAAATATATAAAACGAAAAAAAGAACGTAATAAATTTAGACTCATTAGTTCTATGATTTAGCGTCTAGCTCAAAACATTAATTTAATTATATTTGTCNCATCACTTTNATGTTTATAGCATGCAACTGTATAACAAATTGAGTTCGCAGCAAAGAGCTATTATTCTTGAGGAGAGAGGGCATGAACGCTTGACCTTATCTTTCTATAAGTATGCGCATATTGGCAATCCAAAACTTTTCAGAGATCATTTATTTTTATCATGGGATAATTTTGAAGTCCTAGGGAGAATTTATNTAGCTCATGAGGGGATTAACGCTCAACTCTCTTTACCAGCTATAAACTTTGAAAAATTTAAGTTTCATTTAGACAGTATATCTTTTTTAAAAGATATTAGGTTAAATATTGCTATTGAACAAAATCTTAAATCCTTTTTAAAACTAACCATTAAAGTCAAAGATAAGATTGTCGCTGATGGATTAGAAGACAATAAATTTGACGTAACTAAAAAGGGGGTTCATGTTGATGCTAAAAAATTTAATCAATTAATAGATGACAAAAATACTATTTGTATCGACATGCGTAATCATTATGAAAGTGAGATAGGACATTTTCAAAATGCTATAACTCCTGATGTTGATACTTTTCGAGAGTCTTTACCAATTATAGAAGAAAGTTTGTCAGAGTTTAAAGAAGACAAAAACTTATTAATGTATTGTACAGGTGGGATTCGATGTGAAAAAGCATCAGCTTATTTTAAATATAAAGGCTTTAAGAATGTATACCAATTAGAAGGAGGGATTATAGAGTATGCTCGTCAGGTAAAAAATGAGGAATTACAAAATAAATTTATAGGTAAAAATTTTGTCTTTGATCATAGGAGAGGCGAAAGAATATCAGAAAAAATTATTGGTAAATGTCATCAGTGTGGGGCTCCATGTGACTTACACACGAATTGTGTTAATGAAGCATGTCACTTATTGTTTATACAATGTGACTCTTGTAAAGAAAAAATGAATCAGTGTTGCTCGGATGCATGTAAAGAAATTACTAATTTGCCATTTGANAAACAAAAAGCTTATAGAAAAGGAACCCACAATAGTAACAAGANATTTAAAAAAGGGCGATCAAAGGCTCTTAAATTTAAACAATAATTTAAGAATTAACAACAGGGGACTGTTTTTTTGAATCCCTTTTATTTTAAAAGATTGAAAATTCACTAAAGACAANGGTTAANTCCCTAGTGAGTAAAATAAAATNAAAAAACTTGAAAANAGCNTTAAAAAATATAGCTTTAATTTATCTTATACTAATAGGCCTTTTTAGTTGTAACTCAGATAATGGATTTACAAAATATAAATCATTATCTAACAAAGGGCTGTCTGATGAACCTGTCATTTTTGATATACCAGAGAAAGCAATAGATGGTGGATTAAAAAATTTATTTATTCGATTAAGAAACGACAACACTTATCCTTATTCCAATATTTTTCTAATTGCGAGTATAATTGCAGGGGAAGAATTAATTACTCAAGACACATTGGAATATGCAATGGCAAACCCAGATGGTTCATGGATTGGTAAAGGCTTTACTCAAGTAAAAGAGAGTAAACTTTGGTGGAAAGAAAAAATGGTTTTTCCTAAAATACGACCTATTTCAATATCTATTAGTCAAGCTGTACGCAATAATGGAAAAGCAGATGGAGTTCCAAGTCTTAAAGGTATAGTCTCTGTTGGTATTAGTATAGAAGATTGATCAATAATGATAAAAAAAATTAATAAAAAACAAAAAGTGTCTTTTAAAAAATATATCCTATTACTATGGGGAATATTTTTAATTGGTCTTTCAGCTATATCTTTTTTATTCTTGGGAGCCGCCTTAGGCCTCTATGGTACTATGCCAGATTTGCAGCAACTTGAAAACCCTAAAACTAATCTAGCTACTCAAATCATCTCTTCTGATAGTAATATTTTGGGGAAATACTATTTTGATGATAATAGAACCCCTATTGAATTTGACGAAATTCCGAAGAATATGGTCGAAGCACTCATTGCTACCGAAGATGAGCGATTTTATGAGCACTCAGGGATTGATTGGAAGGGAACACTCCGTGCTTTTGTTTTTTTNGGNAAAAGNGGGGGAGCTAGTACGATNACCCAGCANTTNGCTCGCCAAATTTTTGTTGGAGTAAGGTCACGAAATAAAATCAAAACNATTCTTCAAAAAGCCCAAGAGTGGGTCATAGCAGTTCAGNTAGAACAGCGTTACACAAAAAAAGAAATTTTNTCTATGTATCTTAANAAGTATGATTTTGGTTATCAGGCNGACGGAATTCGCTCTGCGGCAAAAATATTTTTNAATAAAACACCAAAAGAACTTAACATTCANGAATCTGCAACTCTGGTCGGGATGTTAAAAAACTCNTCTCTTTATAATCCAATNCGACGCCCTGAAAGAGTAAAANCTAGANGAAATATTGTTTTTAANCANTTNTTNCGNAATNAGTTAATTTCTGAGAAGCAAAAAGATTCTTTAGANCANCTNCCCTTAATTATTACTTTTTCTCCAGAGTCTCATCGTGAAGGGTTAGCTACTTANTTCAGAGCATATTTGAAAGAGTTTATGGATGGCTGGATAAACTCTAATAAAAAACCTGATGGATCTGAACATAATCTTTACCGCGATGGTTTACGGATCTACACCACTATCGACTCTCGAATGCAAAAAATTGCCGAAGAAGCAGTAAGTACGCACATGAAAAACTTACAAAAAGAATTTTTTAAACAGAACACAGATGAATTAAATCCTACAGCTCCTTTTTTGGATCTCCGTGAAGGTGAAATAGATACATTATTTGAGAGAACTGCTTATAGAACAGAACGCTGGCGAAAAATGAAACTTGCTGGTTTTGAAAGTGATGAGATTCTAGCATCATTTAAAAAAGAAGTTCCTATGAAAGTTTTTAGCTGGAGAGGAGAAATTGATACTATAATGACCCCAATGGATTCTATACGATATTACAAACACTTTCTTCGAGCTTCGGTTATGTCAATGGAACCTCAGACAGGGCATGTCAAAGCTTGGGTTGGAGGGTATAATTATAAACACTTTCAATATGACCAAGTTAAACAAGGGCGGCGGCAAATAGGATCAACATTTAAGCCCTTTTTATATGCGACAGCAATTGATCAATTAAAACTATCACCATGTGATTCTTTACCTGACGCTCTTTATTGTATTGATCCAATGAAACATGGAAACATAGATGCTTGGTGTCCAAAAAATTCTGGAAATAAATATGGAAAAACAAGGACCCTTAAAAATGCTTTAGCAAACTCCGTGAATACTGTAAGCGCAAGATTAATGGATTTAGTAGGCCCTCAGCCAGTTATTAATTTGGCAAGAAAAATGGGTGTCACTTCTTATCTTCCTGCAGTTCCATCTATTGCATTAGGAACACCTGATATTAGTCTATTTGAGATGGTTGGTGCATATAGTACATTCGCAAATCAAGGAATCTATGTAAAGCCAATCATGGTTACTCGAATTGAAGACAAGAATGGAAGGGCATTATATGAGGTAATTCCAGAAACTCAAGATGTTCTAAGTGAGGAGGCGGCATATGTTACGTTAAACCTAATGCAAGGAGTAACTACTGCTGGGTCAGGTGCGAGGTTACGTCATGCTGGTCTTGAAAAGACGAATTATATTTACGAAAATGTTGTAACTGGCTATCCATATATATTTGAAAACCAGATCGCAGGTAAAACAGGAACTACCCAAAACCAAAGTGATGGTTGGTTTATGGGGATAGTTCCAAACTTAGCAACTGGAGTATGGGTAGGCGGTGAAGATCGAGCCATTCATTTTGAAACTATCGCCTATGGACAGGGGGCAACTATGGCGCTACCAATTTGGGGAAATTATATGAGATCGTTATATGAAAATCCAGAATTTGGAATATCCCAAGAGGATTTTATTAGCCCAGAAAATCTAAGTATTCCATTAGATTGCGAAGAATCAATAGATTTAAATATCAAAGAAAAATTAAAGCCAAAAGTTGACTTAGAAGCTCTTGGGTTTTAAGTGTTTTGATCAGAAGCATACCACTCTGCATAACATGTTTCAGTTTCTCTCAAAATTAGATGGTGCAAGCTAAGGTGGCTGGGGAGAATTTCTTTAATTTTATTTGCAAAATCAATTATCATCATTTCACTTGTTGGTTGATAATTAACTCTTTTTACCTTTTGCCCTATTTTTTCCATGTAATCTGCTAATTCTTTATGAGGAGATTTAACATTTAATACAGTGGCATGGTCAAAAGGTTTTACAATAATTTCATTTATAATTTTTTTGAGATCACTAAAGTCAATTACCATTCCAAATTTAACATTATTTGGCTCTGAAATAGGCGTTCCAATTAGACTAACTGACAGCTTATAACTATGCCCATGAATGTTTTTACACAAACCGTCATGACCAAAAAGAGCATGTCCTGTCTCAAATTTAAATTCTTTTGTTATTCTAACTAATTTACTCATTTGCTATTTAATGTTTTTAGAATTTCTTGAGAATCTTGTCCTAGAATTAATTTTGCAGTTATTTCAGCATTTTTTGAGAGTAGACTTTCCCAATGATCAGTATTCTTCCAATGTAGTTTTTTTAATTTTCTAACTGCAGTTGGTGAATATTTTGATATTCTTTTTGTGATCTCATCTAATTTTTTATCCAATTCGTCTTCGTTTTCAACAACATCAGCATATAGCCCTTTATCTAGTGCCCACTTGGAGTTTTTCCAATTTTCTGCATTTATTGATAGTTGTGTGAAAGCGGAAAAGCCAATTCTTCTTGATACTACTGGTTCAATAACGTAAGGCCCTATACCTATTGATAGTTCAGATAGTTTTATAGAAGCATCCTTATGCGCAATCGCATAATCACATGCTGCAACTAGTCCAACACCTCCTCCAACAACTCTTCCTTGTATTCGAGCTACAACAAATTTAGACAACGTTCTTAAAGTATTAATTAGATTTGATAACCCCATAAAGAATTTTGTTGCCTGTCCCAGTGTCTTAAATTTCTTCATTTCTGTAAAAGATGCACCACCACAAAATGCATTTTCTCCTGCACTTTGAAGTATAATTACTTTTACTTTTTTATCAGCATTTAAGTCAAGTAATTGTTCATTTAGTTCTGTTATACTTTTTTGATTTAAGGAATTTCCATAAGGATTTCCAAATTCAAGTATACCTAATGCACCTTCTCTAAAATTTTTAACGTAAATTTCCATTGAGGTATAAAAGTAAGCAAACTAATAACTTTCTAAAACTTTTTATATAGATCCATAGTTTTGGAACCCATTCTAAATAATTATAGAATTTTCCATAAAAAAACAAACTTCTAAATCAAGTCTTGGTATTTTTATAGAGAATCAAAGATTATGAACACTTTTGACATTTCGCACTAATTTTCTGATTATAATTATTTTTTTAGGTATTGGGCTTAAAGCTCAAAAATATGTTGGCGTTAATGTTGATAATGATTTATATTTTGGAAGTGATAGATATTACAGTAGTGGGATATTCATTGAATTTGGAAAACTATTAAAAAAACCTTCTGATTCTATTTTTAAATTTAACTACGTATCAAAGCATTGGGTTATAGGCCAAGAAATTAATACACCGGCTTTACACTATACAGAAAATATATCGAATATGGATTATCCATATAACGGATGGTTATTTTTAGGCTTTAAAAAGGAATTATTTAGAACTCCAGATTTAGGTTATGGTTGGGGTATTCAATTTGGCAAAACAGGAGCTGAGGCTTCATTAGCTAAATTTTTTCAAAATACTTATCATAAATATATCATTAATGCAAAAGAATTAACCTGGGCATTTTCAATCCCAGAAGCTTTTCAATTAAACGCTAATGTATCGTTCTTTTGGGGTAAATCAATCCATAATAAAATTAAGTTGGTCAATAAAAGTGAAATTCAAGCAGGAAGTTTTCGAACATCAATAAAATCAAGATCAGGTATTCAATTCGGTTCAATTCCAGGGATTATCTTTTTTGGAAATCGTTTTGAAGATATAAAAAATGGAATTTCCTTTTTTTTAGGCATGGAACTAGAATATAATTTACATGATTATTCATTGTCAGGAAGTTTATTTCGCCAAACAAGTCCCTTCAACTTAGTTGCCGAAAAAACACGAAATAATTATCAAGGTGGACTTATTTATTTCAGATTACCATGGAAGGCACATTTAATGTTTAATAATTCGTCTCGCTTTATTAAAACACAAAAATACAGGCGGCATCATTTTTTAAAAATTTCTTTAACTCACATATTTTAAATATTTAAAATAAAGTAAGCGTCAAAACATAATTTACTAGTTTATTAAATAATCATATATAGCAATTATTTAAGCTTCCATTTTTTACTTTTTGAACTCCAAAGTCTATAATTTAAACCTAATTGAAAGCCCGACAAATTATTAGTTTGCATTTGAATAGGAGGGCTACTCCTTCTCACCCATCTAAAATTCGTAAAAATTTTAACCTTCTTATAAAATTTATAATTGATTTGAAAAAACCCACCAAAGCTATTTCTAAAAATATTTTTTGGATAAGTTTTTATATTTTCATAGGTGCCCAAGGATCTACTATATGTACCATTCCTAAATATATTATAAAGCGCTCCTAATTCTAAACTTATTTTTTTAGTTGGTTGTAATAGGATTCCAATTGGAAAACTATAATATGTCAATCGATCTTGTCCTAATGAATCGTTTCTTTGGTAAGAATATTTTACAGGGCTTAAATTTATACCACTAATAAAGCCAAATGTTTTAGATGCTCTTAATTCTATTTGAACGCCCATACCTAATGTGAGTTTCGGGCTAGTATTTTGTATATCTGTATTTATGCGATTCAAATTAATTTCTGAAGATATAGACCATCTAGAATATTCGTTATCTAAAGCAGGCCCTTTATTATACTGCAGTATAAGTATTTCGCTTCCTTGAGCTTGAATATAAAAACATGCAGAAGATAAAAAAAGTAAAAAAAAAATGGAAAAAAGATTGTAAAGAAATTTCATTATAATCTTTTTATATTAAAACAGTAATCTTTAATAATTATTTCTTCTTGTGAATTTAGCAAAATCTTTTGCTCCTTTTTGTTTAAAGTTGACAGTATCTTGACTAATAATGAAAAACTCATTTAAGGTTCCCTCACCAACAAATTCCCATGTAATGATTTGTCTTTTTTTATCAATTTTAGTTATTACATAAGGTAATGGATTAAAAAAAAGTTCATTTTTTACCTTTAAATAAGCATTAGCTTCTAAAAATTCTATACAGAGTTCTCCTCCTGATAATTCGGAGTATCCACACCATACGCCACCTTGAAGATAATTTTTTAAATCAATTTTTGGGCTACATGAAACCGAAGCTAAGAAGAATAAGCCAATTATTGTTTTGAACCTCATTGAAATTTGATTTTAAAAAAAATTAATTAAATAAAATTAAAGATTTTTATGATTATTTTAAATTAAATAAAAAAGCCTTTGGGANTTATTCCCAAAGGCTAAAATTAACCATAAACCAATAAATGTATCTATCTGCGACTTCATTAATCAAACACACATNTGTAGATACAACAATTGTATATACAAATATAAATATATTTTAATTAATAAACTAATTACAACATATATATTTTTTATTGATGTATAATTTCTATTTTACTACATATTTTGAGTAGATTTTCAAAAATTCAAAATTCAATCCTGACCAATAAGTATGAGTAATTCGGTTAATTTTTTTGGTTCTGACCATTGAGGATTATGATCTGATTCAAAATATTTAACCTCCCAACCTTTNTCACTTGCCCTTTTTGAATGAAAGGCAAAGTCATCTTGATCTGGCGAGGCTCCTTTTTTTACTGTGAGTATGTATGTTGTTGGTATTTTTTCTCTGTCTTTATTATTAAGACTTATTTCATTTGAAAATGTCTTCAGAGGATGGGGGACATCCTTTGGGGGCATACTATTTTTATCCACCCAGCTTGGAATTAATGCACCTTTAGCTTTATCTTTATCGGAAGGAGGTGAGATTAAAGAAATAGAAAAAACACTTTCATTATCCATTGGAACAAAAGCGTCCAAATAGATCATTTTTTTTATCTTTTTAGGTATAGAATCAGAAACACCTGTAATAACCATCCCTCCATAGCTATGCCCAACTAAAATAATTTCATCTAATTCTTCATAAAGAATAACATTTATAATATCGTTTATATGAGTTTTCAAGTTAATATTTTCAGATAATAGATGAGCTTTTTCTCCTAATCCACTTAAGGTAGGCCTATATACTTTAGCTTTTCTTTCAGTCATTAGATGGTCTACTTCTTTAAAAGCCCAACCACCTCCCCATGCTCCATGAACAATAACATATGTTGGGGGAGAATAATTTTGTGATAAAAGATAATAGGGAATTAAAAATAATATTAAATGAGTTCTCATCTTTAAATATAATTAAACATAATTTTGATTATAACAATTCTTATATTATCAATGTATTTTTAACAAATTTTTATAATAAAATTATAGAACCATTATGATAATAATGGTCAGTTTAATAGTATCATAGTGAAATTTTTTATTTGGTTTTTTAGTTGGTTTGATTAACCCTCTTCAATTTTTAAAGAGGGTTTTTTAACTTTATATTATTTTAAAGACACTCTATGAGTAGCAGATTTTTTGGTAATAAAAAAGAAATAAGACTTAAACCGCATAAAAATAAAAATGTTACAGTTCCTAATACTTCTAAAAGACCCACGGCTTTCCGTAAAACTGGAAGGGGAAAATAAATGATAGTCTTAACTTATTGATTTAGATAATATAAATTGTAGATATTATTTTTCAATAAAAAATCTCTTAACACGCTGTGCTATCTATTAATTATTTTTGATCTGGGTATTTAAACCATATACCACCAATAAACATAAAACCTATTGTTGCCCAAATTATAATTGATGGTAAATCGGGATTAAAAGGAGCTGGTCCCATTTCAAAAGAATGACCAAACTGAGAAATTATTGCTTCAGCAGTAGAAGAGATTTCAGTTCCACTCTGCTTTAGTTCAGAGAACTGATATGACATATTTTTTTGGGCTTGAACCAAAAATGAAGATACTTGAAGGCCAAAAAAGATTATACAAGTACAAAAAATTGTTAATACTGCTTTCCCATAGGTTGGGGCGTTTAGTTCTCTTGATCTTCTGATAAGATAAAAAGCTAAAATTGTCATTACAATCACACATAAAAGATAGATTGCATTATTTATAAAGTTTAATTGAGCTAATTGAGAAATTTCAAATTCATTCATTTTAATTCATTTATGATTAATAATTGTCAATATAAGAAGATCTTCTAAATGCTAAAAAATCCATTGTGAAATATTAACTTATTAAAAATTTCATTAGTGGTTATATTAAATAAACTTAATGCTTACTATATATTTACTTTCTTTACATTAAGCTCTTTATCATTTTCTCAAAGTAAATTTGATAGCATATTTAAAGACTCTAGGCGACCACTAACACATAAATTTAAACTTGAATTCGCTGACAGTCTTGGTAACAAAACTTATCTTCCTGTATTAATCATAAAGGGTAAAGAAAAAGGTGGGGTTTTTACAATACTTGCGGGCGTCCATGGTGCTGAATATGCACCCATTATTGCAATACAAGATCTTATAAAAGAATTAAAACCTAAAGAATTAGTTGGTACAATGATTTTATTACCAATTACAAATATTGGATCTTTTTACAACAAAACACCTTACATAAATCCTCTGAACAAAAAAAATATTAATAGGATTTTTCCTGGGGAAAAACATGGAACTGTTTCTGAACAAAATGCAAATTTTATAACTACAGAAATCATTCCTGTAAGTGATGTTTTTCTTGATATACATAGTGGTGATGCTAATGAGGACCTTTTACCATTTGTTTGTTATTATGATAATAAAAAATATCCCGATAAAACAGCAATTACAAAAGAACTTTCTGAATATAGTGGGTTTGAATACGTCGTTTCATATCCATATACTATTAAAGAAAATGAATCAGCAAAATATGCATTTAAACAAGCATGCCAAGATGGAAAAATTGCTTTGAGTTTTGAAAGTGGCAAGTTAGGATATGTTCAGGATGATGCTGTAAAACGAATTAAAAGAGGTTTTTACAGGATCTTTCAAAAACTCAAAATGTATAATTATAAAGATTCTTTAGGGCTTCCCGAAATTAAAAAATTAAATAATCAGATATATATTGATTCTGAAGCTAAAGGTATTTTCTTCACTAAATTAAAAGCTGGGGATAAAGTTTCAAGTGGAGATATTTTAGGATATGTTAATGATGAATTCGGTAAAACTATCAATCAAATAATTTCACCAAAGACAGGAATAATATTATATATGAAAGGAAACCCACCAATAAATTTGGGAGAGAGAATTATGTGTATTGGATACAATGAAATATAAGTTTTCAAAATTTAAACATTGAAAAATTTTAAAAGCTTATTTGTACATTTGTTAAAACCAAAATTATATTTAATGAAATTATTTATTACAAATCAAAACACTTCTGAAAGAGTAGTAAGGTTTATAGTGTCTCTTTTTTTATTACCAGCACCANTTATGTACCAAAATAATCTATTTGCAATTGTTCAAGCTATGGTTGGAGGAATTTTATTATTTAACGCATTTTCAGGCATGTGTGTTATTTATCGATTTTTTGGTGCTAACACATGTAAAATTTGAAATACCTTAACGAAATAAGTTAAGTGGAGCTAAAAGCACCTACATGTAATCCTCCATCAATTTTATCTATGATTACTAACTTTTAATCATATTAAACAATTTTACAGCTATAAGAATTAATTATAGTTGCCCTCCTAGTTCAACGGATAGAACAAAAGTTTCCTAAACTTTAGATCCAAGTTCGATTCTTGGGGGGGGTACAAAATCACTTAAATTCAATTAAACACAGAATGAACTATTCCAGAAAAAGATTAAACAAAACTTAAAAAAGATATAGTTGTATAGACAACATTATTATGTTTTAAATAATCTCTACCATTTTTGTATTCTATTACAGTTCAATGAATAAAATTAGAAAAAGATATTTTTTATCATACCCATACATTCAAATGATAGGATGTGAATGGTTTTTAAACTCACGAAGAGCTTAATATGATAAATTTAGTAATTNATTGATAGATTATTAAATAGTTTAATAGCTTAACTCATTTTATTTAATCTTTCTTAATTATCAAAAAGACCTTCTGAAAGATACTTAAGTCCAGTATCACATGCAACAGCAACTACACGAGACTTTGGCCCTAGCTTTTTTGATATTCTTATAGCTGCCGCAATATTCATACCACTTGAAGTACCACAAAAAATACCTTCTTTCAACGCAGCATCCCTAGAGATTTTTCTTGCATGTGACTCCTCTACAGTAATAACATCATCAATAAGTTTCGAGTCATATATTTCAGGAATAAAGCCAAGTCCAACACCTTCTACATTATGGGAGCCTTTAATTCCTTTCGACAATATTGGTGAACTGGAAGGCTCTACCGCAATAACTTTAGAATTACAACCAGCATTTTTAAATGCTGTTGCTATTCCCATTATTGTCCCTGCAGTTCCAACCGTATCACAAACAGCATCAATATTTCCATCAAGCTGATCTAAAATTTCATATCCTAAAGGAATAAATCCTTTTATTACATCTTTATTTTTAAGTTGATTAGTAAAAAAAGTATTAGGCTCCTTTGAAATTTCTTGAGCTCTATTTATCATTTTATTTATTAATTCTTTGGTAATCTTTCCGTCTTCACTTTTTATGATTTCCACATCAGCGCCAAGAGATTTCATTAGTCCAATTTTTTCTTTTCCAAAAACATCCGCTGTAATTAACCTTAATTTATATCCTTTTAAAGAACAGATAAATGCTAAACCTGCTCCTGTACTACCTCCAGAGTATTCTACAACAGACATTCCTTTTTTCAAAGAACCTCTTTTCTCAGCTTCCTCAATCATTGCTAATGCCATTCGATCTTTTTTTGAACCAGTAGGATTATAAGCCTCTAGCTTTACATAAATTTCACCACAACCTCTTTCATCTATTTTCTGAAGTTTCACAATTGGGGTATTTCCAATTGTATCTAAAATATTTGTCATAATAAAGTAATATTATTTATAAATGATAACCTTATATGGTACAAGAACTCTTTCCTAGGATAGAATCAACTATTAGGGGCCCATTAAGTCCTAAATTTAATTGCTAGAATTTATTCTTCAGAAGCATTCATAGCCGCAGCCATTAAACCTGATGCATCAAAATAATCTCTCAACTCATGAATTTGACCTTTTCCGTTAAACTCAAAACTGTGATACGCTTTATTTGTAATAATGTTACCATTCATTGAGTTTTTTGCCGTCCAAACACCATAGGTTCTAACACTTCCATTAGAAACCCCTAGAGAGTCTGTCCCTGGAAGCCAAACTTCAGCATTATAGGTAATATCATCAAAATTATCCATCCAAGCTTTGCCTGCGGCCATAAAAGCGTCATACTTCCCTGGTTCAGAACCATAGAAAGGTGGATAATGTGTAACTCCCGGACAAATTAAGGGTTTTTGAGCTTCAATATCTTCACTTAGGAAAAGTTCAAAGAACTTTTGAGCTGTTGCTAGATTTTTTTGATAATCCTCGCTGTATGCAGGTAGGGGCTTATCAACAGCCTGATTACAAGAAATTATTATCACAAAGACACCCATCAATAAAATTATTTTTTTCATTTTTTTTCGATTTATCACACAATTTATGAAAAATTGATTTAAATCTCTCTAAAATGCTATAATTGAAAAAAGATGTTCATCTTATTTATCTGAAATAAAAATCCTCCAACTTTATGAAAGGGTCTTTTTCTTCTTTAAATGTAAATATATTTTTTATCCAGCAAAAATGTATCCACATCCTTTCGCTTGAACTTCTCCAAGTGCCCAAACTCCTGTTGGGACAGTTTGAATTCCCTCAATTATATGATCCTTGAATTCATTATATACTTCATAAGAATCTAAATTCATCCTTTTAGCAATGATACCGCTGATAATTTTAGTTGCAACATCACAAACACAAAATAAGGATCCATTACTTAGCATTTCAGAAATACCTACGGTTCCTCCAGCCGGTAAATCCCCCTTCTCAGGGATATCAGTAAAATTTCGAATGGAAGGTTTTCCTGTTTTAGGGTCGTTTATTTTAAAGAATTCTCCAAAAGTATATTTCTCCCAAAGAGCTGATTTAAATGCTGCACACATTCCCATAGCTCTATAAACAGTTACAGTTGTTATATCACTCTGAGGTATCTTCATATCAATATATGATTGGTAATAGGCCCAATTCCAATGCACAGGAAAACCTTTGTTAAATGAAGTGCCGTCATAGACAATTTTTTTTGATCCTTTTACTTTGGATATCCAATCTTTTGCATCTGATATATCATCATCACTTGTATTTAGATTTAAATCTAATGTTTCGATTTCTTTAAGTAAAGGAAAAGCACTTGAGGTAGTTCCCAAAGCTAGTGCAGCAATAAATGACCTTCTTGTTTGAGACATAATTTTATTTATTTTTAATTAAACATAAGTATCGAAAATTTTATCCTTCCGTTTTAGACAAAAAAATTAAATATCATTTTCGATCTTAACCACAAACTAATAAAAAAATTAACCTTTTATGATAAAATTTTATTTTGAATAGCATTATATATTTCTTTTTTCCAAATATTATAACCCTCTTGACTTAAATGTAATTTGTCTATCAAAAAATATTCATCGATTATACTCCCATCTGGATTTAGAAATGAGTCAAAAATATCTATGAAAAAAGTTTTGTTGTCTTTTTTTAAACTTCTTTGAATCAGTTGATTTAACCTTATTATTTTGTCCATTTGATCTATTCTATGACGGCTAGGCTTGATGGAAACTGAATATATATAAGTATTAGGAAATTTAACCTTTATCTTACTTATCAATTCATTATTTAATTCATTTATTTTCTCAGCTGTAAATCCTAAAGAGAGGTCATTACCCCCAACGTATAGTACTATTATAGCAGGACTTATCTTTGAAAAAAGGATATTAAAATAATCTAAACAGTCCTTAATATAGGCTCCTCCAAATCCAAAATTTATTACATTATATGGTTTGAAATCTGAACTTAGGTTTTCCCATAGTCTAAAAGTGGAACTACCTAAAAAAACGATAAGATCTTTTTTATTAATGCAACTTCCCTTTTTTTTGACTAGTGCGTTAATTTCATCTTGATAGCCTATTTTAGTCATAATTAAATTATCAACCCATTTTGGGTATTTATTATTTATAGACTTAAGGAAATTATCCAGTTGAGATCGATTATTGAAATCAGATATTATTTCAGATAAGCGAAAAGGTTTTTTAATTTCACAACGATAAACTGTTTCGAAGTGATTTTTATCAAAATTAGCCATAACTAATGGGACTATAAATGGATCAAGGCCAGATCGTATTATCATCCTAAATACACCTGCCTTGAAATCAGTTGGGGATTCATCTGTAGTCGACGACCTTCCTTCTGGCGTTACAATTAGGTTTTCTTCATTTGATAAGACTAATTTAGATTTATCATAAAATTCTTCTTTACTTTTTTTAAGCTCTTTATTTGATACTTTTTTNGGAATATAATCCTTTGAATAGACGCGTATGTAATCAAATTTATTGTAGTAATCATTGTGTATTTTTTCAGACGGCAGAGAATATCGAATGACACGAATTCCAGGTGTACCGTAGTAATTGTAGGAGATTATACTACTTATGAAATGACTGTCTAATGTAATTTGAAAGTTGTCTTTAAAGGTATAATTTTCGTTATTGGAAATATGGTTATAAATAAATACAACTCCAGGTTTAGAAGGAAGATTCTCTGTACCTCTAAGGTCAAAGTTCTTGAGATTAAATAAATCCTTGCAAAGTTTTGCAGAAGCAATACGCGCCTCAAATGGATTATTAAATTTTTGAGACAAAAAAGTTTCTAAATATTGTTTTAGGGCATTTTTAAATTTCATTTTTTTAATCCTTTTAAGATACTGACATCAATTCAGATTATTCAAAAGTGATAAAAATTGAATATAGTTTCGTGTAAAATATTTAGCCCCTGTTTTTTTCTTTCCAATTTTAATTGAAAATGCTTTCTTTGGCATATTCAAAAACATATTCTCATCCGTAACATCATCGCCAGCTACTAAAATAAAATCATAATCTTTCTCTTTCTCATTTAATAGCTCTAAGGCTATAACTCCTTTATTGATATTTGTGGGGACTAATTCAAGAACTTTATTACCATCCATGAGAGTCAACCCGTTAGGTAGAAGACTTGTCAAAACTGTTTTCAATTCTACGGATCTGTTTGTACCCAATTCGGGATCAGCTTTACGGTAATGCCAAGCTACGGAATTTGTTTTTTGTTCAATAAATGTTCCGGGGGTATTGTCTGTAAATGTATCTAAAATAGGAATTAGATGCTCTTTCCAATCACCAGTTATGCATTTTTTCTCCTCCCATTTGTTTTTTAAGGGATGTTTTACAAAAAGATCATCCCATTTATTTTGTCTGTATTTCATATGGAGGCCGTGTTCTGCTACAAGGGTTACGTTTATGTGGGAAAAATATTTTTCTAAAAACTCGTATGGACGGCCACTGATGATAACGACATGATTATTTTCTTGTTTGGTAAGGGTTTTAATTAAATTGAGTAACTCTTTAGGAGGAGTTGCCTTGTTAGGGTTTTCATTGAAATCTACTAAAGTACCATCATAATCCAGAAATAGAATCCTATTTTTTGATCTACTGTAAGCTTTAGAAATTTTGTCAATTATTGTTGAGTCAATTAACTTTACCTGTGAACTAAATTCTTTTTTAGATGAATCATGAAGGGCTTTCATAAAGTTTGAAGACCATTTATTAATATCGTATCGTCTGATCCTTTTCCTTAATAAAGTATTGCGTTCTATTTGTTCTTTTAATGGCATATCCAAAGCTGTTTTGATTGATTTAGATAGTTGCTCAATATCAAAAGGATTTACTAAAAGAGCCTGAGGAAGTTCTTTGGAAGATCCTGCAAGCTCGCTTAAAATCAAAACACCATCATTATTAACACGTGTAGCTAAGTACTCTTTTGCAACAAGGTTCATGCCATCTCTTAATGGCGTGATCATTGCCACATCTGAAGAAACGTAAAGATCTATTAGATTTTCAAACTCCATTGAACGATAGTAATACCAAACAGGAGTCCAGTTAACAGAGGCAAACTTTCCATTAATTCTTCCTACCACCTCGTCTGTTTGACGTTTTAAATTCTTATACTGAACCACTTCAGAGCGAGAGGGAACAGCTAACATCACTAGACGGACCTTATCATGATATTCAGGGAAGGAATCTAAAAAATGTTCGAAGGCTAATAATCTATTTAAGATTCCTTTTGTATAATCAAGTCTATCAATAGATAAGATAAGTTTCCCTCTATTTTCAAGTTTATGGGTATTAATTTGTTTTTTTAATTCTGAGCTTTTTGAGGCTTCCATTTTAAGATTATCATATGCAGAAGTTTCGAATTTATCATAATCAATACCCATTGGAAATGTATTTACCGTAATTTCACGGCCGTTGTGAAGTATAATATTGAAGTTAACCTCTAAGTTAAGTATTCGTTTTACTGAACTTAAAAAATGCCTTTCATAGTCATAAGTGTGAAAACCTATAAGATCAGCACCCAATAAACCATTAAGTAATTTTTCTCTTTCTGGAAAAATTCTAAAAATTTCAAAAGAAGGAAAAGGTATATGCAAAAAGAAACCAACAGTGACATCTGGCATAATATCTTTGATCATCTGCGGGCATAAAAGTAATTGATAGTCGTGAACCCAAACTTTATCTCCATCTCTTATAACCCTTAAAACCTCATCAGCAAATTTCTGATTCACTTTTACATAATATTCCCATTGCTGGGTATCAAATTGATGAAATTCTATAAAATAATGGAACAGTGGCCACAGGCACTTATTTGAAAATCCAAAATAAAAATGGTCTAATTCGTTATTATCCAAAGAAACAGGACAATATCTGATTTTTTCTAAATTTTCATGAATTTGTTTCTTGCTATTATCATCCAAAATATCAGAACTAACACCAGGCCAGCCCACCCAAAGGGAATCTCCTTCTTTATGAAAAGATTTCATTCCAGTAGCAAGTCCTCCACTTGTAGGGGTAAATGACCACTCATCTCCAACTTTATTTGCCTGAACTGGCAATCGGTTTGAAACAATTATATTTTTAGCCATTCAATAATTTAATTTTTAAGATCTGCAAACATAGAACCTTATGGACAAAATTTAAGGACTGAAAGCGTTAAATCTTTTAGTTTTTAGATTTTTAAAAGTATAAGTTAAAAAAAAAGAGAATGTTGCAATATATTTATCTTCAAAATCAAAATTTGATTTTTAAAATTTTAATAGCTTGAAGCCTAGAACGACTTAGAATAATTTTTGGCATATTTGAATTTAACAATTCTAAATCTTGAAAAATAGCACCTATGCATCCTGATCAAAATTTAAATTATGGTATCATTGGTAATTGTAAATCTGCAGCTTTAATAAATAAAAATGCTTCTATTGAGTGGTGCTGTCTTCCAAGGTTTGATTCTCCTTCAGTATTTGCGAAAATATTAGATAAAAAAAAAGGTGGAGACTTTGGAGTATATCCTAATGATAAATATGAAATAAGTCAATTCTATCTTGGAGACTCATGTATTTTAGTTACAAGATTTGAAAATGATTCAACTGTCTTTGAAATAATTGATTTTATGCCACGTTTTCAAAATGAAAAAGGAGATTATTTTGCACCACCTGAAATTATACGCTTCATAAAACCTATTACGGGTAGTCCACAAATTAAATTTGAATATGATCCTAAGCTAGAATATGCTCAAGGTAAAACATTTCATAAATCCAAAAAAGGTATGATAGTAAGTGAAGTGAATCATCCAAAACACGACAGCTTATTTCTATATACAAACCTATCTCATAAAAAATTAATAAAACAAGAATATCATAAATTAAATGAGACACTATTTTTTAATATTTCTTACAATGAAAAATTAAAATTACCGACACTTTCAAAATGCATGTTAGATTTTGACAAAACTAAAGTCTATTGGATGAATTGGTGTGCTAAGACTCCTGTTTTTGATTATTATAATAATCAAATACTTAGAAGCGCGATGACGTTAAAGCTTATGTCATACGATAAAACAGGAGCAGTTTTAGCTGCAGTAACGACTTCATTACCTGAAACTATTGGCGAAGTAAGAAATTGGGATTATCGTTTTTGTTGGATTCGTGATGCATCAATGGTGATAAGGGTTATCTCTAAATTAGGGCATAAGAGAATAGTAAAAAACTTTATTAATTATATAGTAGAGTTGATTCCTGACAAGGATCAGAAGCTCCAAATCATGTATGGAATAAATGGTGAGCAGCAATTGACAGAAGAATTTCTAGATCATTTTTCTGGATACGAAAATTCTAAACCTGTAAGAATTGGCAATGCTGCTTTTTCCCAAAAGCAGAATGATATATATGGTATTTTAATGGATGCCATCCATGCAGAAATGAAGCAATTTCCGACCGATTTTGAACGTACTGAAGAAATATGGTCAATAGTCAAAGGGATTGTTTGGGTGGTAAAAAATAATTGGAAAAGGGCTGATAAAGGGATTTGGGAATTTCGATCTGAAGACCTTCATTTTACCTTCTCAAAAGTTTTATGTTGGGTAGCTATTGACCGCGCGATAAAAATTGCTGAAATAGTAGGAAAAGATGAAGAAGCCTTAAAGTGGAAACCTCTAAAAGAAGAAATTAAAAATGATATTGAAGTTAAAGCATGGAACAAGGATATTAAAGCTTATACCCAATCTTATGGTTCAAAATATCTTGACGCTTCAGTTCTATTAATTGAATATTATGGATTTGTATCTGCAAATGAAATACGATTTAAAAATACCGTTAAAGCAATCGAAAAAGAACTTGCTCATAATGGTCTTTTATATCGATATAAAAACAAAGATGATTTTGGCTTACCTTCTTCCTCATTTACAGTCTGCACTTTTTGGTTCATTAACAGTCTGATTAAAATAGGAGAAGTAAAAAAAGCAAAGGAGTATTTTGAAAAATTATTAAGCTACAGCAATCACTTAGGGCTATTTAGTGAAGACATTGACTTTGAATCTAAGAGACTTCTAGGGAATTTTCCACAAGCCTATTCACATTTAGCATTAATAGATACAGCTCTTTCCTTCAATAGTGTAGGAAAAATTTAGTGGTGCTTGAATAAAAAATTTGAATAATTTTATTTATAAAGGCTTCTTATTGAGAATATTTTTAGGAGCGATAATTTGAAGAACCAAATGCTTCCCCCTTTCCATATTGGCAATACTGTCTCAAACTTTCGAGATATTTTCCTGAGCTATAGTTCATATTTGAATACGAGTCATCCATTTCAGTAAAACCCTCATAAGTATATCTAATTCTTGTTTTTTCTCCATTTTCATCTAAATCATATTTCATTACATGCCCAATATTATCCCATTCAGATTCAATACATTCAAAATGTATGTGTTCATTTTCCTGAAATGAAATAATTTTAAACTTGAAGCTCGCTAAATTTACAAACTCAAAAGTTATAATAGCACCCATTTTAAATTCACCACTAACAGCAGTAGTATACCATTTTGCCATGGATTTCTCATCTGATAGTGCTTTGAAAACTTTTTCTTTTGATGAATTAATGTGAAGTAAATGTTTGATAGGGATCATAAGAATTAAATTATAGTTATTTATAAATCTACAATTTAATATTCAAATTGCAATTATTCGTTTTATGATCATAAATTAGTTAAAAAACTTAATATGTAGATCTATATTAAGTAAATGAGGAATAGGTATATTTAACTTATAATTTTTATAAGATATTTAAAGTTGAAAAAAACTATATTTCTTTTTCTTATGATTCTTGGACAAGCAAATGCTCAATGGGAATTTAAAGTTAATAGTATTGAAAAAAGTATTGAAGCAATTGGAAAGATAAAATTTAACATTCAATTAAAAGATAGTATTATTTTAAATTTATCTAAATCTAGAAGATTAGGATTAGATTTTTCAATCAAAGGGAAATATTTTAAACCCGAGGAAGAATATTATGTTTTATTTGAGATTTTAGATCGTAAGATTAAAGCATCAAATTCTATAACTGAAAAAAATAGCTTCAGAATATTTGAGGTTAAGGATCTAATTAGTTCAGAAAAATATGAATTAGAAGATTTTTTAAATATTCTTAAAAAAGGTAAGAAGTGTATTATAACTATCAGATCAAGTACTAGAGTCATACAAGGCTATAACATACTAACCGGGAGTGGAATGGCTATCAATAGCGTTCTTAAAGCAGGTATTCCTTAAAAAATTTTAAAAAAATATTAAATTTAAATTCTCTTCAATTTAATTAACAGTATTTTTTTGATAAGTACTTTTAAAATTATAATTGATTCCTATGTTCCAATCAAAAGACTTTGCGTTTATACTAGAGCTAATTGATTTATTCATAGCAGTGGATATTGAAAATGGAGATTTAGAGTGTTTAATTGCGAAAGTTTGAGCAACATAGAATCCTTGATTTGCATCAATTTTTAAAAAATAAACTTCTGGATTAAAAACTAAACTCAAACTGTTACTTAATTTTATATTATTAATATTTGCTCTAAAAGAAATAAAATTTGCTCGCTCCGTTTGATCTACTTGTTCTAGTCCCATTCCATTAAGATAGAAAAGGCCAATACTTATTTTATTACTCAAAACATAATTTAGGGAAGTATTCCATATAAAAAACCGTTGTGGAGTTAAAATTTCTACGGCACGTTTATTTCTAGTATAGTCTAATTTTGTGAAAGCATATGCAGGGAAATAAGTTCCTAAGCGCACTTGAAACCTTTCTTTTTTAATTAGCATGTAATGCCAAATAAATAAAAAGGACCAAGGTCTAATACCTTCAAGATCAAAACGAAACTGAGGGTCAAAGCTAAATCGTTTACCTCCAACTGATAAATTAACCGTTGAGGCAGGTTTTCCTAAAGAAAAAAGAGGAATAAATGAAAAACCATTATTGGTTAAATTTATTTTACCTGAAAAATGAAGTTCTCTTTTTTCTAATTGATTTTGAGCCTGCAAGCCAAAACAAAAAAGTATGAACAAAAAAAAATAGAATTTTAAAGGCTTCAATATCATGATTCTAAAAGGTTAAAGTAAAAACTTTTTTACAATAATAAGCTTATAGCTACTTTAATTAAGTTTCAAAACAAAATAAAACATATTAATATTATTAGGATATTAAAATATTAAAATNTTAAAATTAAAGGGAGATTAAATATTATTCAATATTTTAGGGTAATACAAATATGAAACTTATGGAATGGTATATGAAAAATAGATGGTGGATTTGGACTATAACAGGAATTTATCTTGCCTACAGGATTGCAACAGGTTTTTATTACAGTTAAGAAAATCTTTAATAATAATTCATTATTTGCTAAAAAATCAGTAAAGCTCTCTAATTTTAATATTTTTAAAATATGCTTTTCCCGGGTGATCTTGAAGACAAATAGCGCCTTTTTTAAACTTTGCAAAATCATACCAACGCTTTTTACCTAGATAAGGATAATCTTCAGATTTATTAAATTTACTCTTTGAAAATGAATCATCCCACTTCGGACCACTTAGAGGGAACTCATTAATTAATACATCGTTTAATTTTAGTAACCCTTGATTATTTTTCTGATCGATTTTAATGTAATATATATTCCAATCTCCTACAGGGTTCGGTTTTAATTCACCTTTAGGAGAAAACAAATCATAAACAGCACCTAAAAATTTTTTCTTTTGGTCTAAATCACCTAAAATATTATTTAGTTCAATATCTCCGCCTAGAACATTCTCTGGGTTTGCATAAACATCTGGATCAATGATTTGGATTTCAGGGCCAGTTTGATAAGGGAATTTATAATCAGGATTCTCATTAACTCCCCACATAAATCCACTATTTCCTCCTTCTTCAATTTTCCATTCAAAAAAAATTTCAAAACTTTCATATATTTTATCAGAGAGTAAACTCGCATCATCTTCCCCAGATTCTAATCCTGAAATTTTATCGAAAATTAAAATTCCATTTTTAACACTCCAGCCTTTTTTTAATCCATCATCTTGAAAATAATGCCATCCTTCAAGAGAATTATTTTTGATTAATGAGACCCATTTGTTTTGAGGAGATTTACACGATATAAATAATAAAACAAGAATTAATCTTTTCATTTATAATATTTTAAAACGGAAATTTTAATTTATAAAACTCATTGATAAATTTAATACAGTTAATATAAATAAATTATTTAGTTTAGGCAGATGAAAAAAATTCTTGGAATAATACTTAAAGGGATATCAGCGTTAATTTTATTGGTTATAATTACCTATCTTTTTTTTGTCGCAAAATGGAGGTTCGACGCTTCAAGAGATTATGCAATGCTTGGTCCTGAAGCACCAAAAATTGAAATTAATAATAAGGTATATCGAGATCTAAATAAAAATGGGAAATTAGATACTTACGAGAATCCAGAAGCTCAAATTGAAGATAGAGTTGAAGATTTGATTAATCAGATGAATATTCATGAAAAAGCAGGAGCAATTTTTATAGATATGATTGGGATAAATTCTGATGGAACCCCAATGGAATATCCCACATTCTCTGACCCTTTCTCTTTTTTAATGGAGTACTCTTCTGCAAAGATTGTCAAGAAAAAAATGAACCATTTCAATATCACTGCCTCTTATCCAAAAGAAAAGATGTTAGCATGGAACAATGCCTTACAAAAAATGGGAGAAAAAACCCGCCTAGGCATTCCAATAACAATTGCTTCAGATCCTCGGCATGGTGTTCCATCAAAATTTGGAGCGTCAATTCACACACCTTATTTTTCCTCTTGGCCGTCTGCGCTGGGAATGGGAGCTATTAACGATTCTCTTCTAGTTCAAGATTTTGGAGTTATTGTTAGAAAAGAATACAAAGCTTTAGGAATTCGAGTTGCATTAGGACCAATGGCAGACACCAGCACAGAGCCTCGTTGGTTTCGAATAAATGGAACTTTTGGTGAAAATTCAGATGTGAATTCAAAACTTGTATCGGCCTATATAAGAGGACTTCAAGGGGATAGCCTTGGGACTGCTTCCGTAGCGGCTATGGTAAAACATTTTCCCGGAGGAGGAACACCAGAAAATGGAAAGGATACTCACTTTCCACCTGGGATTCAAATTTTTGAAGAGGAAAACTTAGAGCAGCATTTAAAGCCATTTATAGCAGCATTTGAAGCAAAGACTGCTTCGGTAATGCCCTTTTATAGTATTGCTAAAGGGATTACAGACGAAGATGTTGGAGCATCTTATAATAAAGAAATTATTACCGGGATGTTAAGAAAAAGGCTTGGATTTGAAGGAATTATCTGCACTGATTGGGCTATGATTACTGATAAAAAAGCGATGGGAATTCTATTTAAACCTGCTTCAGCTCACGGAGTCGAACATTTAAACATAGATGAAAGAATAATTAAAATTATTGATGCTGGGGTAGATATGATAGGTGGAGAAAGCCTTAGTCACAAATTAGCGGAACTTATTAAAAAAGGGGAAATTGAAGAAAAGCGAATTGATCAATCCTTAAAAAGGATAATGCTTCAAAAATTTAAATTAGGGCTTTTTGATAACCCTTATTTATCAGAAGAATCTCTAAAAATTTTGGGGAATAAAATTTCAATTGAAAAAGGAAAAGAAGCACAGCGAAGAGCATTAGTACTTTTAAAAAATGAGGATGATATTCTTCCACTAAGACCTAAAACAAAGATATATCTTCATGGATTTGACACTAAAAAAGTAAAAGATGCTGAAGTAACTTCACTAGAAAAAGCAGACATTGTTGTAGCTAAAGTTGATACTCCTCAGTGGGGTGGTGAAAAAGCAGGATCTATAATGGAGATGTTAATTAGTGGTGAAAGACTAGATTTTCCTGAAGAGGAACTAGAAATATTAACACCACTTTTAAAAACAAAACCAACTATTTTAGTAGCAAATCTTAAGAGGCCGGCAATACTTACCGAATTAGAACCTATCTCTAAAGCAATAATTGCAGATTTCGACATTTCAGATGATATTATTTTCGAATTGATTTTTGGAGGTTTTAATCCCAGTGGAACCCTACCGATACAACTGCCTTCATCTATGAAAAGTGTTTTAAATCAAAAAGAAGATCTTCCTTATGATCTTGAAAATCCACTTTTTGATTATGGCTTCGGACTAAGGTTTCAAAATTTAGAATAACTAAGCTCATAAACTATGTCATTCTATGGTTGTCCAATAAAAATAAATCAAAACTAATTTAAACAAGTCGATGTTAAGCTTTTGGGAAAAAACACAATTATTAAAATATGATTTAGTTGTTCTTGGAGGAGGAATTACTGGAATGTTTTGTGCTCTGGAGTATCGTAAATTAAACCCTAAAGCCAGCATAGCTGTCTTGGAGCGGGGTATTTTTTCTAATGGGGCAAGTACCAAAAATGCTGGTTTTGCTTGCTTTGGATCTTTGACAGAATTAATGGATGATTCTAAACATATGGATAATCAATCCTTAAGTAAAATTATTCAAATGCGTATAGATGGTCTCAATCTGCTAAGAGAAACTCTTGGAGATAAAAATATAGATATAAAATGGAAAGGAGGCTATGAACTCTTTTTTGATAAAGATTCAGAAGCTTTAAATCAAATTGATCATTTTAATGATTTGTTAAGACCAATTTTTAAAAAGGAGGTTTTCCATTTAAATAATAAAAAAATTCAAAAATTTGGATTTGCTCCAGACCGAGTAAAACATTTAATTGAAAATCCTTACGAAGGTCAAATTAATACTGGGATGATGATGCGGACTCTTCGTTCTAAAGTTAATCGTCAAAATATTTCTTTTTTTTCCAATGTTACATTGAATTCATTCGAAGAAGAAAAGGGGAGAAATGAAATATCATTAAATTTAAAAGACTTAGATTTTAATCTTTTATGTAAGAAGCTAGCCGTTTGTAATAATGCATTTGCTAGTCAACTTTTTCCTTTTTTGGAAATATCTCCAGGCAGGGGTCTAGTTATTTTAACCAAACCTATTCCCAACCTTAAAGTTGAAGGGGTATTTCATTACCATCAGGGCTATTATTACTTTAGAAATATAAAAAATAGAATATTATTTGGCGGGGGACGATCTTTAGATTTTAATACTGAGAAGACTACAAGTTTTGGGATCAATCAAAAGATCAAAAATCAGTTAGTTAATGACTTACAAAACTTTATACTTCCAAAGNAAAAAGTAGTATTAGATATGGAATGGTCGGGTATTATGGCCTTTGGAGAAGATAAGATGCCAGTTTTAGAAAAATACAAAGATAATATAGCTTTAGGTTTAAAGCTAAGCGGGATGGGGGTTGCTATTGGGAGTCAAGTTGGGAAAAAATTAGCAAACCTTCTGACTTATTAAAAACCTTTTAGTAACAATAAATATTCTGTTGGATGATATTATGTATTTTTATTCTATGAAAAAATTAAAATACTATTTTGGTTTTTCTTTTTTAAAGCCTGTTGTTTATTGGCCAATTAGAATATTTCTAATCTTTTATTTATTAATCATTTACACAGGTTTAATTTATGATTTATCAACTGACAAGATTAAATACTACTCTAATGCAGAACAATATTTCAACATTCTTTTGTCAGATTCTACTTTTTATTACATATACATTGTTCCTTTTATATTAATTTATTTTTTTTCTGTGATTTTAGAATTTTTTCTTACCATTGATAAAAATAAAAACATTAAAAAATAAAAAACCGCCCCAGGTGGGGCGGCCAAACAAATGAATAAATTAACAAAGAATAAATACTAACCTTGTTATGAACAAAGTATTNTGTATTTTATAAAAAATGCAATGAAATCGGTTTTACATCTTTTATATTTTAAAGATATGGCCATTTTTTAATAAATCATGCTAATAAAATATCAAAAACTTGATTTTTTTTGAGTATTCAATAATTGATAGGGTAAAATGAAAATATCTCTTTTTTTTTGATTGGATTTTATCAAATTGATGATTTAAACACTTATTATTTTCATAATAATATTTGTTTTCTTATTGAAATATATATTTTAACTAGTAGTTAACTAATTTCATAGCATTTCTAATTTTAAATGTTTTTATGCATTTCAAAAAGTCATTGATTAATTATGAGAAATATTTTAGCTTTATTTAGTTTTTTTTTGATTCTTAACTGTGATTCTGATACACAGCCAAATATCATTTTTATTTTAACAGACGACCAGGGTTATGGCGATTTAGGAATTTATGGTGCTAAAGATATAGAAACTCCACATTTAGATGAATTGGCTCGAAACGGAGCCTATTTCACTTCTTATTATGCTACTCAACCGGTATGCTCAGCATCACGAGCATCTATTATGACTGGGGCATATTCCGACAGAATTGGAATTCATAATGCTTATAGCCCAGGATCGAAAGTAGGACTAAATCCCGAAGAGACCACTATTGCAGAATTATTAAAAGCTAACGGATATAACACCGCAGCTTATGGGAAATGGCACCTTGGTGATGCGCCTAAATTCCTTCCGCGAAATCATGGGTTTGATGAATTTTATGGGATATTATATTCTAATGATATGTGGCCCCAGCATCCTCAGCAAGGAACTGTTTTTAACTTTCCTGACATTGAACTCTATGAAAACGAAACACCAATTCGCGTGATGAGAGATCAAACGTTTTTAACGCAAGCTATTACAGATAAAGCAATAAGCTTTATAAAGCGAAATAAAGACTATCCTTTTTTTCTTTATTTACCTCACCCTCAACCTCATGTTCCGTTATTTGTTAGTGATTCCAGAAGAAACACCCAAAAACGCGGTCTTTATGGTGATGTAATTCATGAAATTGATGCTTCAGTAGGACAGATTTTAGAAACTCTAAAGGAAAATGAATTAGAAGAAAATACAATAATAATTTTCACCTCAGATAACGGGCCTTGGCTTTCTTATGGAGGACATTCAGGTTCTTCAGGGATTTACCGAGAAGGGAAAGGAACGAATTGGGAGGGAGGTCATAGAGTTCCAGCGATTGTATCTTTCCCTAAAAGGATTGCATCAAATACACGAATAGATCTTCCTGCAATGGGAATTGATTGGTTACCAACCCTTACAGATTTTACCGGGAGTTCTCTTCCTGAAAAAAAGATTGACGGGAAATCTTTGGTTCCCCTTTTAACCAAAATGACTTCTGAAGCGCCGCATGAAAATTTCTTTTTTTATTATAGAACAAACGAATTACACGCTGTAAGACACAAAAACTGGAAATTCTATGTACCTCATACCTATCGCTCTCTTAATGGAAAAGTTGGAACTAATGATGGCTATCCTATTCCTTATGATATGAATAAACTAGAAACTCCCGCATTATTTAATTTGGAAACGGATCCTAAAGAAAATTATGATGTTGCAAGTGAAAACCCAGAATTAGTAGCAAAGATTTCTAAAATTGCTGACTCTATTCGTCACGTACTAGGTGACCGCTTGACAGGTGTAAAAGGATTAGAAGTTAGACCAGTTGGAAGGGTAGAAAATTAATCTTTTTTAGGCCCACGGGCCATGATTTTTTCCTTCTTCTTTTTGATCTATCAAATTAAAACCATGAGATCCAAAAAAATCTCTTTGCGCTTGTATTAAATATGCGCTACTTCTTGCTTGAGTAATTGCTTTAAAATAATTCCAAGCACTTGAAATACACGGTGTAGGAATTCCTTTTCCAATACTATAAATCAATACATCCATCCATTCTTTTTGGCCTTTAGAGACTAATTTTTTAAAAGGACTCATTTCCATTACAGAATTAGCATCTGGGAACAATAGTTTTAATTGATTCATAAGTTTAGATTTGATTATACTGCCTTCAGACCATATTAATGCAATATTCTCAAGACTAAGATTCCACTTATAAGTATCCTTCGCTTGTTGAATCATTTCAAACCCTTGATGATGATTAATCCAGCGGCATATGTCATAGGTTTTTTTCAAATTAGGTAAAGTGACATTATTAGAAGCCAAGCTAGGGTATTCTATAGAATTTTTTTTCCTTAATGACTGAAATGAAGAGGTGAATCGTGCATGTAATGCCGCTGTCATAAGGTTATTTGGCGATCCTGCCAAAGCGCCACTAGCTGTTACCCATGCACCTGTTCCTTTATTGGATGCTTGATCAAGGATACGATTTATATATGGTTCACCCGCTTGTTTATATGACAAAATCTCTGAGCTTATACCTAATAGATAACTCTCGCTAGAACTATTTTGCCAACTTTTAAAAAGATTTTGAATTGATTCCAAGTTAGAATCAGCATGTGGAAGACAAATTTCAAAGATTTCCGCTATCAATTGCATTTCTGCATATTCGATTCCATTATGAACCATTTTCACATAATGTCCGGCTCCACCAGAGCCTAAATATCCACAGCAAGGTTTTCCGTTGATATTTTTTGCAGCTATTTTTAATAAATCTTTAGAAACAATGTGATAGGCCTTTCGGTCTCCACCCACCATTAAAGATGGTCCTTTTAAAGCACCAATTTTACCACCTGAAATTCCTATACCTAAAAAGCGAATTCCTTTTTTAGCTAGAGATAGAAATCTCTTTCCAGTGTCATTATAATGTGAATTTCCCCCATCAATGAGAATATCTTTTTCATCAAGTAAGGGGATGATGTCATCTATTATCTTATCAATAATAGGCCCAGCAGGAAGCATTATCAAAATCTTTCTGGGGCTTTCAATAGCTGCAACAAATAAATCTAAAGATTCAAAGGGGAGTGCAGAATTTAGTTCTGGATATGTTTTTATTTTTTTGAGAGCCACTTGCTCTTCGCTTCCCTTCATAAAGCGATTATATAAGGCCAATGAGATTCCCTGATCGGCGAAATTTCTACTAAGATTTAAGCCCATCACTCCCATTCCTAAAACACCCCAAGAGACTTTTTTATTCATTTATTTCATTTTTAACCCTTCCAACCATTTCTTTAATGGAAAGAGAGCTCTTCAAGTATAGCGCATCTTTTGGCTTTTCTAAAGTACTTAATTGACTTTGAAGTAAGCTTAATGGCATAAAATGATTCCTGTTTAATAAACGATTTTTTAACTCCCTTAAATTACAATCTAAATAGACCCAGATAATTGATTTTTTTAAAAGAAAATTTGAAAGCAATTTTCTGTATGAGATTTTTAGGGCAGAGCATGCTAAAACAGCACCATTTTTTTTTATGATTTGACAGTTCTTTTGAAAGAGAAAACAACCAAGACTCTCGATCCTTATCTGTTAGAGGGATTGCATTTTTCATTTTTTTTATGTTTGCTCTAGTGTGATAGTCGTCCCCCTCTATAAATGGTATTGATAAGGCTTTACTAATAGAACTACCTAAGGTGCTTTTTCCACTTCCACTAACTCCCATGACAATTATTATTTTCTTCACTGATTAAAGGTATAAAAACACGTTTACAACAATTACCGTTATTAGAAAAAGTAGTTTGTCACCAACTTTGAGTTTTTTGAGTTCTGGCTGATTCCTTTGCAAGACTGAGTATTTTTGATACTATAAGATTATTTTCAATACTATATAAAGAGTATTTATCTATAACGTAGTTATTGTATACAACTTCATATAAAAGACGAAAAGGATCCTTTTTAGTTTTTGAAATAGGAGGTGCAATGTGCTTTTTTTCTCCGATTCGTTCATTGGTCATTAACATCATATCATTTGCATTTTTACAATTCACATACCCTTTAGTACCATAAATCTGCATGTCTTTTCGATTATGCGACCAATTCCAAGAAGCCTGAATAACAACCTTTTTTTCTGCATAATCCAAAATAATTGTGGTATCATCGTCGACTTTAGGATAACGATCTGGCTTACTTTGCTTTGTTACACAGCTTATTCTCAATGGTGTTTCTCCATTTAACAGCCATGTAGCAATATTAGCTCCATAACATCCAAAATCTGTTAAGGCGCCACCACCATTAAGAATAGGGTCAGTTAGCCATTCCAAAAATTCAGGTGTACATCCAATTTCTTCAGGGCCAGGGTGTCCGGTATTAAATACCATTTTCGTTAAAGAACCAAAGTTGGAAGCTTCTAAAAGTCTTTTTGCTTCATATGTGCTCTCATACCAAGATGTTTCAAAATTTATTAGCAAGGGGACATTAAATTTCTTGGAAAGTTCAGCCATTTCAATGGCTTCCTTATAGGATGTGGCCATTGGTTTTTCAACCATAATTGGTATTCTTTTGGGAGCAAAATAACGAACCACATCTAAATGTTCTTTTGTTGGGTTAAAAGCAGAGACTGCGTCTGGTTTTACAGTTTTATAAAGACTTTCATAGCTTTCAAAAAATAAATCACTCGAAAGTGAGTATTTTTTCTGGTATCTTGAAATTGCATTCTTGTTTGTCTCAACAATCCCTACAATTTTTACATCTTTTTCTTGCCTATTGAATATCCAATTGACATGATCGTGAACTAATCCAATAACAGCAAGTCTGAGAACAGGATCTTTTTCTTTAAGTTGACTTGAATATATAAAATGGATGTTTGAAAAGAGAAGAATTAGAGCCACTTTAGATTTAAGTGAAGAAGCAATTTGCATAATTTTAGTAAATTGATTTTTGAAATTTAGTCAAATTAATAATAATGTAACTAATGAAATTAAGTATAATTAAAATATGTCTTTTATCACTTTTGATAAACGGATTTAATCTGAATGCCCAAAAACCGACTAATAAATTACTTGCGATATTTGCTCACCCTGACGATGAGCAAACTATTGCACCCTTTTTAGTTAAGTCTGTAGAAGAGGGCGTAGAGGTTACTTTGGTTATTGCTACAGACGGCCGTCTTGGCGTAAATGAGTATTCAGATTATGAGGCAGGAGACCGGCTCGCAGAAATAAGAAAAAATGAAATGCTTTGTGCGGCTGAAGTTTTAGGGGTTAATCTTATTCATTTGGATTATCATGATCAGTTAAAAGCAGGAGAAGGATTTGATGGTCACATACCTCATGTACAGAATTTAATATTTGAACTAAAAGGCATAATTAAAAAAACACAACCCGATGCAATTATTACTTGGGGTCCAGATGGCGCAACTACTCACATGGATCATCGATTAGTAGGAGCATCTGTAACTCAGATTTTTGTTTCACAAAAATGGGAAAAGCCAATTGAATTATTTTATTTTGGCATGCCAAGTGATTTGATTTCTGATTATAAATCTAAAACCATTCGTGGACAAGATAGGAGTTACTTGACAGTTCAGATTCCTTTTACTGAAAATCATTATGATAGAGCATATCAAGCCTTATTATGTCATGAAAGTCAATACCCAGCAAGGATTGTTGGAAAAATTAAAATGGAGCGAAAGAAATTAGGCTACACTTTATATTTAAGAGAGTTTATGGCACCAAATAAAATCAGAACATCATTATTTTAACCCACCAATAATCTCTATGTTCTCATATTTATTGGCTTGATTTAAAATATCTTTAGAAGTCAACAGTGTATTCCAGAGGTAGACTTTTTTTAAATTTTCAAAAGAATTAATTAGTTCAAAAATCTCCTTGTTTATGTTGGTACTATGAAGATTTAAAATTTCAAGATGTTCTAGCCTTATAAGAGGTTTTAATGAACTTGTTTTTATACTATTTTGCTGGAGGTAAAGACGAGTTAAATTTTCCATTTTGGAAAGATTTTTAAGTTGTTCATCTCGGAGTCCACAATCACTTAGATTCAACCAAGTTATATATGGTGCATATTTTTCGAGAACCATAAGGTCTTTATCCTTCAAAGAACTACCATGATAACGGATATCAAGAAGAGAATTATCAGTAGAAAGTGTTCTAAAGATAAAATTATGTTTCTCTAGCTCTAAAAATGCGTTATCAGTCAAAGGCTTTAATTTGACCTTCTCATACCAAGGCTTTGCTTTAGTATTCAGACCATACTTTTTAAATAACAAACCCTGTATTTTGGGATTGACTTTTATTTTATTAAAGCTTTTATCTAAAGGCGCACCTTCATTTATCCACCATTCTATTAATTGGATCTCTTCATAGGTTAAAGGCTCTCCCGTTGGGGGCATGAATTTTTCATCATTTTGAGATTTAATAATACGGTTAAAGGCTAAACTTTTTTCAATATCGTTTGCAACTATTGCGGCTCCACTATTGCCCCCCTTAAAAAAACCTTCAGCTGAAGACATATTTAAACCTCCTCGGGCGACTTCATTATTGTGACACGCTACACATTTAGAAGTGAAAAGTGGCTGAATTGCATCTTCGAAAATTCTAATTGAATCTATAGATTGATCTTTAAATGTTAGAGGTTTATCTTCTTTAATTAAAGCAGCTCTTATTGGTTCTGGTGCAAAATCATAAAGATAGTTTTCACCATGAGTTAGGCTTCCACCCAGATGACCGACAATAAGCAAAAGAATAACTATAAGTGTATTATTTATTTGTATAATAATTTTAGAAACTTTTATCTTTCTAAGATGAAAGACCCATCCGATAAAACTTAACATCACTAATAGTATCCCTGTCCACTGATGGGGGTTAAGCATATCTTCTATGTAGTGTCCATTTTGTGCCAAAAGCCAACCCATTGCAGCTGAAAAAGCTGCACCGATAAAAGAAATAAACCAAATAAATGTTACTAACCGATTAAAGTTTATACTCCTATCACTTCGTCTACCACTAATAATTACAGCTATTATTAAAAACCCAATTGGAAGATGAACCAATAAAGGATGTAAACGGCCAAAAAACGTTAAAGTATCTAAAAAAACCATGAATTTACACCCTTGTTAATTTTAGCGGATAGGTTTTTTCTGAATTCCATTGTGGGACATATATATTTTCGTCATTATCAACACATACATCGTGCGGGTTGAAAAAAGTGTTTTGATCATAAGTAGATGCAATAAGCTTATTTTCAATATAAATAGGTTTACTTCCTCCAGGGAAAGAAACTACTGAATTATTATTATCAAGAACAGCCAACATCCCATCATAAGTCCCCCAATCTTTTGTCACGATTACTGCAAAGTAAAGTATACCATTTTTGAGAACAGGCCTACAGATATAACAAGAAGGTAATTCGATTGTCTCTAAAAATTTGCCATTCGGAGTAAAGCGCTTGAAGACATTTTCAGAACGAGAAGTGATTAGTAAGCTTTGGTTTTTATCCCTTGAATCAAAGACAATTCCATGGCAGCAGTCAAAACTTTCATCTTTATTTCCCTTACCTCCAAAATGACGAATATAATTTCCACCTTTGTCGTATTGTATAATAAAATCTAAACCGTATCCATCAGCCACATAAATGTCTCCATTAGG
>NHIC01000008.1 GCA_002169865.1 Flavobacteriaceae bacterium TMED179 | reverse complement strand
AGTTCCTATCAGTGCTGCGATGATGATGACACCCATCATGGAACCTGCGATGGTGAGGCTGATGCTGAGGTCTTGTTGGATGATGAAACCAAAAAGTATGAGTATAAGGGCAAGGGCAAAACCGTTGATCAGACTGAGACCAATTTCTTTAAAAAGAAGGTTAACCAATGATCCTTTTAAAACATTATTGGCCAGTCCTTGAACAATAATAGCGGAGGATTGTACCCCTACATTTCCAGCCATAGCTGCGATGAGTGGCGTATAGAAAAATAAACTTCTCAGTTCGGGCAGTTCCATGAGTTGTTCAAAATCTTGAAGTATGAAAACACTCCCCAACCCACCCAACAGGCCGAGGAAAAGCCATGGCAATCGGGCTTTTGTAAGTTCTAAAATACCATCGTTGGCTTCCACATCATTGGAAATCCCAGCTGCCAATTGATAGTCCTTTTCGGCCTCTTCTTTGATAAGGTCAACAATATCATCAATGGTAATACGTCCCATAAGTTGCTTTTGTTTATTCACAACGGGAATGGCCTCTAAGTCATACTTGGACATGATGTTTGCAACTTCCTCACCGGGTTGATCTACGGTAACAAAATCGACCTTAGGAATATAGATATCTTTGACAATGGCCATGGAATTTGCTGTGATCAAATTTTTTAGAGAGAGCCTGCCTTTTAGTACATTATTTTCATCGACTACATAAATGGAGTGAACCCGAGTAACTTCCTCTGCTTGAGCCCGCATGGTATTGAGGCATTTGAGGACACTAAGTCCTTCTTCAACCTTTACGAGTTCTTTGGCCATCAATCCCCCTGCTTTATCCTCATCGTAGGTAAGCAGTTCCTTGATGTCATCTAGATGCTCTGAATCGGTAATTTGCGACATCACCCGCTCTTGGCGCTCCTCAGGAAGTTCTCCGATCAGGTCAGCAGCATCATCGGTATCAAGTTCTTCGATTTCCTCTGCAATTTCTTTTGCGGAAAGGTTTTCTAGAATTCCTTCTCTGATATCTTCGTCAACCTCGGCCAGGGCATCGGCTGTTTTATCGCTTTTTAGCAACTTGATAAGATAGGTCGCTTGATTTGAGGTGAGTTCATTGATTATTTCGGCAATATCTGCATAGTGGAAATCCCTGAGTTGTAACCGTAGCTTCTTGTCTGATCCACTTTCGATCAAATCCTTTATGAATTGAATACCCGTTTTGTTTAGTTCAAATTTTGGCATTCCCCACTTTTTTAGTCAGTTCAATGAATTGCGTAGCAGATAATTTTTCTGGTCGCAGGTCAAAGATACTATCTTCTAAAATAATTTTAGGGATATTAAGTGTTTTAAGGCTGTTTCTTAAGGTTTTTCGGCGTTGCTGAAATGATGTTTTGACAACTATAAAGAATAGTTTTTGATCAAAATCAATAGTTAGATCCTCTCTTCTTTTTAATGAAAGTAACCCCGAGTCTACCTTTGGAGGGGGGGAAAATATTGCAGGAGAAACATTGAAATGGTATTTTGTATGGAAATAGGTTTGACAAAGAACAGAGATAATACCATAAGTTTTTGAACCAGATTTTTCACAGATTCTCTGCGCCATTTCCTTTTGAAACAATCCGCAAAAAAATGGAATATACTCGCGATATTTAATCGCTTTAAATACAATCTGACTGGAGATGTTGTAGGGGAAGTTACCAATAATGGCGAAGGGTTGTTTATTAAAAACGGCTGATAAATCCATTTTAAGAAAATCCTCACATAGAATGTGCTCTTGCATCTCGGGATATTTTTGGTTTAGGTAGGCGACAGACTCGGTGTCGATTTCAACCAGTTTAAGATTTTCTACTTGAGGAATCAGGTACTGTGTCAGTACGCCCATTCCAGGTCCGATTTCAAGCGCATTTTCCCCTCTGTGATTTTGAAGTGTATAAGCAATTTTTTTTGCTATGTTCAAATCATTCAAAAAATGTTGTCCCAATTTTTTTTTTGGATATACGGCTTTCATTTGTATTCTTTCATGATTTCGAGCTGACTGCTGAAATTTAGAACTGCTTCACCAAATTCTTTACTGTTTTTTCTTTTATAATCTTGTCTACATTATAAATGAATTGTTCAACCACATTTTGATCCAAGATATTGTAATCAAGGGCATAAATTGATCTTTTAGGGGGTACTGATAAATTTAATTTTAGACTTGAGGGAGCGATAATCTTTTCATGTTTTAACAAAACGTATAGTTTTTCATCAATCCCCTCCGACCATTTTTTTTCGACTTCTAGCTCCAAATTACAAGTGACATTGTATACTACCATTGATTAGTTTATTAATTCAAAACCAGTGTAAGGAATTAATACTTTAGGGATGCAAATGCCTTTTGGGGATTGACAGTTTTCGAGTAATCCTGCGACAACTCTTGGTAGGGCGAGTGAACTTCCATTTAGGGTATGAACAGCCTGTTTTCTTCCATTTTTGTCCTTGTATCGCAGTTGGAGTCGTTCGGATTGAAAGCTATTGAAAGTGGAAACAGAGCTAATTTCCAACCATCTTTTCTGAGCGGTGGAGTAAACCTCAAAATCGAAGGTCAAAGCTGAGGTAAAACCCAAGTCTCCTCCACAGAGTTTAAGTATCCGATAAGGGAGCCTCAATTCTTCTAAAATGGTTTTAACGTGCTCTATCATTTTATCTAATGCTGCTCTCGAATTTTGAGGTTTTTCAATTCGAACAATTTCAACTTTATCGAATTGATGCAGTCGGTTCAGACCCCTCACATTGGCTCCATAGCTTCCTGCCTCACGACGAAAACAGGGGGTATAGCTTGTTAGGCAAATAGGTAAGTCCTTGGCGTCCAGGAGTTGGTTTCTAAACAGGTTGGTCAAAGGAACTTCGGCAGTTGGAATAAGATATAAATTGTCTTCCTGAGCATGATACATCTGCCCATCCTTATCGGGCAATTGTCCTGTTCCAAATCCTGAGTCTTCATTCACCATATGGGGGACTTGAAACTCTCTATAACCAGCAGCTGTGTTTTTATCCAAAAAATATTGAATAAGTGCCCTTTGAAGCTTGGCTCCTTTGTCCTTATAAACGGGAAAACCAGCACCAGTAATCTTGCTTCCGAGGTCAAAGTCGATCAGACCATACTTTGAGGCAAGTTCCCAATGGGGAAGGGCGTCGTATCCTAATACAGGAATACGGCCAGCGCTAAAAACTTCTTCATTGTCATCCTCGGTGATTCCAGATGGAACACTTTCGTCGGGTATATTGGGAATTTGTGTTCTAATGGACAAGAGTTCTCCTTCAGCTTTTTGGAGTTTTTCTTGAAGCTCTTTACTTTGTGCTTTGAGATCGACTGTTAGTGTTTTTAGCTCATTGGCTTTTTCTGCTTGCCCTGATTTGAATAACCCTCCAATTTCTTTGGTAATCTGGTTACTATTGGAAAGCTTTTCGTCTAATTGACTTTGAAGTGATCTTCTTTTCCTATCTGTTTCAAGTAATTGATCTATCAATTCTGGTTGAGGAAAATTTCTTTTCCTCAACCCTTTCTTGACTTTCTCCGAATGTTTTCTAAGGTACGCAAGCGGTAACATTTGAATATTTTTTCGATGCAAAGGTAGAAGAAACCAATCGATAAACTAGAATTCAGCTGTATTTTGGGATTAATTTTTGACAACTATTTTTATCAATTCCAAGCTGATTCCTAAGAATCTCAAGAGACTTATATTTTTTTTCATCTCTAATTTTTTCCAGTAGGTCGATCTTTAATTTTTTTCCGTATAAGTCGCCCTCAAAATTAAAAAAATAAGTCTCGATTTGGTTTTTCTTTCCAGACACAGTAGGGCGTTTACCAACATTCATCATTCCAAAATATTTCTGATTATCCCAGTGACATTGAATAAGATAAACACCGTTTTGAGGCTGTAGTTTGTAATCCTCTTCAATTTCTAAATTGGCAGTGGGATAGCCTATTTTTCGACCGATTTCGTCTCCTTTGATAATTTTGCCACTAACAGAAAAAGGTCTTCCTAAAAATTGATTTGCCTTTTTCATTTCACCAGAGATAATTGCATTTCTCACTTTTGTAGAGCTTATTGCTATGGACTCAATATCTTGAGCTGGAATTTCTTCAACTGTAAATTTATACTGCTCACCAAATTCCTTAAGGTCTTGGACTGTTGCCTTTCGATTTCTCCCAAATCGGTGGTCGTAGCCAATGATTAGTCTAGATATATTAAGACTGTTGACCAAAATATCTCTAGTGTATTCTATAGCGGTCATTCTAGAAAAATGAAGGGTAAAGGGCTGGATTATAAGTACTTCTACTCCTAATGATTCAATTATTTTTCTCTTTTCCTCTAAAGTATCAATCAATTTCATTTGATTATCTTTTTGTAAAACTATTCTCGGATGAGGAAAAAAAGTTAGTACTATGCCACATAAATCTTCTTTCTTAGCTGTGGCTACCAGATTACTGATTATTTTTTGGTGGCCAATGTGAACACCATCAAAGGTCCCAATGGTAAGAATTCCAGCTTTTTGGGGTTGGTAATTGGAAATATTATGGATGACCTCCATTGAAAATTATGATATTTTTCAAAAGTACACCGAAAATATTTCACCATTAATATTGTTTTTTTAAATTAAAGAAAATTAACAACCAGAATTGACGATATATAATTCTTGCCTTTTTGGATTATTTTACCTTTTTATTTCCTTTGGAGGTCTAAATGCACAGCAATTTTGGTCTTTAGATTCGGATGTTCCCTTAAGTTATTTGCCCGTTTCTGATCCGAAAATGAGTTATTACTTGGAATTAGATACTCAGGGATTTAAAAATTATTTTAAAAGCCAAACAACGATAAAGTCCAAGAGAGCGTCAGATCGTGTTGAGATGGTATTGCCGAACGAGTTTGGAGAAGAGGAGGTTTTTGAGCTCAAAAAAGTAGAGGTTCTGTCTTCCGATCTTCAATTAAAATACCCCAAAATAAGAACTTATGCAGGTAAAAGTAGAGATCGCCCAGAAGTTAAAATTAGACTTTCTTATACACCAATGGGTATCAACGCATGGATCCGTTATCCTAATGGAGAAAGTAGGTTTTTACAGCCTGTAAGAGATGAAAACTGTCGTTATATTTCCTATTATAGATCGGTAGAAAGAGGTCTGGGAGGTTTCAATTGTAGTACCTTGTTAGGAGACAACTGGAAGGATCAAAATTTGACGAGTATTAGTCAAAAGTATTTTAGGACTTCAAATTCAGCAGAGATAAGAAGTTTTAGGTTGGCCATATCCACAACTGGAGGTTATACTTCTTTTTGGGGAGATAATGATGCTAGCAATGGCACCAATCAGGAGGATGCTTATGCCACGGTTATCAGCACTATAAACAGGGTCAACGAAATTTTCGAATCGGAGCTGGGTATACATTTGGAGTTGGTTTCAGGGATTGATTTAGTTTTTCCCAATGTTGATAATGACCCTTACACCACCGATTTAGTTTCTCAGGCACAAGAAACCATCGACGAAATTTTTGGTTCAGAAAATTATGACATAGGTCATCTGTTTGCCTATGCCCGAGATGGGGGAAATGGTAATGCGGGTACAGTTGGAAGCGCATGTAGAGCAGGATTAAAAGGAGGTGCATTTAGCGCTCACCCTTTTCAAGGCCGTCCCGATGAGCCTTTTTTAAATGATCATTTTGATATTGATTATGTAACCCATGAAATGGGGCATCAGTTTGGTGCTTATCATACTTTTTCTCATACCAATGAATTTGAAGACGTGAGTTCAGAACCAGGAAGTGGATCGACAATCATGGGGTATGCAGGAATTGTGGGTAATGATAATGTTCAGCTTCACAGCGATCCATATTTTCATTATCACAGTATTCAAAACATTAATGAATACCTTGGATCACAAAGTTGTTACGCCACTGAAGTCAATGAAAATCAAATACCCATTACCTCAGCAGGGGAGGATTTTACCTTACCCATAGGAACAGCTTATGAGTTGAAGGCAACAGGATTTGATCCAGATGGTGATGTATTGTACTATTGTTGGGAACAGTTGGATTCTGGTCAAGTGGACGCTTCTAATTTTGGACCTTATAATCATCTGGGTGCTCAGGCGAGATCGCTTCCACCATCTATTAAACCAACAAGAACGATACCTGAAATGGAAGCGGTATTGAAAGGAAGTTTGACACAAGAAAATCCTGCTACTGGGAGTCGTTGGGAAACGGTTTCTATGGTGGATAGAACTATGACTTGGGCAGTTTCAGCTCGAGATCGATATCCTGCATCGGCTGGGCAAAAAGGGAGAATGTCTTCTGATATTAAATTACTTAAGATTGTTTCTGATGCTGGGCCCTTTGAAATGAGTTCCCAAAATAAAGAAGGAATCATTTGGCAAGCGGGTTCTAGGCAAACAATTTCTTGGGAAGTGGCACTAACCGACCAAGCTCCTATCAACACAAAATTTGTGTCCATTTTATTATCAACGGATGGCGGTAATACTTTTGGAAAGACTTTACTCTCCTCTACGCCGAACGATGGACAGGAGGATATCACCGTCCCAGGTGGCATTAGCTCTGATCAGGTTAGGATTAAAATTATCCCCGATAATTCCATATACTTTGCGCTGAATTCTCAAGATATTCAAATTATCCCGTCTCCCTTTGTACTTAGTTTTAACGGTTTTCTTAAGGAAGCTTGTCAAAATGAGGTTACTTTTAATTTTGATTACGAAACTTTTTCGGAATCAAATGATACTGTTACTTTGAATTTTATTGATCTACCTGATTCTCTGACCGCTCAGTTTTCGGATTCAGTATTGACCAGTGATAATCAATCAGAGACGATAACCATTTCGGGTTTACAAAACTTACCAACTCAAGACTTAGTTTTGGCACTAAGTGCCAATGGTCAGTCCTTCACCCAATCGATCAATTTAGAAGTTAAAATCAGAGATGATAGTTTTTCGGGTGTTCAGTTGGAGACACCAACCGATCTCAATGTTGAGTATACGAGAACTGTAAATTTAAGATGGTCCGCCCTCCAAAATGCAAACGAGTACAGATTGGAAGTTTCTAAAACAAGTCAATTTTCAACACTTACTCATTCTGAAACTTTAGTTACTACATCTACTGATATAGCTGGATTGGATTTTAATTCTCAATATTTTTGGAGGGTAAAACCAATCAACTCCTGTGGTCAAGGGTCCTATTCAGAAGTAGGCACTTTTAAAACATTTACAGTTAATTGTGGAACCTACAGTGCTGCTGAAATGCCTACCCAAATTTCGGACGCAATCGGAGAATTGCCCAAATCAACATTTGTAAACCTCGATATTTTTGATCAGGTTGTGATCCAAGACTTTAATGTAAATTTATCAATAGATCACAGTTATATTCAAGATATTTCACTTTTTCTTATCACCCCTGACAACAATAGAATCAAGTTATCGCAAAATATCGGGGGGAGTCAAGATGATTATAGGCAAACTGTATTTGATCAAGAGTCTCCCAATCCGATTGTTTTTGCGTTAGCTCCTTTTACTGGGAATTTCAGGCCTTTGGAAGACTTATCAGTACTCAATGGGAATTACCTCAAAGGAAGATGGAGACTTGAGGTACAGGATAATTATGATGACAATTTGGTGGGTTATATTGATGCTTTCTCAGTTACAGTTTGTTACAGGGGTCAGGTGGTTATAGATTCAGATAATGATGGTATTAGTGATCTTTTGGACAATTGTCCCACGGATGCCAATTCAGATCAAATGGATTATGATGAAGATGGAGTTGGAGATGTATGTGACATCAACTCCATTAATAATTTTAGTTTGCGTAAATCAGACCCCTCTTGTATAGGAAAAAATAATGGATCAATATCAGTCTCTGCAAATGCTCATTTTAATTATACCCTTTTTGTTACTGGCCCCAGTGGTTTTAGAGGAGAAGAGCAATTTACTAACCAAAATGACATTGTAGTTCCAAATTTACCTAGTGGGGAGTACAATATTTGTATTACTTCGTCGGATGATCCGAATTTCAAAAGGTGTTACAATACAGAATTATTTGATCCCGATCCCCTCAATGTGGTCACGCAACTCAACACTACAGACTTATCGGTAACCGTTGATTTGTCAGGAGGAGAGAATTATAATCTTAGACTCAATGGATACGATTATTCACTTAAAACAGGACAGCACCGTTTCTCGCTAGGGACTGGATTGACTACTCTCGAGGTCACTACAGATTTAGAATGCCAAGGGAAATTGGTTCGAAAAATATATGTTTCGGAGGATTCAATTATATATCCTAATCCAGCATCAGAAATCGTATATATTTTGGTAGGTGGCACAAGACCTGAGGTCGAGGTATTATTTTTTAACCTACAGGGTGATTTACTCAGTAGGAGAGTAGTTATGCTCAGCCAATTCGACAGGAGTTGTCAAATTCCAGTAGACTTTTATCCCCCAGGTGTGTATTTGATTCGCCTAATTTCCGAAGATAGAATTGAAAACTTTAAACTTCTAAAGAGATGATGGTGAGGTGTTTATTTATCTTTTTTTTGATAGGGGTATCTTGTAAAAAAGAATCGATACCTGATCCTGAGGCATCTGTATTAATGGGTCCTCTTAATAATGATAATTGTAGTACAGCAGTTAGAATTAGCGATCAAAGAAGCCAAGTTAACTTTAGTTGGCAAGAGGCCATACATACTGATGAGTATGAGTTGGTAGTTAGGGATATATTAACAAATATCGATCAAAAAAAAGAGACCATACGTTTGTTTACCAGTATTATATTGGAACGTGGGAAACAGTATTCTTGGTGGGTAAATACCAAATCAGAACAGTCAGAAACAATTACGAAAAGTGAAGTTTGGACATTTTATTTAGAGGGACAACCGAAGAGCAGTAACTTCCCTTATCCCGCTAAATTGATAAGTCCAGTGAATAATTCACAAGTGAGTCTTGTGGATGGAAAATTAACGCTGAGATGGGAAACAGATGACTTGGATAATGATATTGAAAGCTATGATTTATATTTGGGAACCGAGCCTGACGGATTAAGTTTGGTAGCCGAAAACTTAGCTTCAGTATCTGTTTCTGCTACTCTAAGTCCAGATAAATATTATTATTGGAGGGTGGCTACCAAGGATGAAGAGGGTAATGTCTCCAAATCCCCAATTGGAGTATTTAGGACTTCGCCTTAGGAAGCCTTATGTTGAAATTATTCATTGTTCTATCTAATCCCATTTGTACAAATGAAAGAACTATTTCCATACTTTGGGGTAAAACTTTGGTTATTTTTACCATTTCAGTATCAGAGAATTTCCCTAAAACAAAGTCAACTTGATTGAATGATTTTTCTTCACTTTTAATACCAAATCGCAGCCTGGGGTAATTATGTGTGTTTAGTTGGGATTCAATGTCCTTTAATCCATTGTGCCCGCCATCACTGCCCTTTGCTTTGAGTCTAAAAAATGTAAGGGGTAGGTGGATATCGTCTGTAATAATTAGAATATTTTCAAGTGCTATATTTTCTTTCAAAGCCCAATACCTGACAGATTTACCACTTTGGTTCATAAAAGTGGAAGGCTTAAGCAGAATGATTTTTTTACCCGTTTGATTAAAGGCTCCTTTTGTACCCAGTTTGAAATCAGTCATTTCTACCTCAAACTTTTCAGCCATAAAATCAATTACTTCAAAACCTATATTATGACGGGTTTTGAGGTATTCTTCTCCAATATTACCCAAACCTACAATCAAAAATTTTTTCATGTCAATGGGTTTTGATTTACTGAAAAGCCACTTAAATATCATCTTGTAAAATTAAAAAAAGGATCTCAGATCACAGATGTTTTATTAATAATTGATAGAAAGTGTTTATTCTTCTCCTGAACTGCTTTCACCCTCTGAAGAGGCTTCTCCTTCTAGAGTAGTCCCCTCTCCCTCTCCTTCTACTTCTTCTTCAAGACTCATAGAGGCCCTAGAGGTTCTTACCTTACAGACCACTGTGTTTTCAGGGTGTAGAATGGTGAAATCTTCACTGTCCAAATCGGCAGAAGAAATTTTATTTCCCAATTTGAGTTCTGATATATCAACAGTTATAGAATCTGGTAAGTTAATAGGCAATGCCCTCACTTTAAGTTTTCGTTTGTTGACCATTAAGGTTCCTCCTTCTAGCATTACACCTGGGGCAGAGCCTTCGAAGACTAAAGGGATTTCCATATTTACTTCTTTGTCATCAGATAGTTGATAAAAATCAACATGAAGAATTTTGTCAGAGACAGGGTGAAATTGTATATCCTGTAAAATGGCATTTATTTTTTGATTTCCATTGATATCAATAACAACGGTATGGGCATTTGGGGTGTAAACTAATTTGCTGAAATCAAGCTCATTTGCGGAAAAATGAAGTGGATTTTCGCCTCCATAAAGTACGCAGGGAACTTTATCAGCATTACGTAAGGCTTTGGTCGCGACTTTGCCTAAGTTTTCTCTTTTGGATCCTTTAATAGTAATAGATTTCATTTAACTTCCTACATTATAAATTTTGAACTTATTGACTGATTGTAATGAACGTTTTTCATAACCTCAGCGAATAATGGGGCGCAAGATAATACTTTTACTTTAGGGTGGCTAACTTTTGGTGGTATAGAATCTGTTACAATTAATTCTTCAAGTTGAGACCCTTCAATTATTTCAAAAGAATTACCTGAGAGTAGAGCATGAGTGCAGATGGCGCGGACTGAAATTGCACCTCTTTTTTTTATCAAATCAGCAGCTTTTGTCAGTGTTCCAGCAGTATCTACCATGTCATCAACAAGAATTACATTTTTTCCTTCTACGTTTCCTATCAACTCCATATGCGAGATGATATTTGCTTTTTCTCTTTGCTTATAGCAGATGACAACATCACTTAATAGGAATTTTGAATAGGCATAAGCACGTTTTGACCCTCCCATGTCAGGTGAGGCAATCGTAAGGTCTGAAAGCTTTAAAGAATTTATATAGGGCAAAAAAATGGTGGAAGCAAACAGATGATCTACAGGCTTTTCAAAAAATCCTTGGATTTGATCTGCATGTAGATCCATAGTGATGATTCGAGTTGCACCAGCTGACTCTAATAATTTAGCAATTAATTTTGCTCCAATTGGAACTCTAGGCTTGTCTTTTCTGTCTTGTCTTGCCCAACCAAAATAGGGCATTACGGCAGTAATGTGTCTAGCGGATGCACGTTTTGCTGCATCGAGCATCAAAAGCATTTCCATCAAATTTTCGGAAGAAGGATGCGTTGATCCAATTATAAATATTCGAGCCCCTCGGACAGATTCTTCAAACGAGGGCTGAAATTCACCGTCACTATAGCGGGAAAAGTTCACTTTTCCTACATTAATTCCAAAATAGTCAGCTATAGACTTACCTAGATCAGTACTTTGAGTACAGGCAAAAATTTTCGCGGGAGTTTCCATATGGATATTATATTAGCAAATTTAAAAATAAAATATTGCTTCACCTTTATTGATCATTTTTAAATTGAAGGCTTAAATATTTTATTATTTTTATGTCCTACTTAAAACAGTATTTCTGATTTATGCCTCGGTGGCGGAACTGGTAGACGCGCTGGATTCAAAATCCAGTTCTTTCGGGAGTGTGGGTTCGATTCCCACCCGAGGTACATAAAATCCACAATGCATAAAATGCTTGTGGTTTTTTTTTTTATAATAATGTATATTTGAGACATGAAAAGAAGAAGAGCTATTCAGACCATTGCTCTCGGTGTCAGCGGGATTGTTATTTTAAATCATTGTACTTCCACCAATCCTTTCCCCCCTGTATTGGTGGAAAAGGATCAAAACCTTGTGGGCTTGTTGACGGAGGCCATTTTACCTTCTAAAAGTGCTGAATTTCCTACTCCGGAGACCCGAATGCAATTTATTTTAAATCAGATAGATGGAGCACTTACCTTAGATGAGCTCGCTTTTTATAATCAAGGCTTAATGCTTTTTAAAGGAATTGTTGAACAGACTTTTTTAAAGCCATATGAAGAATTAGAGTCCAACATTCAAAATTATACTGTATTAAGAGCTCTAAGTCATCCTGGAGAGTTGGGTTTTTTTATGCGAAAAAACAAAAAGTGGTCACTTCTACATTTTACTACCTCTGAACGATACATGACAGAATATTCTAAATATGAATTCATTCCTAACCGTCATTTGGGCTGTAAACTAGTCTAATTTAAATACCATGAATAAAGAAAATCACTACGATACAATTGTTATTGGAGCGGGTATGTCCGGTGGATGGGCCGCAAAAGAATTTTGTGAGCAGGGTTTTAATACTTTACTAATAGAACGAGGCAGGAAAGTAGAACATATAAAAGATTACCCTACTACCAATTTGTTGCCTTGGGAGTTTAAGCACCGTGGGGCGCTTCCCGCTAATATACGCCAGGAAAACCCAATCGCCAGCAGTTGCTACGCTTTTAAAGAAGATGCCATGCATTTTTTTGTAAAAGACAAAGAGCATCCCTACGTTGAAACCAAGCCATTTCAATGGATTCGTGGTTATCAAGTAGGTGGAAAATCTATCATGTGGGCGAGACAGGTACAAAGATGGAGTAACCTTGATTTTGAAGGGCCTGCCCGAGATGGTTTTGCGGTGGATTGGCCCATTAGATACAAAGATTTAGATCCCTGGTACACATATGTAGAGAAATTTGTAGGTGTTAGTGGAAATAAAGATGGGTTGGATATACTCCCTGATGGAGATTTTCTCAGACCTTTTGGTACCAACTGTGTTGAGGACTACTTTAGTGACCAGATGAAGAAGTATTACGATGACCGACATGTAATCTATGGAAGATGTGCTCACTTAACAGAAAGTAAACCCATTTATGTGGAGCAAGGAAGGGGACTTTGTGCCAGTAGAAATGTTTGTCAAAGGGGTTGTCCGTATGGAGGTTATTTCAATGCCAATTCAACTCTCATACCGTGGGCAATGAAAACGGGAAACCTTACTCTAAAAACTCATAGCGTGGTCCATTCTATAATCTATGATGAAGATCATAAAAAAGCCATAGGGGTTCGTGTCATTGACGCTTTTACAAAAACCACTAAAGAATATTTTGCTAAAGTTATTTTCTTAAACGCATCTACCCTTAATACCAATCTGATATTGCTAAATTCGACCTCAGATCGGTTCCCCTATGGACTGGGTAATGATAATGGACTTCTAGGTAAATACATTGCCTTCCATAATTATAGAGGAGTTATTACAGCTACCCATGAGGGTCATAAAAATAAACGTGTGGATGGTAGTAAGCCAACCACTGCCTATGTTCCGCGCTTTAGAAATGTGTACCGTCAGGAAACGAACTTCCTTAGGGGATATGCCGCTGGTTTTGGAGCAAGTAAGAAAATGAATTATGACGATTCAGTTATAGGAGAGGACTTGTACAATAATCTATTAAATACTAAAGAAAGTGAGATTTGGAAAGTCAATTCTCACATGATGGGAGAGACCCTGCCTAAGGAAAGTAATCAGGTGAATCTTGATGAAAATCTTACGGATTCTTGGGGGATACCTCTTCTTAAGGTGGATGTAGATTATGATGATAATGATGAGAAGATGCTTCAAGATTTTTTTGATGAGTTTTCAGAAATGTACAAAAAGGCAGGTTTTACAAATATTAAAACCAATGATAATGGACGGATTCCTGGAAATGATATTCACGAAATGGGAGGTGCTAGAATGGGTCACGATCCGAAAACTTCTCTGCTCAATAAATGGAATCAAATTCATCACTGTTCCAATGTTTTTGTAACAGACGGAGCCTGCATGACCTCCACTTCGACACAAAACCCTTCACTTACATTTATGGCATTGACAGCGAGAGCTGCCCACCACGCCATTCAGGAAATGAAAAAAGGAAATATCTAAATATCTTTTACACACCTGAAGCCGGTATGTTGAGATCCAGTGTCTGGTGAGGATTTCATTTTTGAAGCCACCCGATAGCCAGAACAGTAGTTATCATTGCACAAAAAAGAACCACCTCTGATGATTCTCTGAGCGATATAGGGATTGAAAGGGTCATAGCTACTCTTGGGCCCTTGTGGATTAGTAGATGTTTTGCCAGATAGGGTTTTGTAATAGTCATAATGATACCAATCTGAGCACCACTCCCATACGTTACCAGCCATGTCATAAAGACCATATCCATTAGCTTCAAAAGACTTTACAGGTGCAGAATAAAAGAATAAATCTTTATTGGTATTGTTATAGGGAAAAGAACCTTCCCAACTGTTGGCTTTTGCTTTTCCATCATTGATTTCCTCGTTTCCCCAGGGATATTTCTTATCCTTTAGCCCTCCTCTAGCAGCCCATTCCCACTCAGCTTCAGTTGGAAGGCGCTTCCCTGCCCATTTGGCATATGCATTGGCATCATCCCATGAAACGTGTACAACTGGATGATCTTCTTTTCCCTCTATGAAACTTCCTTTTCCTCGGGGATTTCTCCAGCTGGCCTTGGGTTTCCATTCCCACCATGCTGCATAATTATTCAAATCAACTGGCCCATTTGTTGCTTTAAAAGTTAAAGAAGAAGCCTGAAGAAGAGAGTCATGAGGTTTTGGAGTATCAGGGGGGAGTTGTTTTTTCATCTCTTCCCAATACACTGGCTTTTCAGCTGTGGTAACATATCCTGTAGCTTCTACAAAAGTAGCAAACTGAGCGTTGGTAACCTCTGTTTTATCAATCCAAAAACCATCAACTTTTACGCGATGAATAGGAGCCTCATCTGGTCGGGCTTGAGGTCCTTTGCTGCCCATCATAAAATCACCTTTAGGAATCCAGACCATTCCAAGAGGTTGTTGACTTGACAAGACTTCTTTTTTTGTTTTTTTGGGCTGCGAATCACAACCGATATGCAAGGTCATCAAAGAAAGAATAACCATGAAGGAGGTTTTTGATATCATATTTGTATATGTAATTGACAAATATGCTAAATTAAAGATTAACCACTATCTTTAGGAAAGTTATTCTTAAATATTCATTGCACACAAGGTGAAGAAAATATTATTATCCTGTTTTTTTACGTTTGTTTTGATGTTGCCTTATTTCGGGGGTTTATCTCATCTACTTGAAGACCATGATCACAAAACTTGTGATATATCTCAAACTCACCTTCATGAAATTGAATTGGATTGCGACATATTAGACTATCAATTTGCTTCTAGTATTCAAATTTCCTATGAAAATAATTATAATGTCATTTCCAGTTTTCAACACAAGAAAACTTCTTTTTTCTACACAGGGTATTCGTACTCCATTGATACCCTTGATACACTTCGGGGTCCACCATCAGTGTAATTTTCTAAGTCTAATTTTTTATTGCACTTGCCCATACTTGGATTTAGTGTTCAATTATCATTTTAAATTAAATAATATGTCAAAGAATATAATTATAAAACCCCTAATTGCCATTTCCTTATTTTTATTTATTATTAGCTGTTCTAAGAGCGATCCAGTTCCCGTTCATGAACAAGAGGCTTTCACTTTAGTCACCCTTGAAGTAACAAAAGTAGGATCTACTGAAACGATCCGATATGATTTTGAAGTTGAAGGTCATGATCATGGTCATGATCATGGTCATGAAGAGGAAGAAGAGGAGGAAGATGATCATGACGATCATGAAGGTGAACATACCGAGATTGAATTGGAAGCAAACTCAATCTATAACGTTTCCATTTTGTTTTATAATGATGAAGACCCCCTTAAAATTATAAACATCACTGAAGAAATTATCAAGGAGGCAGATTTGCATCAAGTCTTTTATGATATAACAAATGAACTAAGTGGCAGTGGTTTTTCAATAGAATCTGCCACAAATGACACTTCTGATAGTAGTGGAAATCCATTACTTCTTAAAACTATTTGGACAACTTCTGGAGAAATTTCGGGTGATGTTGTAGGGTATTTATTTCATAAGCCCACTTCAAAAACTGGAACTACGAGGAGTGATTTTGGGGGTGCTATTGATATTGAAATCGAATTTGAGGTTCATGTGGAGTAATGAGTCTTTTTCAAAATATTCCATATTTACAGGAGTCTAAATTACCTAAATGTAAATGTTCAAAATGTAATAAATTATCAAAAACGGTAGTCAGCTTATCTATGTTGGCTACCAGCTTTTGTTTTTCCCAAAAATGTGATTTAGTGTTGGAGGGGAAAGTATTGGATTTACATGATAGTTCACCGATCGAGGCAGCATTGATTGAAGTTGTTGATGGTAATGAGGCTATATTATCAGATGCTAATGGAAAATTTGTATTTGAAAATCAATGTTCGGGAAAAATAAATTTAAAAATTTCTCACCTGAATTGTGAAGACATTTATACATCTGTTAATTTAAATAAATCTATTTCTAGAATGTTTTATCTAGAACACCATATTGAATTGCTGAAGGAGGTCATTTTGGACGAAAGTAAGACAAAAAAGCTTTCAACTACTGCTCCATCATATGCTCTTACTGACTTGCAAAAGGACCAATATAGTGTTAGAGGTTTAGCAAAAGCTTTGGAGCAAATCAGTGGCATCAATACTATCAGTTCAGGAAATGTGATTTCAAAACCCTTGATCCATGGAATGTTTGGAAGTCGCGTAGGTATTATTTATGACGGTATACCAATAGAAAATCAACAGTGGGGACAAGATCATGCTCCTAATATTGACCAAAATGCTTTTGACGAAATTAGCTTGATCAAAGGGGCAGGGGTATTAAAGTATTCGGGTGATACGCCAGGTGGAGTGGTGGTACTGGAAACTAAAATTCCAAAGATTAAGGATTCATTATACGGAAAAACCATTTTGAATGGGTTCTCCAATGGACGAGGTTTAAATATAATCAGTTCTTGGACCAAGTCTTTTCAGAGTGGAAAATATTTTAGGGTACAAGGAACGCTTAAAAGAGTTGGAGATTTTGAAGCACCGGATTATGTGCTCTCAAATTCCGGTAATGATGAAAACAATTTTTCTTTCACATTGGGGCAGAATAAAATTCTAAGTCAATGGAAAACTAATTTTAGTTACTTCAGCCAAGAAATAGGAATTTTAAGAAGCGCTCATGTCGGTAATGTCTATGATCTGGTGATCGGTATTGAGTCAGATATTCCAACAATCATTAACCCTTTAAGTCATCAAATAATTTTCCCAAAACAGGTGAATAGGCATTATACAGGTAGTATTCAATATTCAAAAAGGAGAGAGTCTAGTGGAAAATGGAATGTAAAATATAGTTGGCAAAGAAATAATCGAAAAGAATATGATATTAGAAGGGGAGAATATAAGAATCAGTCTGCAGTAGATTTAACATTAGACACTCATAATTTAACTACCAACTATAAATGGGGTGGTTCCATATGGTCATTTGATTCGGGAGCTTTCCTCCAAGTTCAGGATAATTATTCTAACCCAAGCACTGGAATTAAAAGATTTATACCAGATTATATCAAAGCAAGATTTGAAGGCTATTTTACAACTAGCTTTTCACCTTCTAATCATTTTAACCTTGGCTTTGGAATTCGTTATAGCCATCATAATAATGAGGTAAAAAAATACTATCATTATAATAGATGGAGACAAGAAAATTATGAAGGAAGCCTAGGTGGTTTTGTGATTGGTGATTTTGCAGGGCAAAAGTTGATTGGGCAAAGGTTAATTTTTAACAACCTCTCTATGAGTTCAGGGGTTAAATATGTAATTCAACCGGATTTAAATTTGAGTCTTAATATTTTTCACACGGAACGCGCTCCTGATATCGCTGAAATTTTCAGTGATGGATTGCATCATTCCCTTGCTACAATTGAGTATGGAAATCCATTTTTAAAGACTGAAACGGTTCAAAAACTGGTCCTCAACTTTGAAAAAGTAAGTGGAAAATTTAGATTTAATTTTAGTCCCTATTTAACCCAAGGACAAAATTATATAATTATTGAGCCAAACGGAATTGAATATACCATAAGGGGTGCTTTTCCGGTTTGGGAATACAGGTCAGTTAGTTCATTGATACAAGGGTTTGATTTGGATCTGTCCTTACAGTTAGGTAAGAATCTTAAATTAAGCAACAATAGCTCATGGATTGAGGGATATGAAAAAGGGAGTAGGACTCCTCTAATTAGTATCCCCCCATTATCTACTACCAGTCAAATTCAATTTTCTCCTGCCCGATGGAAATCTTTTGTTATGGCTCTTTCGAATAAATATTTTTCTCGCCAAAATCAATATCCAAATCATAATTTTGAAACCTCTGTTGTTGAAAATGGTAATAGGGTTACTAAGCTGGTTGATATCAGTTCGCCACCCAAGGGTTATAATCTCCTGGGACTTGAATTCCATTTTGGGCCTTATCCACTTTTTTCTAACAAAATCAGTTTATCCCTTATCTTTGAAAATTTGCTGAATACTTCCTACAGGGATTATCTGAATCGTTTACGATTTTATGCTGACGAAATGGGAAGGAATATCATGTTGCAAATCAAAATACAACACTGACAAAATGCGTTTCAACTTTTTATTTTCATATGTATTTTTTTTACTCACACTTCTACCCGTTTTTGGTCAAGAATACGATGAATATTTAGTGCCCTTAAAAGATCCCTCGGCCGACGGACAACGTTTTTTTGTTTCAGATTTACTTGATATAGCTGGCTATGTTCCTGAAAAAATACAGATATACCAAACCCTTCCAAATAGAGCTAGGGTGTTCAGAGTAAAGTTGGACAGTGTCAATGGAGGTTTTGTTTTTGTGCGTTGGGATAAATCTAAAAAGGAAAACTATATTGCCAATAAAATGATCGATCCAGGTGTATATTATAATCTCAAAGCCGCCAAGGAAATCATGAGAAAGCAAACAAATAAAGCCAATTTTACTACAGATGATGTGGCGCTTCAAGCACCCGATCAAGATCAAATTAAAAGCACAGATCTAGATGAACTTAGGTCTGAATTTGATCTAAAAAACGAGGAAAAAAGGCTCATGGAGGAGGAAGCCCTCGCAAAAAAGAAACCCAAAAGGGAGAAAAAAGAAAAGAAAAATAAAAAAAAGTTTTTTAACTAACTTTAATGGTTAAAATATTTTCTTCAATACTAGTATCAAAGCAAGTTAAGGCACTAGAACAGTCATCACTGAATGACCTCCCGTGATTGGAACAAACAAACTTAGAATCGCTATGTGACCATTGATTATTTGAACCTTGGTGGGGACAAACGTTTGTAAAAGCTCTAATTTCAGAATCACTGATTCTCAATAATAACATGTTTTTACTGGAATAATTCATCCAACCTCCAATCTCAGTCAAATCAGAAAAACTAGAGCTTGTTAGGTCTATATTAACTGTATTGTCCACTTCGATACTACCACCCTCATTATTACCAGCCGGGGTAGCCGTTTCATAACCATCATCACCGCCCGAACTACAGGCTTCAAGCAGGGAAATACCAAACATTGAAAAGGCAATAGGAGCACAGGATGATTTTAAAAAATCTCTTCTTTTATTTTTCATAAATAAATTTTATTCAAATTTAAATAATTTAGTTTAATCTTTTTATAAAATTATTAAACAAATATAAATACACTTTGAAAGTTTAGATTAATTTTACTCTAAAAGCGAATGCGAAAATTCTTACTATTTTTCCTACTTAATATTTATTTTTTAAAAGCACAAAATTCTGGACAGCTCATTGGTAGAATTTTAGATCAGAAATCCCAACTACCCCTTCAAGGGGTTACTGTTTTATTGCAGGGTACAACAATGGGAATGGCTACTAATGAAGAAGGTTATTTTAATTTTAAAGATGTTCCTACTCGTACATACAATTTGGTGATCAGTCATCTAGGTTACCAATCCCAAACAATTTATAATATAATCGTAAAAACATTTGGTACGCCTCCATTGCAAATTCTTCTAGAGGAGTCTGCCAATGAATTGGATGAAATAGTAATTTTCCAGAGTCCTTTTAGAACCTCTGTTGAAACTCCACTATCTACTCAAACTTTTTCAGCTGTGGAAATTGAAACTTATCCCGGTGGGAATAATGATATTACCAAGGTCATTCAAAGCATGCCAGGTATTTCACCCTCTATAGGAGGTTTTAGAAATGACATCATTATTAGAGGTGGTGCACCCAATGAGTCGGTCTATTATTTAGATGGAATCGAAATTCCCAACATTAATCACTTCAGTACGCAAGGCAGTGCAGGAGGACCTGTGGGGATGTTAAACGTCTCTTTTATCCGAGAAGTCACCCTTTCGAGTTCAGCTTTTGGAGCCGAATATGACAATCCCTTGTCAGGGGTTTTGTCTTTTGAACAAAGAGAAGGAAACCCAAATAGGTTTGGAGGTAATTTTAGGCTTGGTGCCAGCGAAGCTGCGTTAACTCTTGAGGGACCCTTGTTTAAGAAAGAAAAGGAAAAACCTGCTAAAACTACTTTATTGTTCTCTGTGAGGAGGAGTTACCTCCAGTTTTTATTTGAATTGATAGGACTACCCATCAGACCTGATTATTGGGATTACCAATGGAAAATAAATCATGAAATTGACGCATACAACACCCTTACATTTCTTGGCCTAGGAACTATTGACGATTTTTCGGTAAAAGCTCCTGATGATTTTGATGCATTGCAGCAGTCGACAATTGAACAAGTTCCTATCATTCGACAAAAAACCATTACAATTGGTGTGTCCTGGAGTAGGAAATATAAAAACGGAAAGGGCTCCATGACCACTGCCATCAGCACTAACAGATTACAGAATATTTTTTCTCGATATCAGGACAACACCCAAAAAACAGGAGTCATTTTTGAAAATGATTCCTATGAGCAAGAGACTAAGCTTCGTTATCAGACCTTACATTATTTGGACCAGTGGAAATTGGCTACCGGAACTAATATTCAGTATTCTGACTATTTCAATGATACCCAAAGCATACTTTACAATATTAACTATAGTACGGGGATAGATTTTATAAAATACGGGTTTTTTGCCAAAGGAGAACGAAAATTTTTTAATGACAATCTTGGTTTATCATTTGGTTTTAGATTTGATACAGATACCTTTTCAAAGGGATCGAGTTTGATAGATAATTTTTCACCAAGAATGGCATTAACTTATAATCTTTCAGATGACCAAATATGGAAAATCAACGCATCGGTTGGAAGATATTACAAGATCCCTACCTATACCATGCTAGGATATCAGGACAACCTAAAAACATTTATAAATCAAAAGTCCAAATACACCCAAAGTGATCATTTCGTGATGGGAATAGAATACGCACCTGGTAATGCCTCAAGAGTTACCCTTGAAGGATTTTATAAAAAATACAGCCAATACCCAATATCACTAATGGATGGGGTGTCAATAGCAAATAAAGGAGGGGATTTTGAGGTCTTGGGGAACGAGGCCATAGCCACGGATGGACTAGGAAAAAGTTATGGTATTGAGGCATTGTACCAACAAAAACTTACCAAAAACTTCTATGGTGTTTTTGCCTACACCTATTTCTACAGTAAATTTACAGAGGCCACGGGGGACTATTTACCCTCGGTTTGGGACAGTCGTCACTTGATCTCTTTTTCTGGAGGATACAAGCTGAAAAGAAATTGGGAGATTAGTGCTCGATGGAGGTTTTCCGGGAAAACACCCTATGTACCTGTCAATCAAATGGCAACGCTTCAAGCCTATCCAGAGGTAGTTTTGGATTATGATCAACTGGGAAATGTCAAATTAGATCCTTTTAATTTGGCGGATATACGATTCGATAAAAAATGGAATTTTAAACGCTACTCTTTCAATTTCTATTTTGAAATTCAAAATTTCTTAGCCCAGGCAGTACCCATACCAGATGAATATGGACTTAACAGATCTGAAACAGGAGCATTGATACTGCCACAATCCTTGGTAAAGGTAAATACGGACGAAAATACTAATATTCCAATTCCCACTTTTGGGTTTGTAGTCGATTTTTAGGGATTATTTGAAAATATCCAATAGACCTTCGGGTAAATCGAGGAATATTTTTTCACTTTTTCTGTCTAATTCTTTAATAAAATTATCGTGAGCAGGGATTAAAATCTCAGTGCCATCGGAATCAATAATAAAAAGAGGTTGGGGACCGGAATCATTTACTGTTTTGATGGTTCCAATTTCAATATTAAATTGATCTATGGCAGAGAATCCAGTTACCTCATGATAATAAAATTGATTCCCTTTAAGAGGAGGAAGCATTTCCATAGGTAGAAATAAATCTTTTTTAAGTAATACTTCTGCCTCGTTTTCTGAATCAACTCCGTCAAATTTGATCCTAAGCAAAGAAGACTTATGTAAAAGACATCGGTCAATAAAGTAAGGAACCAAACCATTGGTAGTTTCTACAAAAATGGACTGAAGATCAACATAGGTATTGGGTCGGTCTGTGTCCAGTTTTACAAGAATTTCTCCTTTAAAACTGTACTTTGCAACGATCGTGCCTAAAAAGAAGCAGTCTTCTTTTAGCATAATTTATTGGGAAGGGATTCATTCTTTGAATTCGACTTACTCGGCTGGAGCATCTTCACTTTTAGTTTCCTTTGCAGAAGTCTCTTCGACTATTGGTTCTTCTGGAGAGGCTTCTGTTTCAGATAGAACTTCAGTAGGTGCTTCGTCAGGGGAAGCCTGGGATTTAGGAGCCGATGTTTTCTCAGTAGCTTCCGTAATCGGAGACTCTTCACTTGAAGTTTCCGAAGCAACTTCTTCCTTAGGTGTAACCGTCATATCCGAAATTCTTTTTTGATTAACCGCTTTTTCAGCCTCGAGTCTCTGCGCCAAATTACTTGCTGTAACTTTATCTAACCCATCAATTTTGGCTTGGATTTTATTTTGTTTTTCCTCCAGCCAAGAGTTAAAGCGGTTGTCAGCCTCTTCTTGGGAGAAAGCCCCTTTTTTTACTCCACCGTTGAGATGATGCTTCATCATGGCACCCCGGTAGGATAATAATGTTCGAGCAGTATCTGAGGGTTGAGCTCCATTTTCAAGCCATTTTACAGCTTCATCAATGTTCAAATCCACAGTAGCGGGGTTGGTGTTGGGATTGTAAATTCCAATTTTTTCAAGGTAACGACCGTCTCTTTTAGCGCGGCTGTCAGCCACAACGATCCAGTAAAAAGGTTTACCTTTTTTTCCGTGTCTCTGAAGTCTAATTCTTACAGGCATATCACATTAATTTTTAGAGGTTCCCGACCCCTCGATTATTAATTCTAGGATCGCAAATTTAGTATAAAATTTTAAAATCAAATCATTGCTATTTATTTTATCTCGATTTCGAGTGAAAAAACTATATACTTAATAGGTTAAGTAGATTAAACAACTTGGCTAACCAGTTTTAAAAACGTATTTTTGCGCCCATATTTTTGCATATTCATATGAAGATCTCACGGAAAGATATTGATAACCTTAATACTAAGATCATTATAGATATAGAACAAAAAGATTTTGAAGGCAAAGTCAAAAATGTTCTGTCCGATTACAGGAAAAAAGCCAACATTCCTGGTTTTAGAAGAGGTCATGTACCTTTGGGAATGATCAAAAAAAAATATGAAACCGCTGTTATTACTGATGAGGTAAATAAATTATTACAACAAAATTTGGAAAAATATCTCAAAGATGAAAACCTCAATATTTTGGGCAATCCTATACCTATTATGCAGGATGAGTTGGACTGGAAAGCTGCTACGCTCTCCTTTACTTTTGAATTAGGACTTTCTCCTTCTTTTGATGTAAAGTTTACAGAAAAAAATAAATTGATACATTATAAAATTACTGCGAGTGATTCGATGATCGATGATCAAGTAAAACATTATCGCAAGCAATATGGCAAATTAGTAGCAAAAAAAAATGCTATAGATAATTTTGAAATTACTGCCGTCATAAAAAATGAAGTAGCAGAAATTGACACGACACATACCTTTGACTTGAGTCAAATCAAAGGCAAGACTCAGCTCACTGCATTCAAAAAAGCTACCGTTGGAGATGTGCTTGAATTGAGATATAAAAATCTTTTTAAAGATGAGGCTACTGCAAAAAGAATTCTTAGTGTATCTGCAGATAAACTAAATCAAATAGGTAGTGAAATATTCTTTGATATAAAAGAAATTAATGAGCGGGTGTTGGCTGAAATGAATCAAGAGTTTTTCGATAAAATTTATGGACCTAATGTTGTAAAGTCTGTCAAAGATATGAGAGCTAAGGTTTCAGAAGGTCTCGAAAAACAGTTTGAACAACAGTCTGATCAAAAACTTCTCAATGATGTAACAGAGTACCTCGTAGAAAAAACTAAGTTCGATTTACCTGGTGAATTTTTGAAAAAGTGGATGCAAAACTCTGGGGAGCAACCTTTGACTCCTGAAGCGGCAGAAGAAGAATATGAGCGATCTGAAAAAGGAATAAGATACCAATTGATAGAAGGAAAAATAATTGCCGAACATGATCTTCAAATTAAAATCGAAGAGCTAAAAGAATTTGCTAAACAAATGATTTTGAAGCAAATGACCCAATATGGACAAGCAGGGTTACCCGATGAACAGATCGATGGAATAGTTGATAGAATGATGTCTAGTGATGAGGAGGCGCGTAAACTTTCGGAACAATTGATGAGTAAAAAGCTTTTAGAATTTTACAAGGTAAATCTTCCACTTAAAAAGAAAAAGTTGTCATTTGATGCTTTTGTAAAAGAAGCTTATCGTAAAGGCTAATTTTTTTGATTAATTTTATAGAAATAAACTTAAAAATGGACTTCAGAAAAGAGTTTAAAGATTTCGCAATAAAACATCATGGGATTAACTCCACGTATTATGACAAAATCGTTAGTAGTATGACCCCTTATATAATTGAGGAACGTCAGTTGAATGTAGCGCAGATGGATGTTTTTTCGCGATTGATGATGGATAGGATAATGTTTTTGGGAACGGCGATAAATGACAGTGTAGCCAATGTAATCCAAGCACAGCTTTTGTTTTTGCAAAGTACAGATGCAAAGAGAGACATTCAAATGTATATCAATTCGCCAGGTGGAGGAGTTTACGCTGGATTGGGTATTTATGATACCATGCAATTTATTACACCTGATGTTGCCACCATATGTACAGGAATGGCAGCTTCTATGGGAGCTGTTTTACTTTGTGCAGGAGAGAAAGGGAAGCGTTCAGCATTACCTCATTCTAGAGTAATGATTCACCAACCACTTGGAGGAGCGCAAGGACAGGCCTCTGATATCGAAATTACTGCAAGGGAAATTTTAAAACTCAAAGATGAGTTGTATCAAATTATTGCCAAGCAATCTGGACAAAGTGTGGATAAAGTCAACCAAGACAGTGATCGTGACTATTGGATGAAAGCTCATGAGGCTAAAGACTATGGTATGGTTGACGAAGTTTTGGGCGGTGTAAAGTAAAATAAAATGAGTAAAGAAAAATTAAACTGCTCCTTTTGTGGTAGAGCCAAACCTCAAACACAATTGCTGATTGCGGGTTTGGATGCTCACATCTGTGATAAGTGTATTCTTCAAGCTTATGGTATTGTAAAGGAGGAAACTACCGAAGAAAAAGGTGAGGCTAAGCTTGACCTAGAGTTACATCCCCCCAAAAAGATCAAATCCTTTTTAGACGATTATGTAATCGGTCAGGAATCTGCAAAAAAGATACTTTCTGTTGCGGTATACAACCACTATAAACGCATTAACCAATTAAATGGTAAAAGTGAAATTGAAATCCAGAAGAGCAATGTTATCTTGGTAGGTCAGACGGGAACAGGAAAAACCCTTTTGGCACAAACTATTTCTAAACTTCTCAAAGTACCCTTAGCAATTGTTGATGCTACGGTTTTGACCGAGGCAGGCTATGTAGGTGAAGATGTCGAAAGCATCCTTACCAAATTACTTCAAGCAGCTGACTATGATATTGATAAGGCCCAGTATGGAATTGTATTTATTGACGAAATAGACAAAATTGCTCGTAAGGGAGACAATCCCTCTATTACCCGAGATGTTTCTGGAGAGGGCGTCCAACAAGCACTTCTAAAACTTCTAGAGGGTACTAAAGTAAATGTACCTCCTAAGGGTGGCAGAAAACATCCCGATCAAAAATTTATTGAAGTTGACACTTCCAATATTTTGTTTATTGCTGGAGGGGCATTTGATGGGATTGAACGTGCCATCAATAAGCGTCTGAATTTACAAGCCATAGGTTACAATACCAAAAAGGAGTTGGAAAAAGTAGATGCTAAGAATGTATTGCAGTACATTACTCCACGAGATATAAGGTCTTTTGGGTTAATCCCAGAAATTATTGGACGTTTACCCGTCCTAACCTATATGAACCCTTTGGATAAAGAAACACTTAGTACCATTTTGACTACCCCCAAAAACGCACTGATAAAGCAATATATTCAACTGTTTGAAATGGACGGAATTGAGTTAACCTTTACGCTAGGAGCCCTGGATTATATAGTTGATAAGGCTTTGGAATACAAGTTAGGAGCTAGAGGTTTACGCTCACTTTGTGAAGCAGTACTAAATGAAGCTATGTTTGAATTGCCTGAGTCAGATGTCAACGCTTTGAAAGTGACTAAAAGCTATGTTGAGCAAAGACTTGCGAAAATTGAGTTGCCTGCATTAAAAGTTGTTTCTTAAATTACTGGTTATTTATTTTAAGTAGTTCTTCCAATAAATCTCTTTTATTGGATAGTCTTGGAACCTTGTGTTGCCCCCCTAATTTTTTTTTTTGTGCCATCCAATTATAAAATAGGTTTTTTTTAGCGATGTCCAGTTTGGGCAATGAGAGGGTCATATTTTTGTATCTTTTAGCTTCATAATCAGAGTTTTCCTCTTTTAAAAATTGATCGAGTAAGTTTATAAATCGCTGCCTATCCTTGGGTGGAATTTTGAATTCAATCAACCATTGGTGTCCCCCTTTTCTATCTGTCCTCATAAAGATGGGAGCAGCCGTATAGTCTACAATACTCAAATCCATAGCTCTAGCAGCTTTGCTAAGTGCTAACTCTGCATTTTCAATCATCAACTCCTCCCCAAATACATTGATGTGATTTTTTGTTCTTCCAGTGATTTGAATTCTGTAGGGACTCAAGTTTGTGAATTTTATAGTATCTCCGATTTTATAACGCCACAATCCTGAATTGGTCGTGATTACCATTGCATAGTTTTTTCTCAATTCTACCTCACTTAGAGGAATGATTGTCTCCGTTTCATCTCGTTCAGACTTATCCATGGGTATAAATTCATAAAAAATACCATAATCCAGCATCAGTAACAGTTCATTAGAGTCATTTTGATATTGCATTCCAAAAAACCCCTCGGAGGCATTATAAATTTCAAAAAATTTAAGATCAATTCCCTTGAACAAATTTTCAAATTGCTTTCGGTAGGGATGAAAACTTACCCCTCCATGGAAGTACACCTCTACCATAGGCCAGACCTCGGTGATAGTGGCTTTTTGCTTTTTTTTCAATACATTTTGCAATAAAACAAGCATCCAAGAGGGAACTCCCGCTAGGCTAGTTACACGCTCCTCCAATGTTTCTTTGATAATGGCCTCCATTTTTGTCTCCCATTCAGACATGAGGGACACTTTGTGACTGGGTGTACTTCCAAGCTCCGCCCAAAAGGGAAGGTTATCAATTATAATGGCCGAAAGGTCCCCGAAATAAGTATCTGTATTTTGATACAATTCGCTGCTACCACCTAATCGTAAACATTTTCCCGCCAAGATTTGAGCCTCTTCATTGTTGTTGTAATATATAGAAAGCATGTCTTTTCCTGCCTTGTAATGACAATCTTCTAGTGACTCGTGACTTATGGGAATGAATTTACTTTTAGCATTGGTAGTGCCGCTAGATTTGGCAAACCATTTGATATTAGTGGGCCAGAAAATATTTTGCTCTCCTTTTCTGCACCGTTCTATTTGATCAACAATATCTTCGTAAGATACTATGGGTAAACGGTTTTTGAAGTCGTTATAATTTTTAATAGAATCAAAATCATTTGATTTTCCTAGTTCAGTTTTCGTGGCACTATTCAAAAGACCGTGTAACAATTCCTGTTGTACTTCGTTGGGATACTTCATAAACAATTCCATCTGATGAATTCGCTTCTTAAGAAACCAAGATGCGACAGAATTGAAAAGGGGAATTGGCATAATAATATATGTATCTTTAAAAACAAAAGTATAAACTTTAGACAAAATATGTTCAAAGGAGTTTTAAAGAAAATGATTGCGGAAATTGGAGAGCCTATTCGTTACTTTCTTAATTTTCAAAATGACTTTTTTGAGGCAAATCAATTCTTGGATGAAACTATCAAACTGGATTTTGTTGGAACTCAATGTTTGAGTTGTCAAGATTCAAAACCTATTTTCCGACAGGGTTTTTGTAAAAATTGTTTTTTTGAAATTCCTTCTGCAGGAGACTGGGTGATGCGACCTGAATTAAGTAAAGCCCATTTGGGAAAGGAGGACCGAGACTTGGAATATGAAAAAAAAGTTCAGTTACAACCCCATTGGGTTTATTTAGCACTCAGCAGTCACCTCAAAGTGGGCGTTACCCGTAAGAGTCAGATTCCCACGAGATGGATTGACCAAGGCGCTCATCAAGCCGTAGGAATTTTGGAAGTCCCTAATCGTTATTTGGCAGGTGTTGCTGAAGTAAGTCTAAAAAAATATTTCTCGGACAAGACGAATTGGCGTAAAATGTTACAAAATGACTACGAGGAAGTCCAGTGGCAGAAGGCTATTAATCAAGCTATCGATGGTTTACCCAAGGAGTTAAAACAACACCTCTTTCGAGATCACGAGATTACTGAATTAAAATTTCCCGTTTTGCAATATCCTAGAAAGGTTCAAAGTTTAAACTTGGAGAAAGAAAATACTTTTACAGGTGTGCTAAAAGGAATAAAGGGACAGTACTTAATATTTGAGGATCAAACGGTTTACAATATTCGTTCAAATGAAGGAACAGTAGTGGAAATAAATATAAGTTAGTTTTTTATTATAAGGTCCAAAATGAATCTAAATTATGTCTCAGCAAAGCTATAATCTCTATTCTTTACAATGACTTTGCCTACTCGATTTTATAGAAACTCAATTTCTGATTTATGGAGCACCCACCAATCGGTCCTTAAAACTATTTAAGTATATCAATCGAGAAAGGTCTGTTTTTTGGATACAAGTCATTATTTCTGGGTTCACCTATATTCACAATTATTACACACATCGCCCAAAGTCTTTTTTCGGTTATCTGTTATGTTTTATTTATTCACAGTAGTTCTGATTTTTAAACTCAAAAAATTAATACACATTAGAGTTTTGGCATTTGTATTTTTAGCGTCAAATAGTTCAGCTCTAATTATTAACTCAACACTTTGTAAATAAAAAAATGAACTCAAATAATAAAAATATCCGATTGGTTTTGTCAGAATATGGAGGAGGGTTAAAAAATAATACCATAGGTTACTTCAGAATTGAGGATACTTAGATCATATTTCAAATTCTTGGCCATCATTAACTTTCGACATTTTTAATCATTTTATTGAATAAGTTAGAAAGGTGAGTCTAGACAGTTTTTGAAGATTCGTTAAGTAGTTGTTTGAGTTTCATTAATTCCTCTGGTTTGAGGTAGCGCCATTTTCCCACTTTTACGTCCAATTTTATATTCATGATCCGCACCCTTTTAAGATTGGTTACCTTGTAATTCAAGTACTCGCACATCCTGCGGATTTGTCTATTCAATCCTTGGGTCAAAATGATTCTGAACTGGTTTTTATGGGTTTGTTTCACAAAACACTTTCTCGAAACTGTATCCAAAATGGGAACACCATTACTCATTTTATGGATCAAATCTTTGGTGATGGGTTTGTTGACCGTAACGATGTATTCTTTCTCGTGATTGTTGCGGGCACGTAGTATTTTATTGACAATGTCCCCATCGTTGGTCAAAAATATCAGTCCCTCACTGGGTTTGTCCAACCTTCCGATGGGAAAAATTCTTTTCGGATAATTGATAAAGTCAATAATGTTGTCTTTTTCCGCACGGTTATCGGTGGTGCATACAATGCCTTTGGGTTTATTGAAAGCCAGATAAACATTTTTGTTTTTGGATTGGTTGAGCATTTCTCCATTGACAGAAATCTTGTCATTTGGACTAACCTTAACTCCCATTTCAGCTTTTTTTCCATTGACCAAAACCCTTCCAGCTTGGATCAAACGATCTGCCTCCCGTCTTGAGCAGTAGCCTATTTCACTCAGGTATTTATTGATTCGGGTAAGGCTAGGATTTTCCAATTTATAGCTTGATTTCTTCCCCCGGTTTTAAGTCAAATTTTTTTCTGAAGATCCATACAAACAAATAAAGTAGTGGGGTATCAAATGCGGCTACAATAACTTTAAAAACAAATCCAGAAATCACCAATCCGGTAAACAAATCCCAAGGTAAAATTCCAAAAACGCTAAGCAAGAGTACTACAGAAAAAGTATCTAAAAACTGTGAGGTAAAAGTAGAGAAGTTATTCCGTAACCACAGCATTTTCCCTTGGGTTAATTTTTTCCAATAATGGTAAATCTTTATATCGAAGAATTGGGCGAACAAATAAGCAATCATAGACGCTAAAACCGCTAGGGGGGAAAGTGAAAACACTTTAGTGAACGTGGCATCGTCAACAGGTGAACTTTCCAAAGCAGGTACGTAATCTGCCACCAGTAATATCCCTATCGAAAAGAAAGAGGCAAATATGCCAGCAGTAACTACACGATTGGCGGCTTTTTTTCCATAGATTTCAGAAATTAAATCGGTGATTAAAAAGGTGAGGGGGTAAGGCAAGATACCAACTGATAGCTCGAATAATCTACTTCCAAAAATTTCCCCTTTAAAGGGATACCAGTAAAAAAACTTTTGAAAAATTAGATTTGACACTACCAGTGAGGTAATGAACAAAGCAGAGAGATATATATAAATCTTGGCCGCGAGCTGCCGCTGTTGTGGTTTCATTTATTCCATTTTAATCGAATAAGGAATTCTGGTTTGGATTCCTTCTAGCTGGCTAAGTTCGATAAATTCTGAGGCGTATTTTTCTAGAGGGTGTTGTAATAGTTTTGTTTTGGCTATAGCAAAGGCATCAAAGAATATACTTTCCAAATTGTCTTCATATTTGGGATAATCCACCAAGTTGTAGTTTTCAATTTCTGCCAATTCTGCTGCGGCTGTGATGGCCTCTTTCAGTCCGCCTAATGCATCCACCAATCCTACTTGAATTGCTTCTTTTCCAGACCACACCCTACCTTGAGCAATTTCCTCTACTACTTCCATGCTCAGAGATCTTCCCTCTGCTACACGTGATTTGAATGTGTGATATACTTTTTCGATGGTGGCTATTGTACTTTTTTTAAATCCACCGCTTAGGGGTTCAAAAACACTATAACCCATAGCATTGTCATGGGTCATTACCTGCTCTGCATTTATGCCTATTTTATTGGCTATACCCCTTATGTTGGGAAAGGCGGCCAACACACCAATGGAACCTGTGACCGTCATGGGGTCTGCAAAAATTCTATCGGCCAAGCATGCAATGTAATAGCCTCCAGAGGCAGCGACGTTGCCCATAGAGACCACAAAAGGCTTTTTACCTTTTAGCGCTCTTGAGGCATTGAGTATGATTTCTGAACTCATCGCATCCCCTCCAGGGGAGTCTATGCGCAAGACAACTGCTTTAATTTTTTTACTGTCCAATATTTCTTCAAAAGCTTTATTGATGGATTCTTTTCCAATGATTTCCTCACTCCCTTCGGTGTACAATATGGGCCCTTGGGCATAGACGATGGCAATACGGTCGGTTATTTCCTTGTTATACTCTTTGATTCGAACGTTTATTTTATTGAAGCTCATTACTTTGTACTCTTCCGCTGCATCGATTTCAAGAGCTGCCTTAATTTTATTTTCAAAACCCTTTTCATAGATCAAACCGTCAATAAGTCCTTGCGCCAAAGCCTCCCCAGCATCTGTGATGACCAAGTCATCAGCAAGAGCATCGATTGTATTAGATGCCAACCCCCTACTTTCGGACACCTCATCTCTAAGGGTTCCCCATACCGCATTCAGAAGGCCTTGTATTTGTGTGCGATTTTCTAAACTCATTTGATCTTGTAAATAGGGTTCCACGGCGCTTTTGTATTTTCCATGGCGTATCACTTCCATTTTGACACCGTATTGATTTTGGAAATCCTCATAATAAAGTACTTCTGAAGAAAGACCTTTAAGCTCCATTACCCCTAGAGGATTCATAAAAATACTGTCAGCTACAGAACTCACATAGTATCCTTTTTGTGACATAAAATCTGAGTAGGCATAGATGAACTTACCTGAGGTTTTAAATTCAGCAAGGGCTTTTCTGATTTCTCTGGCTTGTGCCCAGCCTGAGCTGATTAAGCCAGATCGTAACTTGATTCCTTTTATCTTATCATCCTCTTTGGCCTTGTTGATACTACCTAAAATTTTATCCATTCCCGCTATTACAGTGCCAAAATCAGAAAAGCTCTTAAGCTGATTAAACTTGGGACTCCTATCTGAGATTACTGAATTTAGATCCAATTCTAAGACACTATTTTCACTGACCCAAGTACCCTGATTCTTTTGAAAATTTATGGAGGTGGCAATGGTAGCGATACCCATAAAAAAGAAAATCGTTAATAGTCCGAACGCTAAAAAGGTTCCAATGAAGGATGCCAAAAAACTTTTGAAGAAATTCATGTCTGCGGATTTTGTTTTCAAAGATAGGGTTTGTGAAATTGTTTTACGAAATTTACCATAGGATTAAAATGAATAAAGCATATATTTCACTAGGATCAAATAAGGATGACCGCCTGGGGAATATCCAAGGGGCAGTCTTTCGAATTCAAAAAGATATAGGGGTTTTAATCGATTTGTCATCTATCTATGAGACTCTTTCGTGGGGCTTTGACGGTCCGGATTTTCTAAATGCTTGCATAGGAATTGAAACTGAACTGCAGCCGCTTCAAGTGTTAAACAATTTGCTGATAATAGAACAGCAAATGGGTCGTGTAAGATCTCCAGAAGGGGTATATAAATCCCGAAATATCGACTTGGATTTATTGTTTTATGAGAATCAAATTATTGAAGTAGAAGGATTGAAATTGCCGCATCCTTGTCTGGAATTGCGGAATTTTATTTTGTTTCCCATGTGCGAATTGGCCCCAGATTTTGTCCACCCCAAATTGGGTAAGAGCATGTTAGATTTGTCAAAGATTTGCCCTGATTCGTCTTCTCCTCAAAAAATACCATTAAAAAAATGGTCTCCAGATTTATTTATAGAGGATCAAATATTGGTTTTTGAAGGTAATATTGGTGTGGGAAAAACCTCACTTGCTAAAAAAATAGCTAAAGATTATAACGTTCCTGCTCTATTGGAAAACTTCACCCAAAATCCTTATCTCGAAAAATTTTACGATCAACCTGAGCGGTTTGCCCTTCCCTTGGAAAACTATTTTTTAGCCGACAGATATCATCAATTTAGTGGGTTTTTTAAAGGGGAGATTCCAAAAAAAATAGGGGTAACAGATCATTCATTGTTCAAATCCTTGATTTTTGCCAAAATCAATCTTAGTTTTTTGGATTATAAAGATTTTAAAAAAAATTACGATCAGTGGGTAGGTAAAGAGTTTGTTTTTCAAAAGGTAATTTTTCTCCATCAGCCACTTGAAAGAATAAAGCAACAGATCAAAAGTAGGGGCAGGTCCTATGAACAAAATATTTCTCCTGATTATCTTAAAAAAATTGAGGTGGGTTATCAAAATTTCATCCAATTGGGATTCCCCTTTAGCTATCAAAAAATAGACCTTACAGATTTAGATTTTGTAAATGATGAAAGGGCTTATCAGATCATATTACAACGGATCAAGGCTTTTTAAACTTTTGATAAAAATCCCAAAGGACTATCCCAGTTGCTATCGAGATGTTTAAAGAGTGTTTCGTACCCTCTTGTGGAATTTCGATTACTCCATCGCATTGGTCCACGGTGAACTGAGACACACCTTTGACCTCGTTTCCCAGAACAAAAGCATATTTATCCTCTTTGATGACTTCAAAATATTCTAGTGAAAGGGCCTGTTTTGCTTGTTCGATGGCATAAACCTTTACCCCTTGCAATTGCAGTTGTTTTACAGTTTCCTTGGCCTCTTTTTGATATTCCCAGTCCACAGATTCGGTCGCTCCCAGTGCTGTTTTGTGAATATCTTTGTGTGGAGGGCAAGCGGTAATACCGCAGAGGAAGATTTTTTCGATCAAAAAAGCATCGGCAGCCCTGAAAATTGAGCCGATGTTATTCAAGCTGCGTACATCGTCAAGGATCAAAATCATTGGGGTCTTGGGGGCTTGCTTGAAATCGGTGACCGACTTGCGGATCAGTTCGCTGTTTTTTAGTTTTCGCATGTTTATAAAATTAGTAAATAATAGGTGGTACTGTGCTTGTTAACAAATTTTTAAAACCCAATTCTTACAGGAATTTTTTAATAATTACATTCGCAAAAACACTTTCTATAGTGGCCAAGTCGAGCAAGTTAACCCCTTTAATGAAGCAGTATAACCAGATTAAGGGAAAGTATCCCGATGCTTTGTTGTTATTTCGGGTGGGAGATTTCTATGAGACCTTTGGAACCGATGCGGTTCGCGCCGCGAAGATATTGGGGATTATTCTCACCAAAAGAGGAGCGGGTAGTAACAGCGAAACTGAGTTAGCTGGATTTCCACACCATTCTTTGAATACTTATTTACCCAAACTGATAAGGGCCGGGTGTCGGGTGGCAATTTGCGATCAGCTGGAAGACCCGAAAATGACCAAAAAAATAGTGAAAAGAGGGGTGACTGAACTGGTCACGCCAGGAGTGTCCCTTAACGATGAGGTGCTGGAACAGAAAAAAAACAATTTCTTGGCCGCTCTTCACTTTGGCAAATCCAATACAGGAGTTTCCTTTTTGGACATATCCACAGGAGATTTTTGGGTATCTGAGGGTAATGTAGTTCAGATCGAGCAGTTGTTACAAAATTTTGCGCCAAATGAGGTATTGGTTGCTAAACCCATGAAAAAAGCTTTTGCCAATTATATGGGTGGGGAGTTCAATGTCTTTTATCTAGAGGATTGGATTTTTGAATCTCAGTATGCAGTAGATCAATTGACTGCCCATTTTAAGACACTTGGTCTAAAGGGGTTTGGGATAGAAAATATAGAAACAGGAGTAATCGCAGCAGGTGCGATATTACACTACCTCAAGGAAGCCCACCACAATAAAATTCCCCACGTCACAGGAGTCAAAAGAATATTTGAGGAAGAATACGTTTGGATGGATCGGTTTACCATGCGGAATTTGGAGTTGTTTCAGTCCACCAGCCCCAATGGTGTTGCATTAATAGATGTTTTGGATCAGACCCTCACGGCGATGGGAGGGAGGATGCTCAAACACAGTTTGGCCTTTCCAGAAAGGAACTTGAAAGTAATCGAAAAACGTTTGGACACGGTCTCAGCTATAGTAAACGATACCGATGCTTACGATCAAATTGCCCATTACCTGAATCAAATGGTTGATATAGAGAGAATTGTGGCTAAGATTGCCACTCAGAAAATCAGTCCGCGGGCACTGGTGCAACTGGGTAAATCACTGGAAGAAATTGAACAGCTGAAGTCTTATTTAGCCGATCACTCCGATAAGGTGCTCAAACAAATGGCTAAAGATTTTTTGGATGCCAAGGAAATCAGCAGTTTCATCCAATCAACCCTCCAACCGGAGGCACCTGTATTGCTTAGCAAAGGAGAGGTCATTGCTGAAGGGGTAAACAGCGAACTGGATGAACTTAGAGACTTACTTAGTTCGGGTAAAAATCACCTCGATAAGATGCTTGAAAGGGAAAGTGAACTCACCAATATTCCCTCTTTAAAAATTGCTTTTAACAACGTGTTTGGCTACTATATAGAAGTCACAAACACCCATAAGGACAAGGTGCCAGAGGATTGGATCCGAAAGCAAACCTTGGTTAATGCAGAGCGGTACATCACTGAGGAATTGAAGGAGTACGAAACCAAAATATTGGGTGCAGAAGAAAAGATAAAGGTCATCGAAAGTAGTTTGTATATGGAATTGCTCACCGAAATGCAATCTCATATTGAATTACTGAAAGTCAATGCCCGTCAGATCGCCCGATTGGATGTTTTGTGGTGCTTTGCTGCCTTGGCGATCAAGTACAACTACACCCGTCCCAAGTTTTCTGAAGGTACTGTATTGGAGGTCAAAAAAGGAAGGCATCCTGTGATTGAACATCAATTGCCTCCCGGAACACCTTTTATTGCAAACGATCTATTGCTTGACCCTGTTGCCCAACAAATCATTATGATTACAGGTCCCAATATGTCTGGAAAATCGGCCATTCTCAGACAAACAGCCCTTTTAGTTCTGATGGCGCAGATGGGAAGTTTTATTCCTGCAGCCTCCATGAGAACAGGGTTAATGGACAAAATCTTTACCCGAGTGGGGGCGAGTGACAATATCTCCATGGGAGAATCTACCTTTATGGTGGAGATGAATGAAACCGCATCAATATTAAATAATATTACCGAAAACAGTTTGGTATTATTAGATGAGATAGGGCGAGGCACCAGCACCTACGATGGTATTTCCATCGCATGGGCGATTGCCGAATTCCTACACGAACACCCTGTCAAAGCCAAGGTGCTTTTCGCTACCCATTACCACGAGTTGAATGAAATGACCCACGATTTCCCAAGAATCAAGAATTTTAATGTTTCGGTAAAGGAGTTGGAAGACAAGGTCTTGTTTTTACGGAAATTGGTACCTGGAGGTAGTGCTCACAGTTTCGGAATCCATGTTGCCAAAATGGCGGGTATACCAGAATTTGTAATTCGTCGGGCCAGTCAAAAACTCAAAGGATTGGAAAAGTCAAATACCTTAGAAACCAATGCCGAAAGTCTAAAAGTGGGTAAGGATGAAATGCAGTTGAGTTTTTTCAATTTAGACGACCCACTCTTGGAAAATTTAAGGGAAGAAATCAATGATTTGGATATCGATACCCTTTCACCAATTGAAGCACTTATGAAACTTAATGAGATCAAACAACAGCTAAAAAAATAGTAGTTGTATCCCTCATATTTTTTAATCCGTCTTCCAATTTCTTTTTCTGAAATGATAAAATTTTTTAGAATTAGTTATAGAAAGTTTAGCCAAATTTTGAATAGAAATGCTTGATTTTACTATTTTTACAGACCATTAGCGAAAGTAGCTCAGGGGTAGAGCATCACCTTGCCAAGGTGAGGGTCGCGGGTTCAAATCCCGTCTTTCGCTCTTTTTTGTTTAAGTCCTGCTCGAGTGGTGGAATTGGTAGACACGTTGGACTTAAAATCCAATGGCCATTGTGGCCGTGCGGGTTCAAGTCCCGCCTCGAGTACTGAAGGGAGATGTTTGAAAGATCGTCTCTCTTTTTTATTTAAAACAGTTCCAAAACCTTGATATTGTAAAATACAGCTAAAAATCTTTTAATTAAACGTAGTTTTAAAAAAGGAGAATACTTAAGACCTCGCATAATGAAGTTTATCAGCTGCCCATTTATCTAGAAAAAGCTTTGTATCTGAATGTGTTCTCAAAATAGTTGCAGGGCAGGCAGTACTAATTTCTGCTTGTAATGCATTTTTAACCGCTTCCGATTTCCGTTTATCTGGTACTACACAACTTATTGATTTTGCACTTAAAATTGTTGGGATTGTAAGTGTTAAAGCTTGCCTAGGCACATCCTCTAGAGTTGGAAACCAGCCTTCTCCCAATTGTTGTTTACGGCAATCTTCATCTAAATCAACTATTTTAACCTTTTTAGAATCATTAAAAGCTGCAACTGGCGGATCATTAAAAGCGATATGTCCGTTTTCACCAATTCCAATACATGAAACATCTATAGGATGGTTTTCTAATGCTTTAGTGTATTCTTTCATGACCTTTTCAATGTCAACTGCATCTCCATTTAGTAAAAAAATCTTCCTAGGATTAACTTCATCTAAAATTCGCTCTTTTAAATATTTTCTAAAACTTGCAGGGTGTGTATCTGAAATCCCATTGTACTCATCTAAATGAAATACAATTACATTATTCCAATCAATATCATTTTTCTTCAAGGCATTTAAAAAAGAAAATTGTGAGGTTCCTGTTGCCAAAATAATATGTGCAACTCCTTTATCCGCAATTGCCAAATTGATTTTTTGTTCTACAAAATTGGCTGCAGCAAATCCCATATCTTCTTTATCATCAAATATTTCTATATCTAATTGCTCTATTTTAAATTTCTGACTCATAATTCAATTTGTTTTATAAAAATTCACTTATAGCAAAATAACTTGTAATCAACGAAAATAAAATAACGGCTATCAATCCAATATTTATTTTACTTTTTGACGTATAATCGTTCATTAATTCCTTTTTATTTATTAACACAAATATTGGGATGGCAACTGCCGGCAAAATACATGCTTGAAAGGCTTGAGAAAATATCATTAATGCAGGCGGACGTTCTTCTAGAAAAACTGATCCAAATGCAAAAAGTAACGCTACAATAATTAGTATTCTCGATTCTTTTGATCTAATATTTCTCGGTATTCCTCTATAATCTGAAATCAACCAAGGTGCTATAAGTAATATTGGAAATATTGATGACAACCCAGCACCGACAATTCCAATGATTAAAACATATGCTGCCACTTTACCTCCAATAGGCTCAAATAAACGAATTAGGTCAACTGTATTCTCTAAATTTAACCCCATTACGTTTAAGGTTCCTGCCGCTACTGCCATAATAATTCCACTTAAGAATAACATCATTGAAGCTGAAACAAAAGCATCTTTTTTCTCCTTCTTCAAATCTTTTATTGTCCAACCCTTTTCTGCGACAACGGTACTTCGCATAATGAAAACAGCTGCAGAGCAAGTTGTTCCTGTAATAGCAGCAATCAATCCCATGGCACCTGGCGAATCTGGTATTCCTGGAATAATTCCTTCTGTTAAGGATACTAAACTAGGCTTTAGCATAAAAAACACTATTAGAAAAGAAAGCCCCATTAACATTACCAATGCAGTCAGGAACTTTTCAAAAACTTTATAATTACCATTCATTACAAGAAAGTATAATCCTACAACAAAAAATAAAATGATCCAACCAGTATCAATTATCAAATCATCAAAGGCTAATCGAATACCTTCCTGAATTAAATCAGAAACAATTCCCATAATTCCAGTTAAGGCAAGCAACTCTCCTATTATGAGCGCAATTATAATATATATAGATAATAGCCAACCGTATTTAAATTGTTTTTTGAAATTGTACAAGGCCGTATGGCCTGAAACAAGAGTTACTTTTCCATAAGAAACCATTAATATATAAGTTAAAATACAAGATAGAAGTAACGCCCAAAAAAGTGACATACCGTGTTTTGCTCCTGTTTTTGCCATGGTTGTAATACTTCCAGTCCCAATATTATATCCTATCAAAAATAATCCGGGACCTACGGCATTTAAGCCAATTAGTACTTTTTTAGTAATGTATCTTTTCGCCATATTATCTTATACCATTTTTATGTCTAAGTATTCAAAAACGCTCACAATACCATAATCTTTTAACCTTGAGAGATTATTAAAATATTATAAACTTTTAGTTATTTCTAATTCGTAATACCCCAAATCCTCAAAATAAATTCAAATAAATCATTCAAAATAAACATACATGGGTTAGTAAATCATTCTGGAAAGACACGCTATTTAACTTTCAGCTTCTCTTAAAGGATCTAAATGAATTCTAAACTACAATTATTTCGAATAAACCAATTCTCCCGCCACAAAGGTTTTGTGAATAACCATTTCTCCATCTACCATGGCAAACTGAATAATATCTGCTCTTTTTCCAGGTTCAATCTTTCCAATCTCGTTTAAGTATAGTAATTCTGCTGAATTAGTACTTGCCATTTGAATCGCTGCTTGAAGTCCACATTGTGTATAATTCATGATCACCCCTACACATTTACTGATTGGAGAAGCCGCTCCAGCTAGTACATTTTCTTTTGGCAGCTTCACTACATTTTCAGTTAACAACAAAGTGCGCTCTCCTCTTATATATTCTCCAACTGGTAATCCAGCTAAATCAAGCGCATCTGAGACTAAAATGGTTTTATCGACTCCTTTTACTTTATAAAAACTTCTTACTTCCTCTTTCGTTAAATGAAATCCATCGACAATAATACTTGGAGTGATTCTATCATCAGACAGTTGTGGCCATATTGGATTGTGATGTCTATTAATTTCATTTGCACATCCATTCCCTAAATGTGTTGCAATTTTTGCGCCAGCATCTATGGCTTCTTTTATATCTTTTGAAGATCCATTATGATGTCCTAACGCTACAACTACACCATTAGAAACACAATTTTGAATGAATGAAATAGCGCCTTCTAGTTCTGGTGCAAGTGTAATTAATTTAATTCCATTATTTGCCGCTTTTTGAATTTCTTTGAACTCTTTCCAATCTGGAAGTTTTATATACTTCTCTAAATGCGCTCCACGAAATCCTTTTAAGGGTGATATATATGGGCCTTCTAAATGGAATCCAGCGATAGATTTTCCTATTTCTGGATCTTTTTTGGCTTCTGCTAATACAGCAAAATTTTCCTTTATTCGTTCAATATCACTTGTAATAATTGTTGGGAAATAAGAGGTTACTCCAACTTTCCATAACGCTTTGGTAGCCTTTCTAACTCCCTCAATAGTCAATTCTGGGCCAGAAAAATCAATACCCATATAACCGTTAATCTGCACATCTATTAAACCTGGAGCAACAAATAATTCCAACGACTTTCCTTGACTTTCAATTCTGTTAATTTTAGAAATTTTACCATTGTCTGATTTAATGGATACAATTCCCATATCAGAATACAATATGCCCTCTATTTCCACTAAGCTTTTTTTACTATTGTACGTACCGAAGAGAAATATTCCCGTTAAAATTGATATTATTAAGATTTTCATATCATAACAAATTAAATTGATAATAAATATTCTTTCTAAGATAACCATTTACACTTCTTGGGACTGGATTATCTATATTAGAGCAATTTAATAACAGATAAGCGTTCTTATTCCATGATGATTTATTTTGTTTAAAGCCATTTTTTCCCAGTATGAATTTTGTATAGTTATTTTCATATTTAAGATTTTAAAAAGCTGTTTTGTCCTGGTTTTTGAGTCCATTTAAATCCCCTTAATCTGGATTATATCAATCAAATCATTAACTTTCTTGTCATATTAAATATTCTCTTTTTTGATCTAAGATTTTAATTTATAAATTATAATAATTAATTTGATTATTCTTAATTAACAGTTGTAAAATATTTATATCCACAATAATGGGAAAATGAAAAAAATATTTAGTGCACTTATATTGTGGTGTTTTTTCATCAATTTTGGTATTGCTAATGCACAGCACAGTCGATATAGTTGGCCTGAGGTGAAAAAAGAATCTAAAACTTGGACCCGTTGGTGGTGGATGGGCAGTGCGGTAGAAAAAAAACATATTACCCGATCGTTGATTACTTTTCAAAAAGCAGGAATTGGTGGGGTAGAAATCGAACCCATCTATGGGGTAAAGGGACAAGAGGAAAAATTCATCAATTTTTTAAGTCCTAAATGGATTGATATGTTGGTCCATACAGTGAAAATGGCAGACAGCTTAAAAATGGGAGTTGATTTAACCTTGGGAACCGGCTGGCCTTGGGGGGGGTCGGATTTAAGTCCAGTTGATGCTGCTAAACGTCTTTTGGTAAGGAAAGTACAGCTAAAAAAAGGAACCCTTTTTTCGAAGACAATTTCTCCATTCAAAACAGGAGCCTTGATAATTCCAAACCAAGATGATATCAGGGCGTATGATCCAAATAAAGAGTTGCCAAAACTTAAAGGGGTTTTTGCTTTTGACAGTAATAACAATTTTATAGATTTAAGTAATAAAATCATAAATAACCAATTGGAGTGGAAGGCCAAAAACAAGGACTTCGATCTGATTTTTGTCTTTGAAGCCCTAACAAGACAAAAGGTAAAAAGGGCAGCTCCAGGAGGTGAAGGATGGGTTTTGGATCACTTTTCTCCTCAGGCGTTAAAAAATTACCTTCAGCTTTTTATGAGTGCTTTAAAAAAAACCGATGGTAAGATTAGATCTGTTTTCAACGACAGCTATGAAGTGTACAAAGCAGACTTCACCCCCAAATTTTTTGAGGTTTTTGAACGTTATCGTGGCTATGATCTTAAGCCCTATATGAATCGTCTTTTGGATAGAAAAGACAATGAAATAAGTAACCGAATCAGAAGTGATTATAGAGAAACATTGTCTGATTTACTGGTGGAGGGATTTAATCCTATTTGGAATGAATGGGCCCAAAATGTAGGGGTAAAAACAAAATATCAAGCACACGGCTCCCCAGGAAACCTTATTGATTTGTATGCTTCTGCCGATATACCCGAATGCGAAACCTTTGGATCTATGCCATACAATATCAAGGGCTTTAGAAGGGAAGAAGGAAATGGAAGCTCAGCCGATTACCCTCACAGGAATTTTCGAGCTGGAGATGCCGATTTAGCCATGATCAAATTTTCCTCTTCTGCAGCTCATATATCTGGGAAAAAACAAGTTTCTTCAGAAACCTTTACTTGGTTGAGAGAGCATTTTAGAACTGCTCTATCACAGTGTAAACCTGAGCTAGAGGATTTGTTTCTCAACGGCATCAATCATGTTTTTTTACACGGTTCAACCTATTCCCCCGAATATGCCCAATGGCCGGGTTGGAAATTTTATGCCTCTGTAAACTTTAATGAAACCAATCCCATTTGGGAAGATGCTCCAGCGTTATTTGAATACATAAGCCGATCACAGTCACTATTACAACAAGGTCAACCCGACAATGACGTATTAGTATACTGGCCTGTTCACGACAGTTGGGTGAAATTTAACAAAGGGGATCCTTTGGTTCAATTTGCCATTCATCGTCTCGATACTTGGCTTTGGGACACTCCCTTTTACAAAACTATCCATCATTTACTCAAAGAAGGTTATAGCATTGACTATATCTCAGATCGTTTTTTGAAAAAAATAAATGTCGAAAATGGAATCATCCAACTGCCCGGAGGGAACTACCGTTCGATAGTAGTTCCTGCAACCCAAAATATGCCACTAAAAACCTTGAAAAAACTAGTTGCTTTGAGAAATATGGGTGCATCAGTTGTCTTTTTGGAAAGGCCTAAAACTGTTCCCGGGTTTTTTGATTACCAAAAAAGAGAAGAAGAATTAAAAGCCTTTGTCAAAGAAAAAATCAATAAAGTTTATTCTCTGAAAGAAATGGAAATCCCCCTTAATAAAGCAGGGGTAATTAAAGAGGAATTGACACAAGAGGGGCTGAAATTCATCCGTAGAGAACACTTAGGTGAAAAAATCTATTACCTAGTCAATCATACTCAAAATAAAATCCAGGGATTCATCCCTTTGAGCATCCAAGCTAAAGAGGTTTTGATTTTGGACCCTCTGACTGGAAAAACAGGAAAAGCCATTACAGAGCAACAAGGAAATATGACCAAAGTAAAACTATCCCTGTCCTCCGGAGGGAGTATCTTTCTCAAAACCTTCGATAGGGTGAATACAGCAAAATGGAAATACTACAAACCATTTAAGAGTAGACATAAAATTACAGGTAGTTGGGATTTTAAATTGATTTCAGGAGGACCAGATGATGAGTATTCAAAAAAAATTAATCGCTTATCGTCATGGACCCAATGGGGTGAAAAAATGGCTGCCTTTTCGGGAACTGCCCAATATGAAATAAAATTTAATAGGCCAATGGAACATAATGGTCCTTGGCTGCTGGAACTCGGAGATGTCAGGGATAGTGCAAAGGTTTGGTTAAATGATCAATTCGTTGGCACACTTTGGTCCAATCCCTATCAACTAACCATTAATAATTTAAAAAAAGGGAAAAATACCCTTCGTATATGGGTGACTAACTTGGGTTCCAACCGGATTAAGGCTAAAGAAGCAAGAGGCGAAGAGTGGAAAACTTTTTACAACATCAATGTTGTGGGACTTGATTACCAACCTTTTGATTCCTCAAAACTGGATGTTTTAGATGCCGGACTTATGGAATCCCCTCTTTTAACCCCCTTAGAAATTATTGAATAAGAATTAGCCATGCATGAAATAGGCTTGAGAACTCTAATTTTTTTCAAGCTAAAGTTGGTAAACCAATTGAAAATAAATGATTCGACACTGTACATTAAAATTAAATTAATTTCTACCTCTTTGAGCTTTTTAAAAGCAAAAGATTAAACCCTTTTTGATATAAATTAATTGACAAATAAAAATTGAATGGGAGGAAACCATTTCATATTATGCTACGACCTAAATATTTTGAATTTGTAAAAATCAACTGAGATAATTCTAGAAAAAGTTGCTTTAAATTAAAATCAACACTTTAGTAATTTTATATGGTTATTGCCTTGGACATTGAATTTAAAATTAGTGTGACAATAAAATGTCAAAATAGTTTTGCCCAATTCTTTCTCCTATTTTCATAACTAAATGAGAATCTTATTTTTATCTACTAAATTTAAGTTTTTGGTATTTTTTGTTTTAAGGTCAAATAAGCTATATTGTTTGTAAAATCAAAATATATTTTGCGTTTAATATTATTTACATTTTGTTCTATATTAATACAATGCGATAAATCTTCCCTTTCGGGTGGTGAAAATCAATATACAGAATGGAAACACTACCTAGGTGACCCTGGTAGAAGCCATTATAGCCAACTTGCTGACTTTACCTCGAAAAATATTAAGTCTCTTAAAGTGGTTTGGGAATATGAAAGCAAGGATTATGGTCAGATGCAGATGAACCCAATTGTAGTCGATACCCTGCTTTACGGGGTGAGCTCGGCACTGAGAGTATTTGCCCTGGATGCACGATCAGGAAAAGAGGTTTGGGTTTTTGGAGATACCCTAAAAACATTATTTTCAAATAGCAGAGGTGTTTCCTATTGGGAATCTGGAAATGACAAACGCATTTTTTATACTAAAGGTTCATACCTTTGGGCATTAGATGCTCAGACAGGTCAACCCATCCCTTCTTTTGGAAAGGGTGGTAAAATTGATTTACGAAGTGGTCTTCCTGCTTCAGCTCAAGAAAAGTTTGTGATTTCCTCTACTCCAGGAACCATTCACAAGAATCTAATTATTATGCCCCTCAGATTATCGGAAGGCGTTGGAGCTGCTCCAGGAGATGTGATGGCATTTAATGTAATTACAGGTGAATTAACTTGGTCTTTTCACACGCTTCCCCGTCCTGGTGAAACTGGAATCGATACTTGGGGAGATCTCAATATTTCAGAAAGTACAATAGTAGGTGCTGCCAATAACTGGGCAGGTATGGCGTTGGATCAAGAGCGGGAAATTCTTTATGTTCCAACAGGATCAGCTGCACCAGATTTTTATGGTGCTATGCGACCTGGAAAAAATCTTTATTCAAATTGTCTTTTGGCTCTAAATGCCAATACTGGGAAACTCCTTTGGCACTATCAGTTTATCCACCACGACTTGTGGGATCGTGATCCACCAGCGCCTCCTAATTTAATAACGGTTAACCATGGAGGGATAATTATTTCTGCAGTTGCCCAAATTACCAAGCAAGGCTATGTGTTTGTATTTGATCGTGAAACAGGTCGTCCACTATTCGATATTGAAGAGTTAGCGGTTCCAGAATCTGAATTACCCGGTGAACAAGCATGGCCTACCCAACCCGTTCCCGTTAAGCCTGCCTGCTTTGCTAGACAATCGGATAAATTGACAACAGAGGATATCAGCCCCTATGCCCCGAATCGTGATAGTTTAATTGCCGTATTTAAGAAAGCCGATATAAGGAACTTTGCCCCACCCTCTCTAAAACCCGCACTATTATTGCCCGGTTATGATGGAGGTGCTGAATGGGGAGGTGCTGCGGCAGACCCACATAAGGGTATTTTGTATATCAATTCGAATGAAATGGCTTGGTTCCTGCAAATGAGATCCAATGACGATAAGGGTGAAAAATTGACCGCTGGAGAAAGAATTTACAGACAAAATTGTGCTGTCTGTCACATGACTAATCGTTCTGGATCGCAAGCCAGTGGATATCCCAGTTTATTGGCTATAGAAACTCGTCTGTCCAAAAAGAACATTTATAACATCATCACGCAAGGCAAGGCAATGATGCCAGGTTTTCCACATATAGTAGAAAAAGACCGCGAAGAACTGATAAACTTTTTGACAGACAAGTCGGATAATAAGAAGGTTAAAGAAATAACCGAGACCAATAATAAACAACCCTACGTGCCTTTTCATCATACAGGCTATTCTAAGTTTCTGGACCAAAATGGTCTTCCTGCGATTTCTCCACCATGGGGAACGTTAAATGCATTGGATCTTAACACTGGCGAATACCTCTGGAAGGTGCCTTTGGGCGAGACAGAATCCTTGCGGGATCTTGGGTACCCCACAACAGGAACAGAGAATTATGGAGGATCTGTAGTTACCAAAAATGGACTGCTATTCATTGCTGCAACCAAAGATGGTTATATCAGAGCTTTCAGTCGGGACTCAGGAAAATTGCTTTGGGATTTCAAGCTCCCTGCGGCTGCATTTGCCACTCCTGCGCTTTATTCCGCTGGAGGTAAACAGTATCTAACGGTTGCCTGTGGAGGAGAAAAATTGGGCACCAAAAAGGGAAATAAAATAATTGCTTTCGCACTTGAGGATTAGACTAAGGATAAAATTCTATTCAAGGGTTAACACTAATTTTAAGCTTCTAGACAGCTGATCTCTGAACAGTCTTTTAATCGCTGAGCCGATTGAACAGCTGTAATATTATCTTGGGGATTGGCAAATATCTACTACCCTGCCATGAATTTTTTACTTCTGCGTAAGACAATAAAGGGGGTAAAAGGACATACCAATATTGATTGTCTTATCCATTGATTGGAGTCGGGATTTTCACCCCTGCTGCACATTCGTTTCTTGGACACAGACAACAATTTAAATCATAAGCTTATCGTTTTATCTCTTGGGGTTTGACTTTTTTGCTCATTTAAGGTCGTTTGTTAAGGTGGTGAGAAACGAGAATCCAATCCCCGTAGGTATATTTTTTCTTCTTAAGGGGGTATTATTGAGGTCCATCTAATGTTAGTAATTTGTAATTTCTACACCATTAGAGGTTTCCACCAAAATTGGGGTAAGTGTAATGTCAAATTCTTTTTTGTACTGCTCCTCTGCCATTTCCATTAAGTTTTGGACAAAGTCTTCTTTAACCAGGTTGATGGTACATCCGCCAAAACCACCCCCCATAATTCTACTGCCTACCACTTGGGGAAGGTCTAGTGTCAGACCAACCAAAAAATCCAACTCGGGACAGCTCACTTCATAGTTTTTAGACAAGCCCATGTGGGTTTGATACATTAGTGCGCCAAAACCTTCAATTTTCCCCGCTTGCATCAGTGATGCAGCTTTTAATGTTCTGGAATTTTCGCGAGATACATACAAGGCACGTTGATATACTTTCCCTGGTAGTTTTTCTTTTACAGATTCAATAATGACCTCTGGCACATCGGCTAAAAAATTAAAGTTGGCATGCTGCTCTTGAATAATTTTAAGTGCCAAATTACATTCAGCGCGTCGGGTATTATATTCACTTGAGGCGAGGTTGTGAGATACATTGGAGTTAAGTAATACAATCTTGTATGGCGAAAAATTAGCATCAATAAGTTGATATTCTAGGCTTTCACAATTCAGTAGCAGCAACTTATTATTTTGCCCCATAGTCACGGCAAATTGATCCATCACCCCACATTTGGTTCCTACAAAATTGTGTTCGGCCATACGTGATATTTCAATAAGCTCAATATCGGATAGATTCAAATCAAATAAATGATTCAATCCTTTGGCTATGCCGCATTCTAATGCTGCAGAGGAACTGATACCAGCCCCTATAGGAAGCTCAGTCGTAATATTACATTCAAACCCACCCAATTGGTTGTGGCGTTTTTTCTTAAGACCGTCCACTACACCCAGAACATAGTTTTCCCATTGGGTAGAGCTAATTTCAAGATGTTGTTTAATGTCGAAGCTGAATGATCCTCCATCCTCTGAGCTTATTATGCAGAGGTTATTTTCGGTTTTATGAATTTGAAGTGTAACTTTTAAGTCTATAGCAGCAGGCAAAACATGGCCCCCATTATAGTCGATGTGTTCTCCAATAAGGTTAATTCGTCCTGGTGATTTAACAAGAATACCCTTTGCTTTAAAGTTTGGTGTCATTAAAATTATATTATACAATAAATTATTAAAAATTATCCATTTTTTGAAAATTCAAATATGATAGAGAATCCTCTTCCATAAGACATAGAAACATCAAGTTTTGTATTTTTATTGAACACCTTTTTTTGAAATTTATAATCCATCGCATCTCTGTCTGCATTAATACCGTCTTTATATATCTGAGATTTGTAATTGAACCCCTCATACATCACTGGAAATTAATAGATATGTTAAAAAAAAAAAATTAATTTTAGGGTTTATTGAATACAATTTTAATAAGAATTTGAATTTGAATTTGAAATTGTAATTTAGAGAATGAGTACTTAAATTTTTTTTAAATGTTATTGAGGAAAAGATTTATCATTTTTTTGGGAACAATATTTATTTCTCTTGTTGTTCTTTTCTATGTTGTAAAACCAGAAAATGAGGTAGATTTTTCAGCAGATGTAAAGCCAATACTCAATAAGCATTGTATTTCCTGTCATGGAGGAGTTAAGAAAACTGCTGGTTTTAGTGTTTTATTTGAATCTGAAGCATTGGGTGAAACCCAATCTGGCAAACCCGCTATAATCCCTGGTAATAGTAATAAAAGTGAATTTATAATTAGATTAAAATATACGGATCCTGAGATGCGTATGCCTTACAAAAAACCTCCACTTTCTAAGGCGGAGATCAAGATCCTAACCGACTGGATAGATCAAGGCGCCAAATGGGGAACTCACTGGGCATACCTATCGGTTAACGAGGAAGCTATTCCTGAGGTAGCTTCGCAATATAAAAATCAAGGTTTTCTTTCTAATCCTATTGATCATTTTATTGCGGCGAGGATGGAGGAAAAAAAACTTTTACCCAATTCTCCAGCTGATAAAAATATTATAGCAAGAAGAGTTGCTTTTGATATTACTGGTCTACCTCCAGACGAACAACTTGCTAATAGTTTTATTAGTGAGGGGATATCATATGAGGACTATGTGGATAGTCTATTTGTTGATTCTGGCTTTGGAGAAAAGTGGGCCAGTTGGTGGTTGGATTTGGCCAGATATGCAGATACTAAAGGTTATGAGACAGACAGAGGAAGATCAATATGGAAATATAGAGATTGGGTCATTAAATCCTTGAACAAGGATATGGCATTCAATCAGTTCACATTAGAACAACTTGCCGGGGATCTGCTGCCTGATCCCTCTGTTAAACAGTTAATTGCTACCGCCTTTCACCGTAACTCTATGAACAATGATGAGGGTGGGACCGATGATGAGGAGTTTCGTGTTGCTGCGGTAGTCGACAGGGTCAATACAACTTTTGATGTTTGGCAAGGCACCACAATGAGTTGTGTTCAGTGTCATAGTCATCCCTTTGATCCTTTCAAACATACTGAGTACTATAATCTAATGGCATTTTTTAATAATACGATGGATGAGGATCTGATTGATGAATCACCCAACCTTAAAGAATACAGCGAAGTTGACAACATAGAGGTAAATAAAGTTTTAAACTGGATAAGTGAAAAAGGGAATAAAAATATATATTCTATTTATAAAAACTTCCTTCAATTCCAAGAGCCGAAATATCCTGCTCATGATTTTTCTATTGTCGATTTAGAAAATGATTTGGGAACTATTAATGGATTGTGGCTTGCATTAAGACACCGTGGTGTTGCCAGTCTTAAAAATTTTGATACTAATGGTTATCAAAATTTTTATTTTATGCACGATGCCAAACCAGGCACGAAAATTTATCTCAGGATCAATAGTAAAAATTCAAATTTAATAACTGAGATAGATTTCAAACCTGATAATAATAATGAATCTGATAATGAAATTGTTAAGGATAATTTAAATTATTTCAATCCTAGATTAAAAATTAAAAAAGTTAGGATCCCAAAATTTGAAGAACCCTTTGAACTTTTTATTGAGGCAAGGAACCCAAGTTTATTCGATGCAAAAGAATATAAAAATCTATATGATGGTGACGCAATTAATATTATCTGGGTTGCTACTCTTCCAGATTTACCGGAAAAGGGCACCAAACAAAATCAAATTATAGTTAAAAAATTCATGAATTTATTGACTAAAGATGTTGAGAACAAGACACCCATTATGGTCGAAAACCCCGATCACATGAAAAGAAAAACCCATGTTTTTGATCGGGGCAATTGGATGGTTAAAAATGATGAAGTCCAAACTGGAGTTCCTCAAACTCTAAATCCTTGGCAAGAAAAATGGGAAAAAAATCGTTTGGGTCTTGCAAAATGGCTAGTAGATGAGGAAAATCCATTGACTTCCCGTACCCTAGTTAATCGAATATGGTATCAGATTTTTGGTAAAGGTTTGGTTTCAACTTTGGAGGATATGGGTACGATGTCGGATCCACCGTCCCATCCTGCACTTATGAACTGGCTCTCATATGATTTTATGCATTCTATGAATTGGAGTTTAAAAACTTTAATTAAAAAAATAGTTATGTCCTCTACCTACAGGCAGAGTTCCCATACTTCAAATGAGAAACTAGCTATAGATACCGATAATATTTTCTATTCTAGAGGCCCTCGCCTAAGACTTACAGCTGAGGAAATTAGAGATCAAGCGTTATCAGTCTCAGGCTTATTAAGTAATAAAATGTTCGGCCCAGGAGTCATGCCACCTCAACCAGATGGTGTTTGGGAACACAGATATTTGGGTAACCTTTGGAAAACTAGTGAAGGTGAGGATCGCTTTAGAAGGGGGATTTACACTTACTTAAAAAGAACCAGTCCTTATCCNTCNATGATTACTTTCGATGCGGGNAGCAGAGAAGTATGCTTAGTCAATCGTTCTCCTACAAATACNCCCTTGCAGGCATTGGTNACNATGAATGACCCTGTATTTCTTGAGGCAGCNATGCATNTTGCTAAATCACATAGCAATAAAGAAACNAAAGCTGCNATAAGTGAAATGTANCAAAAAGCTACNTTNAGGGCGGTTGATGATNCCAAACTCGATGCCCTTGTGAAACTTTATGAAGAGGCANTTAAAACNTTTCAAGATGATTCAGATCAATTGCAAGATTTCTTTGGACTGAAAGAGGATATAGACAAAAATACTGCTTCTCTGGCAGTAGTTGCAAATGCCATNATGAACTTAGATGAATTTTTAACCCATGGATAAAATAATGAAATTATTAGCAGAGCAGCGATCCATTGAAGCTCAGTTTAACAGCCGCAGGCACTTTATCAAGGATTGTACCCTTGGATTGGGGGGCTTGGCTTTGGGCAGTTTTTTAAACTCCTGTTCTACGGGCAGTTCCAAAATCCCTGCCTATACAACTGATAGATCACTNAATCCCATGGTTCCAATTCCCGCTCCNTTTTTGCCCAAGGTTAAAAGCGTTATCTATTTACATATGGTGGGTGCTCCCTCACAGTTGGAATTNTTTGACTATAAACCTGAACTGGCNAAACTCCANAATCAAGCTTGTCCCCCTTCCTTGTTAGATAGNAAAAANTTTGCATTCATTCAGGGGGTCCCCAATATGCTNGGACCTCAAGCAACTTTCAANCAAGAGGGAGAAACAGGAAATTGGGTATCCAACCACCTGCCTCATTTTAAAAAGGTGATTGATGAGGTTGCTTTTCTAAAAGCCGTTCATACCGATCAATTTAATCACGGCCCTGCACANATGCTNATGCATACGGGAAGTCCAAGAAATGGTCGACCTAGTTTAGGATCATGGGTTACCTANGGTTTGGGNTCNGATAATAATAATTTACCTGGATTTGTAGTCCTTACNTCGGGGGGTACACCNGATGCTGGAAANAGTATNTGGGGNAGTGGCTTTCTTCCCTCTGTTTATCAGGGGGTACAATGTCGTTCCAAAGGTGATCCTGTTCTCTACTTGAAAGATCCTAAAGGAATNNCTNGAGATTTAAAAAAGAAGGTATTGGAATCCATCAACGACATCAATTATAAAGAATATGAAAAGTTTGGTGATCCAGAGGTATTGACACGGATCAATCAATACGAAATGGCCTATCGNATGCAGGTTTCNGTTCCANAGGTAATGGATATNGACAAGGAACCNGNTGNAATCAAGNAAATGTATGGNGTACAANCAGGAAAAGAATCCTTTGCCAACAATTGTCTTTTGGCTCGTAAAATGGTTGAACAAGGTGTAAGGTTTGTTCAGTTATACGATTGGGGATGGGATTCNCATGGAGCNAGTCCCGGCGAAGCTTTAGATTCAGGNTTNTTGAAAAAATGCAAGGAAACCGACCGNCCGNTAGCNGCACTTATTCTCGATCTCAAACAAAGAGGCTTGCTAGATGAAACCCTNNTNGTTTGGGGAGGAGAGTTTGGAAGAACCCCCATGTGGGAAAATCGATTGGGNATTCAAAATTCCCCAGGNCGAGACCATCAAGGTGATGCTTTTACCATGTGGATGGCNGGAGGNGGTATCAAAAAAGGCGCNGTTCATGGTAAAACAGATGANATTGGTTATTCNGGTATAGAAGGACGGGTATCCGTTCACGATATACANGCCACCATACTTCACCAATTNGGCTTTGATCANGAGCAGTTTACNTATGATTTTCAGGGGAGACCCTTCCGACTCACNGATGTTTCTGGCTCGGTAATCAACGAAATNCTCGCNTAANCAATTATNAAAATAAATTNNCCTAAANTCTATGGATTTTTTAATTGATCTTTTNGGGCGTTTTCATCCGCTCATTGTCCATTTGCCNATTGGNTTTTTATTTTTGGGNTTGATGATGATGATCTATGACCGCAAAGACAATAAGCATNAAAAAATANTTCNTTTTGCTTTTTTTTGGGGTACTTTTTCNACCCTTGGTGCTGCTCTAACGGGAACTGTTCTTTATCTCCGAGAGGGNTATGCNTGGGAGGATNTTCAGGGTCATCTNATATTGGGNANCCTNACTTTTNTNTTCTCATTTTTGTTGTACTTNCAACTTAAGGGAGTTANTCCATTNAAAAGACTTTCACCAAAATTTTTGGGNTATGGATTGGTATTNATTTTGACCGTTACAGGACATTTGGGAGGNAACCTNACCCATGGTAAAGATCATTTAACAGAACCACTTCCTCCTNAGCTCAAAACAGCTTTGGGNATGGAAGTNNCTNATAATAANTTTATCCTTTNGCCCGAAACCCATCAAGAATTNCCCCTCTATTCTGGNGTNATTCAGCCCATNTTGGATCAAAAATGCGTGAGNTGTCACAANCCCAAAAAAACNAGAGGTGAATTGTTAATGCATAATTTCAAAGGNATTATGAATGGGGGAGAAGAGGGGCCGATTATTCTTGCACTCAATCCTGANAATAGCGAGATANTGANNAGGATTCACCTGCCTAGAGACAAAAAAAAACACATGCCTCCAAAAGCCAAAACCCAACTTACAAAGGGNGAAATGGAAATAATTGANCAATGGGTNACGTTGGGAGCCCCANAGAAATNAACGGTTGCAGAGCTAGGACTCTCTCCACAGCTTTTTGAATCCTTTTTCCCAAAAGATGAGACAGGTATCTATCCCGATATTGCACTCAGCCCTTTGAATAGCTCTATTATAGATACACTAAAAGCTTTAGGATTACAAGTAGCGCCAATTTACAAAACNTCTTCATTGTTAAAAGTTTCAGCTATCAATACTCCTGATTTTGACGATCAAAAAGCATATGTGTTTCTAAATTTTTTGGATCATATTGTAGACTTGGATTTAGGTCAAACTCAAGTAACGGATGCTGTTTTTGAAGTTCTGAAACAATTAAAATATTTGACTATATTAAAATTAAGCTATACAGCCATCAAGGGAAACGGGATCGATAAACTTAATGATCTTGAGTACTTGAAGCAAATTAATTTGGTCAATTCTAATTTTGAGATGAATCAATTGGATAAAATGTATTCTTTCCCTGCATTAAAAAAGGTTTATCTTTTTGGAACTCCCACAAGTTTTTCTAATTTAGAAATTCCACTTGACTACCAATCCATTTTTCAAATGGGAAATTATAAATTGGATGAAGAAGTTGATCAAACACTTTAATTTTTTGTAAATCATTACAAAACCAAAAAAATGACAATTGACAGAAGAAATTTTATAAGAAAAACGTCCCTATCTACAGCTGCCTTAGCCACGACCCCTTTGATTTCTCAGTATGATACTTCATTAGATCAACCCACCGCCCACTCTAGAGGTACTTACATGGGNGGGTATGCCGCTCCAAAATTAACTACTATCAGAGCAGCATTTATCGGCCTNGGAATTCGGGGAGGAGAACACCTAAAGTTTTTTGCAGGGCTGCCCGGAACTGAAGTTGTGGCACTCTGTGATTTATACCAAGANAATGTAAAAGAAAAATTAAAGGGATTAAAGCAAATTGCCAATGCCTCTAATTATGAAAAAACAACGACCTATTGGGGTGACGAGAATAAATGGAAGTCTATGTTACTAGAAGTTAAACCAGATGTGGTTTTTATTTGCACCAATTGGAACAACCACGCCCCTATGGCCATAGAGTCTATGAGACAAGGCGCCCATGCCTTTGTAGAAGTTCCTTTGGCGGTAACGCTAAAAGATTTATGGGAAATTGTAGGCATTTCCGAAAGAACTCAAAAGCATTGTATGATGATGGAAAATGTTAACTACGGTAGGGCCGAATTGATGTACCTCAATATGTGCCGACAAGGNGTTATTGGTGAACTACTCCATGCCGAAGCTGCCTATATCCATGAATTGAGAGGACAAATGCAACAAGAGGATCGCGGAACGGGATCATGGCGTACTCATCACTATGCCACTGGTAAGGGTAATCTATATCCTACACATGGATTGGGTCCAGTGGCACAGTACATGAGTTTGGGGCGACAGGAAGACAACTTCAAGAGTTTGGTCTCTTTTTCTACCCCCGCAATGGGCAGAAAGCTTTATGCCGAGAAGAATTATCCACCAGATCACAAATGGAATCAGTTGGATTACCAAAATGGTGATCTCAACACTTCCGTTATTAAAACCCATTTAGGAAGAACCATAATCGTACAATGGGATGAAACCAGTCCCAGACCCTACACGCGCCTCAATCTTATTCAAGGGACGCGCGGAACCTTGGCGGGATATCCCACCCGTGTGGCTTTGGAAGGGGGCGTACCGGGAATAACAGAGGACCATCATGACTGGGTAGAAGGGGATCAGTTGGAAAAGGTGTATGAGAAATACGATCACCCACTATATAAAAGATTAAATGAGCAATCCAAAGATAGCGGTCACGGTGGAATGGACGGTATTATGATGTACCGTATTGTAGAATGTTTACGAAAAGGAAAACCAATAGACCAAAATGTTTATGAGGGCGCTTTTTGGAGTGCGGTAACTGAGTTAAGTGGGCGATCTATCCAACAGGACGGAGCCCCACAGTCATTCCCTGATTTCACCCGTGGAAAATGGAAAATGACAAAACCTTTAGAAATAATATCTTAAAACGAATTTAAACCCATGAAAAAAATAATTTTAACCCTTGTCCTGATCAGTTTTTGGTCATGCGCAGATACCCCAAAAAAAGTATCTAATGAATGGATTACCCTTTTTGATGGCAGTTCATTGAACGGTTGGAGGGCTTACAATGGTGATCGGATGCCTCCTGGCTGGAAAATTATTAATAGCGTATTGTCTTTTACTACCGACCAAATTTTGGAGGAGGATTACGATTATAAGGGCAGTAGAGACATTATTTACGGTTTGGAAGAGTTCGATAATTTTGAACTCTATATAGAGTGGAATATCCCTGAGGGAGGAAACAGTGGTATCTTTTATCACCTTAAGGAAGGTTATGACGGCCCTCCTGTTGTGTCTCCAGAATACCAATTGATAGATGATGAGAAGTATGCAGAAATCCACGATTATGACCTTCAGGACTGGCAAATGACAGCGGCTGACTATGCCATGTACGTTCCAGATCCCTCCCAAAAGGTACTCTATCCTGCCGGACAGTGGAATAGTAGCCGGATTGTTTTTACCCCAGAGAACGTTGAGCATTGGCTCAATGGGAAAAAAGTATTGTCATTTGTCCCTTGGTCAGAGGATTGGTATAAAAGAAGAAATTCTGGTAAATGGAACGATGCTCCTGATTATGGAAAATACAGAACCGGCTACATTGGCTTGCAAGATCACGGCAGTAATTTATCCTTCAAAAATATAAAAATCAAAAAACTTTAAACACTTGAACCATGAAAAAAAGAGATTTTTTAAAAACATCACTGGCCGCAGCCTCAACGGCCTTTATACCAAAATCAGTAGTGGCGATGAGTAAAACCGGAGATAAACTTAGAACTGCGCATATAGGGGTTGGTGGAATGGGAGGTGCTGATTTAAGGTCAATTGCCTCTCACCCCGATGTAGAAGTAGTTGGATTGTGTGACGTAGATTCCAATGCCATTGCCAAAGCAGGTGAAAGCTATCCCAACGCTAAAACCTACAAAGATTACAGGGTAATGCTCAAAGAAATGGTCAATGTCATTGATGCTGTTGTAGTATCCACTCCTGACCATACGCATGCCCCCGCCTCTATTTTGTCGATGGAGATGAACAAACCTGTCTATTGTCAAAAACCTCTCGCGCATCATGTATCCGAGGTGCGTGCCATGAGAAAAATAGCTGAAGAAAAAAATCTGGTNACCCAAATGGGAATTCAGGTGCATTCTTTTTATGACTATAAATTGGCCACTTTACTTATTCAATCCGGTGTCGTTGGAAAAGTAAGTAGGGTAAGGGCATGGTCGCCAAAAAACTGGGGTTACGATGGCCCTGAGCCCAATGNTAGTGACCCAATACCTTCCAATTTAGATTGGAATCTTTGGTTGGGTACAGCTGAAGAANGACCTTATAAAGACAAGGTGTACCACCCTGGTAACTGGAGAAAACTGGTTGATTTTGGATGTGCTACTCTGGGTGATATGGGGGTTCATATTTTTGATACGCCCTACAACGCTCTTGATTTAGACGTACCCAATACGATCAAAAACACTTGCAGAAAGCCTAATGGATTTGGCTATCCCGAAAACAATACAGTGGTCTACACTTTCCCTGGCACCGAATACACCACTCCAAATTTCGAGTGGGTATGGCACGATGGAAAAGGTGCCCCCAAACCCAACAAGGAACTCAAGTTGCCCAGTAAGGAAAAATTACCCTTACAGGGAGCTATGTTCATTGGAGAGAAGGGAAGATTGCTCTTGCCCCACTTTATGAAACCACCCCGTTTGATTGTCAATGGAGAATATAAAGACATAGAAATTAAAAAATATGATCCAGACGGAAAATTGGGCGTCACTGTCAATGATTATGAAAGAGATGCACCTAAACATTACCATCAGTTTGTTGATGCATGTTTGGGCAGAGACAAAGCTTCGGCACCTTTTTCTTATGCTTCTCGACTTACAGAAACTATTTTACTAGGTGTTATTGCGGGCAGATTTCCCAATAAGACCCTTAATTGGGACAGCAAGAAAGCTGAGTTTAAAGAAAAGGAGGCCAACGTATTTCTCAAAGGGGTAGAGCGCGTCTTCTAAGCTATTTATTAAATAGCAATTGATCCAGACTATACTTTCCAGACCCTTTGATTAATACGACTAAATTCAAAATAAGGAAAAGAAAGGGCAATTCTATTTTTAATAGTAAGCCTTTGAAATGGCACCACGACATTTTTGATAAAGATTTGGAGCCTTTTTCAGTAAAAGAAGTGGAATTATTTAAAAAATTGGCTGATCATTCAAATAAAAATTGATGAAAAGAAAAAGTCTTATAATATTATTTTTCTCTATTACAACAATACTCTATTCTCAAACTTCAAAAAAAACAGGGATTAGCAGAGCCCACCTTCAAGAATTTCAAAAAAATCTAATTATCAATGGAGAAACGGGAGGAAATGTAATTGTAATTAGTAAAAGTGGAAAAGTTGTTTATCATCATATTGAAAACTCTAATAAAACAGGAGATAAAACAATTACTGATCAAACTTTATTTCCTATTTGGTCCATGACCAAACCCGTCACTACTATAGCAGCATTGATTCTAAAAGAAAAAAATCTTTTAGATTTTAATGATCCCGTTTCCAAATATATACCCGCTCTTAAAAATTTGATGTGCAAGTCAAAAGCAGGAATTATTCCTTGTAAAAATGAAATCAAAATAATCGATTTGATTACGCATCTCTCTGGGCTTTCTTATTACAAAGATTTTATGTTGGATGGAATGCGTGCTGAGGGTTTGGAGGATTTGATGGAGGATATTGCAGAACAACCTTTAGAATTTGAACCAGGTGAAAGGTATTTTTACGGCTTGGGACACGATGTATTGGGAAGGGTTATAGAAGTAGTATCGGGAGCATCTTTTCAAGCCTTTATGCAGACCTATATTTTTGAGCCGTTAGAAATGAATCACACTAAATTTTTCTTGACTCCAAAAGAAAAAGAGCTTATGCTACCTCTATTTGTAAGAAACGAAAAAATAGAAGGCTTTAACGAAACTGGGATTACAGGGATTAATGATCTGATTACCTATGATATGGAATTTAAAGTTGCCTACGGAAGTCTAGGGTTGATTTCAACACCAAAAGATTTTTCCAATTTTTGTTCTATGATTATAAATAGAGGAAAATTTAAAAATAAAAGGATACTCTCTCCCGAGAGTATTTATGAACTTATAGTTCGATATGCCGATGGACCCCATTCCAATGATAATGATTTTATGGGGGTCTACAATGGCCTTGGGGTTTATGTTCTCGATAATCCAACACTAATGGATTTCAAGGCTCCTAAAGGGCTATTTGGACATGGTGGATATCAGAGCACCGAGTTTTTTATTGATCCAAAAAATGATATCTATGGTGTTTTTTTAAACAGATCACTAACAGACTATAATCATCGATTTTATTTTATTAAAGCTGTTTATGATGCATTTACAAATCAACCCTACTAACGGTAAAATCAACAATTATGAAAACTACAGAACAATTAATTATATTCAGTACTTTATTGACTGTATGCATTAGCCCAAAGATTAACGCACAGAACTTAACAAAAGAACTCTTTCTCAGCCCCCTCTTTACTGATCATATGGTACTTCAACAAAAAAACAAAAATCCTATATGGGGAATGGCTAAAGGCGGTGCAGAAATTAAAGTCACAACTAGTTGGGGAGAAACCGCCAAAACTAGGGCAAATAGTAATGGAAAATGGCAGACAAAACTGAATACTCCAGCCTATGGTGGGCCTTATTTTATTCGTATTGAATCTGGAGATGACCAAATACAGTTGAAAGAAGTTCTTATAGGCGAAGTATGGTTAGCATCAGGCCAATCGAATATGGAATGGAAAATGAATCATTGTAGCGGTTGCATAGATAACCAAGACGAAGAAATCGAAAATGCCAATTATCCAACCATAAGAATGTTTAATGTCCCCATGGATCTATCCGGTGAAAAATTAAAAAATCAGAAATGGGAAGAAACCAACCCCCAAAATATCGTTAATTTTAGTGCTACGGCCTATTTCTTTGCTCGAGAATTANACCAAAATATGTCCACCCCTATTGGAATCATTAATACTAGCTGGGGAGGTACAAGAGTAGAAGCATGGACAAGTCCAAAAAAACTTAATGAGTTAGGCCCTACGAATCATATAGAGCATCAAGCGGGGGATAGATTTGGTGACAATCAAGAAGAGTACAAAAGGTATAATGATTCTATAATGTCAATTAATGAGAAGAACTTTGGATTTAAAATAATTGAATTTCCAATAGATAAGGAGGAGGTAAAGAAAAGATGGTATAAGTATGATTTTAAAGACAAAAATTTTTCTAAAATTGATTTTAATGATACTCAATGGAATAAAATTAATTTAGATCCAGACTTTGAGGATAGCTTATTTTTCGAAAATTTATATTTCGAGAATCAATCTATACTTGAAGACGGAACCGTATGGTTCAGAACAAAATTTGATGTAAAAAATCCTGCTGCTAAACATAATTTAATTTTTTCAATAGGAATTGATGATTTTGATCAGACATTCATCAATGGACAAAATATTGGAAATACTTTTCTTAATCTTGATGAACGAAATTATACCGTCCCATTGGGACTATTAAAAAAGAAAAATAACGTATTAGCAGTTCGGTTAACAGATTTTATGCTCGGCGGGGGTTTTAGAGGCCCTGCTTATGTTCTTTCAGCTAGTGATTCGATTGGCTTGCCATTTAAGGATTTCAAATACAAACATCAGGCAATCATTTCCAATGGTTATTTGATGGTTCACGACTATAATGAAGAGGATCTTCAAAAAAAAATAGTTAATGGTGAAAATAAATTTATAAAAGCATATGACCTGAATGATCCAAATGAATATTCTATCCTTTATCATAGAATGCTAAAGCCAACAATCCCATACGGGATCAAAGGTGTTATCTGGTATCAGGGAGAGGCTAATGTAAAGAATTATAAAGAATATACTGTTCTTTTGGATGGAATGATAAGGGATTGGAGATCGCATTGGAACGATGACTTTTCATTTTACTTCGCACAAATTGCTCCATTTATTTATTCCACTTCAAAAATTTCTCAAGGTCTTAGAGATGCACAAAGAAAAGTCTTGAAAATGACTCCTAAAACGGGTATGGCGATCTTATTAGATATTGGAGAGGAGAATGACATTCATCCACATAACAAACAGGATGTCGGAAAAAGATTGGCACTTTTAGCATTAAATAGGGATTATGGATTTGACATTGTAGATTCGGGTCCACTTTACTCAAATCATGAGGTGAAAAATGAATATATTAAGATATCATTTGATAACATTGGATCTGGATTAAATGCAAAACAACCATTAATTGGCTTTGAAATCTCAGGTCAAGATGGTGTTTTTTACCCTGCCAATGCTGAAATTAAAACTGACAAATTAAAAGTTTATTCGTCAGAAGTAAAAAAACCAAAAGATGTGAGATATGGATGGAAAAATTATTTCGAGGCTACTCTTTTTAATCAAGAGGGTTTACCGGCCTCATCTTTTACTACTTCAGATCAATAAAA
>NHIC01000007.1 GCA_002169865.1 Flavobacteriaceae bacterium TMED179 | reverse complement strand
AATCTTATCATTATGTATTGTAGATGAAAAGCCTCTCTTGTTAAAATTGAGGGAATTGTCAGCTCCTATAATAATTAAACGATTATTGTCAATTACTGTTGTGAAATTCTCTCTGTCAAATCCATTATCATTAAGGTTATAGGCAACATAACCATAATTATCAAGTTGTGCTTTAAAATACTGTAATAGTTGTAACCCCGTGGTTTGATTATCCGTAACTGTTTTTTCAATACGGTAAAATTTATGGGTATTAGAGACATTTTGATTATTATATCCTTCAAATTGAATATGGAAAGTCTCTCCATTTGCTACAATTGCTGTAGTGCTTGGTACAGTATATACAAGTCTCCATTTCCATGCATTTCCTTCTTCAACTGGAGGAGGATATTTATATCCATCACTTATTCCGTCATCATCAGTATCCCAATCATTAGGGTCAGTATCATTTTCTATTTCATAATTATTAGTAAGGCCATCTTTATCATCATCCCCAAAACCACCTCCCGGATAACTTCTATAGTCTAGCGGGTCAGATCCAGACCTGATTTCATCAAAATCCATGAAAATATCTCCATCATCATCTCTATCTACGGAATTCGGCAGTAAATCTTCTCTTCTATAATCATACTCCCCTGTTGAATTTCCACAATTACATTCATTTTCATCTTCTCCCCAAATACCGTTATTATTATAATCTTGAACACCCTCCCAATGACCAAAATCAGAATTTATGGATTGATTAGGATTCCTAGGAAAAACATCAATTTGAAGGGATATATCTACATCTTTTTCAAAGCTTTTCCCTTTTGTAGCTTCAACAATTGAGTAGGCATTATCCATGTAAGAAAATCTATAACTTTTATATAAAATAAATTTTTGAGTATATGTTTTAGAACCTTTATTTAGTTCAATATCAAACTCAGATTCAAAAGCACCCGAAAAATATGGATTGTCTACAGTTACAACATTATTTTCTTTTTTAACTAAACGTTGTGCAGTATNAAATTCAAACTCCCATACTGTAAATGAAGAAGTTGTTGCCGAAACATTTTGTGATAAATTTAATGAAAACCCGTTATGGTTAGTAGTAGACCTAGTATGTCTAGATATATCTGCGTCTGTTAATTTAAGATTTTTTATCGCCGCGGAATCAAAGCCATTTTTAGTGAAATCCTTAATTATTAGCTTTAACTTTTCAGGAACCCCGTCATTATCAATATCTGGATCTGAATTATCACCAATTCCATCACCATCGAAATCTAACTGCTCACTAGAGTCAGCAGGTAAGTCATCCGCCTTCCATCTGTTGGCAGGCAACCACTCATCTTGTTCAGCAACATATTCCCAATTGTTATTGCCCCCCTCAACATAACCTTGACATTGTCTCCAGTTTTTTTCCCACCAAGACCAACCACGGTTTGTATCTTCATATTTTACCCACTTATCAGGGTTACATTCACAATCTTTATAACCATCATTATCACTGTCATCATCTTCCCAATTAACTTTTCCGTCCCCGTCTATATCGTCGTTAGCAAAATAATATCTTTCATATTCATCAGACCATCCATCGCCGTCTGAATCAAGAGTCCCAGCATTAAAGGTAGGAGATGATGTATCCCATTTAGCCAAAGGAAATGCGTCTTCACCGTCAATCACCCCATCTTCATCAGTATCCGAGACAGTAGCAGAAGTTTTTAAAAATTCTATTTCAACCCAATTTTCAACTTTGTCTTTATCAACATCCCAAGATAGAGTTGGATCCAGTGGCCAATCATCCCATCCGTCATCTGACCAGTCACCATCAGTGTCTCTATTATTTGGATCAGTCCCTTGGGTGTAGATTGTTTCTCCTTTATAAACGAAACCTTCTTTCTCCATGATATTTGGTATGTGATCATTATCATCATCTTGGGGCTTGCTATTCCATTTTAGGGGATTAGTGTTAATTCTAGAATCTAACTCAACAATATCCAAAAATCCATCATTATCATCATCTGGATCTATAGAGTCATCTATACCGTCCCAGTCGCTATCAATTGATTTTGTCCGATCATTAGGATATTGATCTCTTTTAATAAAAGTTGCACAGGCTGGGTCTGTTCCCATCCACTCCTCACCTGTAATCATACCATCACCATTACAATCATATCTCAAATCCATAAAACGCCAGATTAGTTCCCATGGATCATCAACACTTCCACTGTTAAAGGCCTCATTAATAAGATTACCTTCACTGTATTTGTCAATATAATCGAGAAATCCGTCTCCATCAGTATCTGAGACAGTCGAAGATGTGGGGTTTCCACTAGAATCAAAATTTTTAGCCTCTAATTGATCAGGAAGCCCATCACCGTCACTATCTTTATGGTATGCATAAATTCTAGGGAACAAATCCAGCATGTCATTTACACCGTCTCCATCAGTATCCTTTAAATATGGATCTGAATTCCTTTCCCATTCTTCCTCATCTGTAAGTCCATCCCTGTCGGAATCCTGTTTATAGTTTGGGTCAAACGGCCTAGCATCATAACCGTCTAGTGCTCCATCGTTATCAGAATCAGGATTATAGTCTGACAGCGTTATTCCATTTTTGGTTCCAGTATCGTATTTGGCTGGTAAGCCGTCATCATCATTATCAGTACTTATCTCTTTTCCGTCAACATTCATAATTATTCCATCTACTAATAATTCGTATTTACTCGTCAAGGGAAATGCATCTTCGGAATCAATCACAGTGTCACCATCAGTGTCTGATTTTGCAGAAAGAGTACCTAAATCAAATTCAATTTTATCAGGAAGCCCATCACCGTCACTATCTTTTTGGAAATTTTTATTCCAAGGGAAGTCATCTTCCGCATCGGGTTTTCCGTCGTTATCTTTATCTAGGTTTGATGTCGCTGGTATTACAGGGATATTTAAGTCCATTACAGAAAACATGTCCCCATTTTCATCGATGGCTATTATGTTTTCACCTACAGTTACGTCAACCCATTTTCGATCAGCTCCTAACCTTTTAAATTCAAATACAATTACACCCTCAATAACACCCCATACATAAAGAGCCCCATCTACAGTTATTGCAGCTGCTGTAGCATCATAAATATTTTCCAACTTATTAAAGTTTGGATATTTAGGATTTTCGAAATTGTCTGACACAGCAATTTTCTCCCATCTTAATTTCCTGAGTTCAGTATTTGCAGCCGATCCTTGGAGTGGAAATTGTGTGGGTTGATGAAATACTATATCCATTCCTATATTTTTTTCCAGATTTACAGCAGGTGCTTCTCCTCCAGGCTTATTACCATTTTGATCGACTATATAGGGGTAACCATCTAAGCCGCCATATACATATCCCCAGCCATAAATTTTTCGATCTTCTTGACCATCATTGTCAGTGTCCTCTTTTGTAATCCCAAAAGCAACTGTTTTAGAGAAAGCAAAATCATGAAATTTCATATAATTTTGATCCATGTTTAGCTTAGAGTAAACATAATCTTCAAATTTACTCCAATCTTCATATCCATAGGGTTCTTCTACATTTGTTCCTAACAATGTTTCGAATTCATCACTGAAATAATCCTGATCTTGATCATTTTGTGGGAAACTGCTACTGCTATTTTTGTTAGTACCTGCAACATCTTCATCAACATTCCAATAACCATCATTGTCAGAATCAATGTCTTGCCAAATATTATTTGGATTTTTTAATATTCCAGCGGGTTCATAAACTACCTCTGACCCTTTTCCTTGATAGCTTCCAATTTGAGGAATAAGATTTCTAGCATTTCTTCCAAATGCATGCAGCTCTCCATTTTCTTTCAGTGCCATTGTAGTTTTAAAAAAGGTTTGAACTTTTTTCCATTGGACACCGTCATCATCATATTTAATTCTTCCAATTTTATCTCCTTCTTTTAGACCCACCTCAGGTATTTCATACATTTGGAAAGGTAGTGCTGCAAAACCATCTAAAGTTGTAAATGAATTGACTCCTGTTTGAAGGACAATATCATCTAATTCTAGTTTCCAATTGTAATAGTAAGTTGTTTCTTTTGTCAAGCTTGACACAGTTGATGAAAAAACCTGAAGATTGAAGGTTTCACTCCCTACAAATGAGACAACTTGGGTAGGACTTACAGAAGAAGTAGGTGAAGTGCCATGAAAATATAAATTTAAAGATCCGCTGAGTCTTTCTTGAAGTGCCTTATTTATTTCAATAGCGAGTAGTGCTTTTGTGGATCTTATCTCTGTAGCAGTAAAGTCTTCTTTAATTTTAACTTGTTTTTGCTGAGAAAAGACATAGGATGAACTCATCAACATCAAAATTTGAAGCTGAATTCTAAATAAATAAAAATATTTTTTTAACTCTTTGATTTTGAACGTACTTATGGATTTTATAAAATTACGAAAATGTTAAGATATTTAATCTTTTTTAACCGTTAAATGAATCAATTAAATATAAAAGTTAAACAAAAAAGCCTCCCATTTACTGGAAAGCTTCTCACTAGTTGCTAAATAAGAGTTTTTTAGGCTCTTACTAAAACAACACACAATATCTTAAATTATGCGGTCTGGACGGGACTCGAACCCGCGACCCCATGCGTGACAGGCATGTATTCTAACCAACTGAACTACCAGACCTCTTTTAGCGTGTGCAAATATACGCTGCATTTTGAATATGCCAAATAATTCATAATAAAAAGCAAATAGGTTATAGAAACTCATCTATTGACTGTGAATATGTAGCTTTAGGAGAAACTCCAACGTGTCTATTAACTAATTCTCCTTTGTCAAAAACTAAAACTGTTGGAATATTTCTAACTCCATATTTTGCAGCGAATTCCTGATTTGTATCTACATCAACTTTTCCAATAACAGCTTTTCCCTCATAATCTTTACTCAAATCTTCAATTATTGGCCCCACCATTCTACAGGGTCCACACCAAGCAGCCCAAAAGTCAACTAAAACGGGCTTCTTTGATTTTAAAACAACTTCATCAAAAGTTGCATCTGTAATTTCTATTGCCATTTTTTTTATTTTAAAGTTCAAATGTAATTATTTTAACTTAAGGCTTATAATCTCTTTAAATCAAATTTGTATTTTTTTGATGATTTTTACAATACCTCTAATTCAACTTATAATACCAATGATTTTCTTTTAAATGGTTCAATAATTCTGAGTTGATTTTAATTTTCTGATTTTTACTGTTCAAAGTAAGTTTAATCTTCTTTTCTGAATCATAAACGTTAAAAAATAGGGGCTTATCCCCTCTAAAAGATTTTAGATTAATTTTAAGCGATTGGATTTTTTCACTTTTAAGCTGATTAATATCTAATTGAATAGTTAACTTTTTTGAATTATTTTCAATTGTATTCTGAAGCATTTCAAAGCTTAAATATTTTATTCTAGGGGTACCTAATTTTCCTGTTTCTTTGTTAGTCCAGCCTTGGCGAATCATAATGCGAATTCTTACAAACTGATTTACTACTAAAAAATGTCTAAATTTTAGATAATCCTCTCCAAAGATTCGGAATTCATACTGATCAGAAAAGTCTTCCAAAATAAAACGAGCCCATCCGTTACCTTTGCTACTTTCTAAATGCTCAACTTCGTTTACAATGCCTCCAACATTTAACTCATGATTTAAAAACACACTTAAATCATCTAAATTTGACAAAGAAATATTTGTGAAGTGATCCATCTCTTTAGAAAAATCATCTAATGGATGTGCTGAAATATAAATGCCAACAACTTCCTTTTCTTTTTTTAGACGTGTTAAATTCTTCCAGGGTTCACTCGGAGGTATTGTTAAATCTTGATATATTTGATTGGTTTCTTCCCCAAAAAGACTTGTTTGAGCCGAGTTTACATTTTCTTGGTATTTAGCTCCAAAGCGCATAACCTTTTCTAAAAAAGTAATCCCATCTCCATCTGGATTTAAATATTGTGCTCGATGAGTATTATCGAAGGAATCCAAACCTCCGGCCAAGACCAAGTTCTCAAAAGCCTTCTTATTTGCTGCTCTTAAATCAATTCGTTTCACCAAATCAAAAACAGAACTATATTTGCCATCTTTTCGGTGCTCAATAATGGTCTCTACAGCCCCTTTCCCAACACCTTTGACTGCACCCATCCCAAATCGAATAGCCTTTTGATCATTTACTGCAAATTTGTAAAATGACTCGTTAACATCTGGTCCTAAAACCTTTAATCCCATACGACGGCATTCTTCCATAAAAAATGATACCTGCTTAATATCATTCATATTGTTTGAGAGTACAGCAGCCATGTATTCTGCTGGATAGTGCGCTTTTAAATAAGCTGTTTGATATCCAATCCAAGCATAGCAAGTAGAGTGTGATTTGTTGAATGCATATGCAGCAAAGGCCTCCCAGTCTTTCCAGATTTTTTCTAATATTTCCTCAGGATGTCCATTTGACTTTCCTCCATCAATAAATTGTGGTTTTAATTTTTGAAGTAAGGCAAAAATCTTTTTCCCCATTGCCTTGCGCAAAACATCAGCATCACCTTTAGAAAAACCAGCTAATTTTTGCGACAATAGCATCACTTGCTCTTGATAAACTGTAATTCCATATGTCTCTTTTAAAAACTCCTCCATTACAGGGAGGTCGTAAGATATTTTTTCATTCCCATTCTTCCTGTCAACAAAACTGGGAATATATTCCAACGGCCCAGGCCTATAAAGAGCATTCATTGCAATCAAATCATCAAAAACTGTCGGTTTTAGGTCCTTAAGATACTTTTGCATACCTGTGGATTCGTATTGAAAAATACCTACTGTTTCTCCTCGCTGAAAAAGCTCGTAAGTCTTAAAATCATCCAGTGGGAAACTGTCAGGATCCAGTAAAATATCATACTTATATTTAACAAGTTTAACAGTATCCTTAATAAGAGTTAAGGTTTTTAATCCTAAAAAGTCCATTTTTAATAATCCTGCGTCTTCTACTACTGAGTTATCAAATTGAGTAACAAATAAATCAGAATCTTTGGCGGTGGAAACAGGAACAAATTGTGTTATATCATCAGGAGTAATTATAACACCACATGCATGGATTCCAGTATTTCGTAAAGATCCTTCTAAGACTTTAGCTTGCTGTATGGTTTGCCCAGAAATAGAATCTTCATTGGCTATACTCTTAATTTCATTGACACGTTGAATTTCTTCAGAACGAAGGTTTTCTTTAAGTTCTTCTATGTTAGAACTAAAGATTTTACCAAGTTTAATATTGGGTAATAACTTAGCTATTCGGTCTGCTTCTCCAAGAGGTAAATCCAATACCCTTCCTGTGTCCCGTATTGAGGACTTGGCAGCCATGGTGCCATAGGTTATAATCTGTGCAACCTGATTAGAACCATATTTTTCAATAACATAATTTATAACGCGGCCTCTTCCTTCGTCATCAAAATCAATATCTATATCAGGCATACTAACTCGATCTGGATTTAGGAATCGCTCAAAAAGTAAATTATATTTAATAGGATCAATATTTGTGATTTTTAAGCAATATGCCACAACTGATCCTGCTGCTGAGCCTCTTCCAGGACCAACAGAAACGTTCATATCTCTAGCCGCAGCAATAAAGTCTTGTACAATCAAAAAATATCCTGGGTAACCTGTATTTGAAATAACTTTCAACTCAAAATCAATACGCTCTTTTACTTGATTGGTTAATTCGGGATAGCGTTGTTTCGCACCCTCATATGTAAGATAGCGTAGATAGTCATTCTCACCCTTTTTCCCATCCAAATCATTAGTTACAATATGCTCGTCTGGAATATCAAACTTAGGTAATAAAACTTCACGTGTTAAGGAAAAAGGTTCTATTTTCTCAATAAGCTTTTGAATATTTATTATGGCTTCTTCAAGATCCTGAAATAAAATTTTCATCTCTTTACTGGTCTTGAAATAATATTCTTGATTTGAAAAGCCATAGCGAAAACCTCGACCCCTTCCAATCGGTGTAGTCTGCTTCTCTCCTTCTTTCACGCAAAGTAATATATCGTGTGCATTTGCTTCCTCTTTTTTAATGTAATATGTATTATTTGTTGCAACAAGTGGAATCTTATATTTTCGAGATAAGTCAACTAAAACTTCATTAGCACGATCTTCACCTTCTTCTCCATGTCTCATTAACTCAATGTAAAAATCATCACCGAATTGACTATACCACCATTGAAGTGCCTCTTCTGCTTGTCTCTCCCCTACATTGAGTATTTTAGAAGATAATTCTCCATAGGTGTTTCCACTCAGTACAATCAAATTATCTTTATACTTTTCTATTAATTTTCGATCAATACGAGGGACATAATAAAAGCCATCTACATAAGCTGCTGAACTAAGTTTTGCAAGATTATGATACCCTGATTTATTTTTAGCTAAAAAAACAATTTGATATCCATCATCTCTTCTAGTTTTATCCTTATGATCTCCACACACGTAAAATTCACAGCCTACAATTGGTTTAATTTTTTTGTCTGCTTCTATTCTTGAATTATAATCTTTTACAGCTTTGATAAAATGGAAAGCTCCCATCAAGTTCCCATGATCAGTAATAGCAACCGCAGGCATATTATCCGATGCCGCAGCCTCAACCAACTGATTAATACGTGAAGTTGCTTGGAGAACTGAAAATTGAGAATGATTATGCAAATGAACAAAAGGGGCATTAACCAAGGAAGCACTTATTTCTGTTTTAGTTAATTTGTTGTTATCAACTTTTTGAGTTAGCAAGGACACTGAGGCCTGTTTTAAATTTTGATGAGAAATACCAACGAGTTCAAAAACTGAAGTCCTTTCTTTTATATCAGCAGTTTGTATTTTCAGATTGTCATATGCTGTAGGATGTAATTTGTCTTGCCTTAATAATTCAAAAAAGGCACGAGAAGTAGCTTCAACATCGGCTGTTGCGTTATGTACTTCTTCAAAGTTCTCACCAAAAAGAAAATAATATAATTCACCAAGAGTTGGGAGTTTAAATTTACCTCTTGGGCCTCCTGGTAATTTACATAAAGTCGCTGTTTCTTCTGTACATGTGTCGATCATCGCTTTTGCCTGTAAAACATCATCCATACCTGACCGTAAATATTCTGCCCCCATAATATTTCGATCAAATGATACATTATGCCCCACAACAAACTCCACTTGATTTATTGCGGATAGAAATTTGTCTAATACTTCTGCAATTGGCACTCCTTGATTTTCAGCTAAAGCAGTTGAAATCCCATGTACCTGTTCAGAATCAAATGGAATACTAAAACCATCTGGTTTAATNAGGAAATCTTTATGATCTATAATCTCACCTTTTACATCATGAATTTGCCAGGCAATTTGAATACAGCGGGGCCAGTTTTCACCATCGCTTAAGGGGGCATTCCATCGTTTTGGTAATCCAGTAGTTTCGGTATCAAAGATTAAATACATCAAGACTAAAATAGGAAATAATCAGAGTGCATTGAAAAGTAGTTATTCGCATTTATTAACGATTTTATTTTTTGCATTTTTTGTACCTTACCTCTGAAAAAGAAAAGTATAGATGCCGTTATTAGAATTTACCTCAAAAGGTATTTACTGTAAAGTTGCGAATGTTTACCTTGACCCNTGGCAGGGCGTAGATAAAGCCATTATTTCTCATGGTCATTCTGATCANGCACGCTGGGGGAGTAAGCATTATATTACAAATGAAATTAACGTTCCTATCATTCGACATCGTTTAGGAAAAATTTCATTACAAGGAAAAAAATATGGTGATCCATTTACCATAAATGGAGTAAACTTTTCTTTTCATCCTGCGGGACACGTTCCTGGTTCTTCTCAAATTCGATTGGAACATAAAGGAGAGGTATGGGTATTTACTGGGGACTACAAAACTCAGTTTGACGGCATTTCAACCTCCTTTGAACCCATTAAATGCGATACTTTTATAACTGAATGCACCTTTGGGCTTCCTGTTTTTAGGTGGGAGGAGCCTTCTAAGGTTCATCAAGAAATCAATCATTGGTGGGCTCAAAACAAAGAGAATAAAACTACCAGTTTATTGATGGGATATTCTTTGGGTAAAGTCCAAAGGCTTTTAAAGCATCTTGATCCCCAAATTGGTAAAATATACACACATGGTGCAACTGAAAAGATGACAGAAATTTTGCGTGAATTTATTGATTTCCCAAAAACAGAATTGATTACCAGAGAGACAAATAAAAAAGAAATAGAAGGTAATTTGGTCCTTGCTCCTCCGGCAGTTTTAGACAGTTCTTGGGCTAAAAAATTGGGGGAAATTTCAACTGGATATGCCTCTGGTTGGATGGCATTCAGAGGCGCTAGAAGAAGAAGAGCAATTGATCGTGCATTTGTCTTGTCTGATCATGCTGATTGGCAGGGGCTTCTCTCTTCTGTTNAAGCTACAGGATGCGAAAATGTCATCACTACTCATGGCTATACAGATTTATTTGCTAAATATCTCAGAGAAAATGGTTGGAATGCACGGACAGAAAAAACAAAATACGAAACAGAAACTATTGAAACTGTTACTGCTGAATGAAACGTTTTGCCTCCCTAGTTGAAAAACTCGACAGTACTAATAAAACTAACAATAAAGTAGCTGCATTGACAAACTATTTTGAGAAAGCACCTAAAGAAGATGCTCTCTGGGCTGTAGCTCTATTATCTCATCGTCGTCCTTCAAGACCAGTAAGTACTTCCTTAATGAAAACTTGGGCTGCAGAACTTACACAATTGCCTGAATGGCTCTTTGAGGAATCTTACCATATTGTTGGAGATTTAGCTGAGACAATTGCTTTATTAGTAAAAAAGGATTATAAAATTTTACCTCCCTCACTTTCCCAATGTGCATCAGAAATTGTAGCTCTTAAGAATAAAGACGAAAAAGAAAAAAAAAATTATATCCTCAAACGCTGGAAAAGTCTAAACAAGTTTGAACGTTTCGTTTTTAACAAGATACTAACTGGAGGCTTTCGGATTGGCTTGAGTCAAAAGTTAATGATACGTGCATTATCAAAAGCAGTTAAAATTGATGAAAATATTTTAGCCCATCGATTAATGGGACAATGGACACCGGAGACTACAACTTTTGACGAACTCATAATTCATCCAAATCCAGAAGATCAAATTTCGCAACCTTATCCCTTCTTTTTAGCCTATANGATAGAAGATGGTTTTATAAATAAAGAAAACACAACTGATTGGCATNTAGAACATAAATGGGATGGGATGCGCGCTCAACTAATTATCAGGGAGGGAAAACACTTTTTATGGAGTCGTGGGGAAGAGTTGATCACAGATAAATTCCCTGAACTCGCTTGTCTTGCAAGGCTTCTTCCAAATGGAACTGTACTAGACGGAGAACTCCTACCCTTAAAAAATGGGGTAATTGGAGATTTTAATACCCTTCAAAAACGTATTGGAAGAAAAATAATCTCTCAAAAGCTTAAAGATGAATTTCCAATTGTTATGATGCTTTACGATATTTTAGAATACAAAGGCAAAGATATTCGATTACAGCCCTTAGAAGAACGTCAGCAGCTTTTAAAAACTTTGTATAAAGGCTATCAAGGAGATAAAATACCTCTGCTTTTGTCAGAAGTATTAACTTTTACAAATTGGAATCAGGTAGCTGATGAACGCAAAAAGGCTCCTGAAAAGCGCAGTGAGGGTCTAATGCTAAAACATAAAAATTCTGCATATGCAGTTGGACGTAAAAAGGGTTACTGGTACAAATGGAAGTCAGATCCAAAAACAATCGATGCTGTTCTAACCTATGCAATGAGAGGACATGGGAGACGAACAAATTTGTATACAGATTATACCTTTGCCCTATGGCATGAAAAAAATTTGGTCACGTTTGCTAAAGCCTATTCTGGACTTACTGATAGTGAAATTAAAAAAGTCGATCAGTTTGTAAAACAAAACACTTTAGATCGTTTTGGCCCAGTTCGTCAAGTTAAACCTGAATTAGTTTTTGAGATTGCCTTTGAGGCTATTGCACTTTCTTCACGTCATAAAAGTGGAGTAGCAGTCCGTTTCCCAAGAATTTTACGGTGGCGCCACGACAAGAAAATTCAAGATGCCAATAGTCTAGAAGATTTAAAAAAATTGCTCTAATGAATAAAATTACAGACTGGTTTAAAGATCAAAAATGGAAGCCTCAAACTTTTCAAAAAGAATGCTGGAAAGCCTACTTAAAAGGTAAAAGTGGAATGTTGCATGCTCCTACAGGAAGTGGAAAAACTTATGCAATTTGGGGGGGNATTTTGCAAGAAGCATTNCAAGAGAAAAAACAGATTGTTGGAATTCATGCTATATGGATTACTCCTTTGCGTGCATTAGCAGTTGAAATTCAATGTGCTATGCAAAAGATCAGCAATGATTTAGACCCAAATATAAGCATTGCCTTACGCACAGGAGATACCTCGCAAAGTGAACGTGCCAAGCAAAAAAGAAACCCTTCTTTTGGTTTGGTTACCACCCCTGAGAGTTTGCATGTATTAATAAGCGCCAAAGACCACATAAAAAAATTTCATAACCTTAAAGTTATTGTAGTAGATGAATGGCACGAACTCATTGGAACTAAACGAGGAGTTCAAGTAGAATTAGCCATTGCTTATTTAAGATCATTCTTGCCTACTATAAAAGTTTGGGGAATATCGGCAACTCTTGGAAATAAAGATTTAGCTCGAGAAATTTTATTGGGTCCCGTAAAAAATTACATCACGATAAATGCTCGAATCGAAAAAAAAATTAAGGTAAAATCTATTTTACCCGAAAAAGTGGAAAGCTTCCCTTGGCGGGGCCATTTAGGAATTCACCTTTTGCCACAGGTACTAAAATTGATAAAGAAAAATAAAACAACACTAATTTTCACAAATACTCGTGCCCAATGTGAAATATGGTTTCATCGGCTTCTAGAAGCCGACTCTAGTTTGGCAGGTAATATTGCTATGCATCATAGTAGTATTGATAAAAAAATTCGCTTGTGGGTTGAAGAAGCACTTCGAAAAGATCAACTTAAAGTGGTAGTTTGTACTTCTAGTTTAGATTTAGGCGTGGACTTTAGCCCTGTTGAAAACTGTATTCAGATTGGGAGTCCCAAGGGTGTAGGAAGGTTTATTCAAAGGGCAGGTCGTAGTGGTCATCTTCCCAAAGCTTCTAGTGTTATTTACTTTCTTCCTACCCACGCTATGGAGCTTATCGAATCCGTTGCTTTGCAAAAAGGAATTGAAAAACAACAAATTGAGGATAAGATTCCTTTCCTAAATTCTTACGATGTATTACTCCAATTCTTAACGACTTTAGCCGTTGGTGTTGGTTTTCAACCTGAAAATTTATTCCCAATTATAAAAGAAACTTTTTGCTTTCAAACTCTAGACAAAGAACGATGGCAATGGCTTGTGAATTTCTTGGTTAAAGGAAGTCAAAGTTTAGAGAGCTATGACGAATATAAAAAAGTAAATATCATGGAAGACGGAGTATTAAAAGTGTTAGATAAAGGAATTGCCATGCGCCACAGACTTTCCATAGGAACTATTGTAAGTGACGCAACTCTAAAAATACGATATCAAAAAGGAGGCTACTTGGGAGTTATTGAGGAGTGGTTTGTTTCCAAATTAAAACCCGGTGATATTTTTACTTTTTCGGGAAGAAATTTGGAACTGATCCGTATTCGTAATATGGAAGTTATTGTTCGTAAGTCTAAATCAAAAAAAAGTCGTATTCCAGCTTGGATGGGTGGGCGGATGAGTTTTAGCGCCCATTTGAGTGATTTGTTGAAAAATGCCTTGTTCGAAGAGTACAATCTAGCCACTGCAGAATTTAAGGCCTTAGAACCCTTTTTTTTTCAGCAACGGAGGGAGTCTATCATTCCAAACCCGGATCAATTTTTAATTGAACGTTTTAAAACTAAAGATGGTTTTCATACCGTATTTTATCCTTTTGAAGGCTATGCGATCCATGAAGCTATGGCAAGTTTGATGGCTTACCGATTGAGTTTATTGTCTCCTATTACATTTAGTATGTCCTTTAATGACTATGGGTTTGAGTTACTATCAGATAAGGCTTTTTCTAAAGAAAACTTTTTAGATAATAATCTTTTGACGCAAGATCATCTGTATGAAGATTTAGAAAAAAGTATTAATATATCTGAAATGGCACGTCGTCGATTTCGTGATATTGCTGTTATTTCAGGATTGGTTTTTCAAGGCTTTCCCAACAAACCATTAAAAGCAAAACACCTCCAAAGTGGCTCTCAATTATTTTATGATGTTTTTAAAGATTATGAACCTGATAATCTGCTCTACAAGCAAGCCTTGGAAGAGACCTTTGATCACGGGATGGAGCGCGGCCGAATTACCCAAGTCTTTGAAAAAATTGCCTCTCAAGAAGTTTTATGGTGTGAATGTAGTCAACCCACCCCGTTTTCTTTTCCATTGATTACTGACAGAATGAGATCTAAACTTTCATCAGAAAGTGTGGAAGACCGTATCAAGAAAATGTACCTTCAACTTGAAAAAGNAGGAAAGTGAAAAAAGTTAAAATTAAACATCAGCAATTCATTTTAGATCCGAGCGGTGCAGTATATTGGGAAGAAAAAGAAAGCCTTTTAATAGCGGACGTCCATATTGGAAAAGTGGCTCATTTTAGAAAAAATGGCCTGGCCGTGCCGCGAGAAGCTGAAGGTACTTTTTATAAAAAAATAGCAGGCTTATTTAAAAAATTTTCTGTTAAACGTCTGATTTTTTTGGGTGATTTATTTCATAGTTTTCAAAACAACGAATGGCATTTGTTTGAAGCTTGGATAAAACAACAATCTATTATGACGATTTTAATTCATGGCAACCACGATATTATTCCGTCTTGGAAATTTAAAAAGTTAGGTATTGATGTAAAAGAATATTTTGAAGAGGAGCACTTTTACTTTTCACATTTCCCTGTAGATAAAAAAAATTATTTTGTCTTTTGCGGTCATATTCATCCTGGGGTAAAACTTAAAGGAGTNGGTCTACAACAGCTCAAACTCCCTTGTTTTTTTCAATCCAAAAACCAATTAATACTCCCTGCTTTTGGAGCATTTACCGGTTTACATGTATTAATTCCTAAAAAAGGAAATCAAGTTTATGTCACATCAGGGAAAGAAGTTATGAAAATCAAGGGAACTTAAATTACATGCTATATCTTTACCAAAAAAAAAATCAACCCGTTACTAAACGTTTTTGATACTTTAGTTTCACAGAAGAAACTGCAGGCAGTTTTTTCAAAAAAGCGTTGTATCCAAATCAAAGGTTTAATTGGTTCAGGATTATCCTTTCGCTTAGCTGCAGCATTTCAACAACAAAACCAATCTATACTATTGGTGCACGAGAATCCCGAACAAGCTGCTTACTTTTTAAATGACTTAGAACAGCTTCTGAGTCCTGCCCAAGTTCTTTATTTCCCAGCCAGTTTTAGACAACCNTATGCTCAAGAAACTACTGATAATGCTAATATACTGCTTCGTACAGAAGTACTAAAAAAACTAAGTNCTTCTAATAGAGCACGAATAGTTGTAACCTATCCTCAAGCAATATTTGAAAAGATCATTTCCCAACATACTCTAAAACGTATCACATTACATCTGAAAAAAGATACTCAAGTTGCTTTAAGTTATTTAAATGAACGACTCTTTGATATGGGTTTTGAACGCGTAGATTTTGTAACAGGTCCAGGGGAATTCGCTGTTCGTGGAGGAATCATTGATGTATTTTCTTTTGCATATCAACATCCCTATCGAATAGAGTTTTTTGATGAAATAATAGAGCGTTTGTCNAGCTTTGATGTTAGCAATCAACTTTCTATAACTGACCTTGAAGAAATNGAACTACTCCCCAACACTTCAGGTCACGATTTTACTGATAAACGAAAAACCTTACTTTCCTTTTTCTCATCAGAAAGTTGTTTTGTTTTTTCCGATCTAGATAAAATAACACACCAATTAAAGAATCTTTTCAAAAAAGCTAAAGCAGTTTATAAAGAACTTGACACATCTACTCAATATCCTCCAGAAAAACTATTTGTAGAGCCTAAAGAATGGATTAACGATTGCCGTGACAAATCGGTTCTGATTTTAGAAAAAACAGATCAATTGGATATACAAGAGCAAATTTTTATAAAACAAAGTCCTCAGCCTGCTTTCAATAAAAAGTTTGATTTATTGGTTTCTCATCTTAATAAAAATAAAAAACGCAGCTATGAAAATACCCTTTTTTGCAGTAATGAACAACAAGCCAAACGCTTTCATGATATTTTTGAAGAAATAGCAGAAAACGTTCATTATAAAACAGAGGTTCTACCTATTTTTTCCGGTTTTGAAGATCTAGAAGCAAAATGGGCTTGTTTTTCTGATCACCAGATTTTTGAACGCTATCACAAATATAAACTCAAATCAGATCGTAATAAAAAAGAAGNTTTAAGCCTTAAAGAATTGACTCAAATGAAGGTAGGAGATTATGTCACTCATATTGACCATGGTATTGGAATCTTTGGAGGGTTACAACGTATCAATGTGGAAGGAAAATGGCAAGAAGCGATCAAACTAATTTATGGAGAACGTGATATCCTCTACCTCAGCATTCATTCACTACATAAAATATGTCGTTATGCCGGAAAGGAAGGTAGTGTTCCAAAGATTTATAAACTGGGATCAAAAGCTTGGAAAGCCCTAAAGCAAAAAACCAAAAGCAAGGTTAAAGAAATTGCATTTAGTTTAATTGAATTATATGCAAAGCGAAGACAAAAAATTGGTTTTGCTTTTGACCCTGATAGTTTCTTGCAATGGGAACTGGAAGCCTCTTTTTTGTTTGAAGATACACCAGATCAGGAAAAAGCCACCCAAGATATAAAAGCAGATATGGAATCTACACGGCCTATGGATCGCTTAATCTGTGGAGATGTTGGTTTTGGAAAAACAGAAGTAGCAATAAGAGCTGCATTTAAAGCTGTTGATAATAGTAAACAAGTTGTTGTATTAGTCCCTACAACCATTTTGGCATTTCAACACTATAAAACCTTTTCTCAACGTCTAAAAGAGTTTCCTGTAAGGGTGGACTACCTTAATCGATTTCGTGCAATAAAAGACAAAAATCAAATTTTAAAAGATCTCAGTAAAGGTAAAATTGATATTCTTATTGGTACTCATCAATTGGTTAGTAAAAATGTTATTTTTCACGATTTAGGCCTCCTTATTGTAGATGAAGAGCAAAAGTTCGGTGTTGCAGTTAAAGAACGAATCCGATCCTTAAAAGCAAATATTGATGTTTTAACGTTAACAGCTACACCCATACCAAGAACGCTTCAGTTTAGTCTAATGGCCGCGAGAGATTTATCTATTATCGCTACACCTCCTCCCAATCGCTATCCAATAGAAAGCGAAGTAATTCGTTTTAACGAAATGCAAATTCGAGATGGAATACTTTATGAACTTCATCGTGGAGGACAAGTTTTCTTTGTTCATAATCGAATTGAAAATATTGCAGAAATTACTGGTCTAATCCAACGCCTTGTTCCGGATGCACGAATTGCAGTTGGTCATGGACAAATGGAAGGTAGAAGGTTAGAAAAAGCTTTACTAAGTTTCATGAATGGCGAATTTGATATACTTATCGCTACAACCATAATTGAAAATGGGTTAGATGTCCCAAATGCTAATACTATATTCATTCACAATGCACATAATTTTGGACTAAGTGATCTACATCAAATGCGAGGTCGCGTNGGAAGAAGTAATAAAAAAGCATTTTGTTACTTCATAACCCCTCCTTATAGTACGATAAGTTCTGATGCTCAAAAACGTATAAAAACTATAGAACAATTTTCTGCTATAGGTTCAGGAATCCAAATCGCAATGAAAGATTTAGAAATACGAGGTGCGGGAGATTTATTAGGTGGAGAACAAAGTGGATTTATTAATGAAATGGGTTTTGAAACTTATCAAAAAATTTTGCAACAAGCAATTGATGAATTGAAAGATAATGAGTTTAAAGACATTTATAAATTTAAAGAAAGAGATGCCATAAAAAACTTTACAAGAGAAGTTCAGATCGACACAGATCTTGAAATTTACATCCCAGATGATTATGTAAATATTGTAAAAGAACGTCTTGCATTATATCAAGAATTAAGTCATATTAAAACTTCAAAAGTATTAGAAGAATTTGAAGCCAAACTTAAAGATAGGTTTGGTCCTCTCCCTTTAGAGGCGAAAGAATTACTTGAAAGTGTTCGGTTAAAATGGGTAGCTGGACGTCTAGGTATTGAACGATTGATTATTAAAAAAGAACGGTGTCTGTCTTATTTCATTTCAGATCAACAAAGTCAATTCTTCAAAAGTGAAGGTTTTAGTTATTTAATCAATCAAATTCAAAAATCTCCAGAACGTTTGACACTAAAAGAAAAAAATACAGCTAATGGNCCCAGGCTTTTATTGTCAATAGCTGATATTAAAGACGTAAAAAGTTTAATAAAGTTTTTTCTTTCAATTAGCAATAAAACTAAATACCCTTTAGATTTTTTATAACTTTAAAAGCAATATCTACTTGATCTTCGTCTACTAATATGGTAAATTCGTTAGAAGTTGAAATAACTTCTGTAATATTTACCCCCTCCCAAGATAAGCGTTGAAAAATAAAATAATATATTCCTGGAATATTAATATTATCACTGGGGAGTTTAACGGTAATCGAGGATAAATTTTCTCTTTTAGTGTGACAAACTTCGTTTTTAAAAAGTACGTCAACTAATGAAACAATATTTTTACTCACTACAATATTGCTTTCGGCGACTCCCCTTGAGGATGTATAAAAAACATCTTTTTTATCTTCAATTTTTTTTAGTAAGTTGGCCTGGGTTAATAATAAAGTTTCTGAAAGTAGAAAGCCATAATCTATTAAAGAGGATCGTACAGTAATATCTCCAAGATTTTTTAATATGTTAATAATTTTTCTTGTTAAAGTAAAACTAGTATCATCTGATACTCTTTTTAGAGACATAATTATTGCACCCTGGTTGACGGGCTTTCTCATCAATGACTCAATATCNACATGAATATTTCTTGCTAAGGAAGTGAGATTAATTATTCCATCAGCTAGTGCAGAGGCTAAGTAAGGTTTTGTCTTAATATATTCGGTTACTGTGGAGGCAATGGTTTTCATAATATGAAGAGTGTTTAAATAATAACATCATTATAATTATAATAACAAAAATAATTATTTAAAACAAAATGTTATAAATAAAACAATGATCCATTATTTAAAGAATTTATNCCCACTATGATAAATTTGGTTCATTAAGATCGACTTAGTTTAATAAAAAGGTTGAGTTTTGCTTACTTTTGAAATAAATTGAACTGATCTAAATGCCAAAACGTTATACTATTACAGCAGCATTACCCTACACTAATGGACCTATTCACATTGGCCATTTGGCAGGTGTTTACGTTCCAGCTGATATTTATTCTCGCTATTTAAGAGGTAAAGGGAAGGACGTTGCATTTATATGTGGTAGTGATGAGCATGGAGTTGCAATTTCTATTAAAGCTAAAAAAGAAAAAAAATCTCCTAAGCAAATAATCGATTATTATGATCAATTAATTCGTGATTCATTTGAGAACTTTGGTATTACTTTTGATAATTATTCACGAACATCTCGATCAATTCATCATAAAACTGCTCAAGAAGTTTTTAAATATTTACACCAAAAAGGAGTTTTTGAAGAAAACGAATCACAACAACTTTTCGACCCTGAAGCTCAGCAATTTTTAGCGGATCGTTTTGTTCAAGGAACCTGCCCAATATGTCAATATATGGAGGCTTATGGCGATCAATGTGAAAGCTGTGGAAGCACTTTAAATGTGGATGAACTGATCAATCCAAAATCTACTATAAGTGGATCTAAGCCTGAAATGCGGAAAACAAAGCATTGGTATCTTCCCTTAAATCGTTATGAAGATTTTTTGGAAAACTGGATTATTAAAGAGCATAAACTTGACTGGAAACCAAATGTATATGGTCAAGTAAAATCTTGGCTTGATAACGGTTTAAGAGCTCGAGCAGTAACCCGTGATTTAGATTGGGGAATTCCGGTACCTTTAACTGAAGGAGAAAATAAAGTACTTTATGTTTGGTTTGATGCACCTATAGGATATATTTCTTCTACTAAAGAGTGGGCATTAAAGAAAGGAATTGATTGGGAACCNTATTGGAAAGATGATAAAACTAAATTGGTTCATTTTATAGGGAAAGATAATATTGTCTTTCATTGTATTATTTTTCCTATTATTCTTCACGAAAGCGAGAATTATATTTTACCTGAAAATGTACCCGCAAACGAATTTTTAAATTTAGAAGGACAAAAAATATCTACTTCTAAAAATTGGGCCGTATGGCTTCACGAATATTTAGAGGAATTCCCTGATCAACAAGATGTATTACGTTATGTTCTAACGGCTAACTCTCCTGAAACTAAAGACAATGATTTTACTTGGCAAGAATTTCAATCACGAAATAATAATGAACTTGTATCAATATACGGAAATTTTATTAATCGTGTATTAGTTCTCACTCATAAATATTATGGAGGTAATGTTCCAAAAGCTGGAATATTTTTGCTAGAGGACGAAAAGGTTTTAGATGAAATGTCAAGACTTCCAGATGAAATTGGACAGGCTATTGAACAATATCGCTTTAGAGAAGCATGTCAAAGTTTAATGCAATTGGCTCGTTTAGGAAATAAATATTTAGCTGATTCGGAACCATGGAAATTGATCAAAACCGATCCAGATCGTGTGGCAACAATAATGTTTACAGCTCTTCAGATCACAGCTGGNCTAGCCGTTCTAAGTGAGCCTTTTTTACCCTTCACATCAAAAAAGTTAAAGATAATGTTAAACTTAAAATCTGGAGATTTAAAATGGAAGGATATAAGTCATAAAAAGTTATTGATTAACGAAGGAAAACATATAAAAAAAGTCCAACTTTTATTTAAAAAAATTGAAGATACACAGATCCGAGAGCAACTAACTAAACTTGATTCAGGTAAAAAAGAAGATAAAGTTTCTTTGCAACAAATTCCTCCTATAAAGCCACAAGTATCATTTGAAGATTTTGACGCTTTAGATCTACAAGTTGCTGAAATCATAAGAGCCAAAAAAGTCAATAAAACAAAAAAATTAATCGAGATAAAGCTTCAACTTAAAAAGGAGGTCCGAACAGTTGTTTCAGGAATTGCAGTTGATTTCAAGCCAGATGACCTTATCGGGAAAAAAGTAACACTATTGTCTAATTTGGCTCCTAGAGAACTTAAAGGAGTTGAAAGTAACGGGATGATTTTACTTGGGAAAAATGAATATGGAAATTTTATTTTCGTGTCTCCTGAAGAAAAAAATGTTCAAAATGGGTCACCCATAACTTAATTGATTTGGATTCCTTTATACCAATAGCTTTTGATCCTACCTATTGTCTTCCTCTGCCTGAAAATCATCGTTTTCCTATGGAAAAATATAAGCTTTTACCTCAGCAGTTAATTTTAGAAGGGACATGTAAGCCTAAAGATTTTTTTATTCCAAAAGCTGCAAAAATAGAACAAGTTTTAAGAGTGCATGTGAAAGAATATGTAAATCGCCTATGTAATTTACAACTTACAAAAAATGAAATTAGGAGCATTGGTTTTCCTCTTAATGAGGCATTAGTAAAAAGAGAGTTTTTGATTGCTGGGGGAACCATTATGGGAGCTGAAAAAGCACTAGATTCTGGGATTGCAATGAATATTGCAGGGGGAACTCATCATGCGTTTTCAGANCGAGGGGAAGCATTTTGCCTTCTAAACGACCAAGCTATTGGAGCACAATANCTTTTAGATCAGGGGTACGCAAAAAAAATTTTAATTTTAGATTTGGATGTTCATCAAGGAAACGGAACTGCGGCGATTTTCAAAAATAATTCAAATGTTTTCACTTGTTCAGTTCATGGAGCCAAAAACTACCCCTTTAGAAAAGAAACTAGTGATATTGATATATCAATAGATGATAAATGTTCAGATATCACTTATATAGAAGAAATAAAAAGCCTTTTGCCCAAACTATATGAAACTGTCCACCCGGATTTTATTTTTTACCTATGTGGTGTAGATATATTAAAAACCGATAAATTAGGTCGTCTAGGTGTGAGTATGGAAGGTTGCAAAAAACGAGATGAACTTGTACTTAATTTTTATAAAGAAAAAGGCATTCCAATTCAATGTAGTATGGGAGGTGGATATTCTAAAGATATAAAAGTAATTCTAGAAGCTCATTCAAATACGTTTAGGGTAGCTAAAGAACTATTTACTTAACTCTCCATGTTTGACTTTTCATATTGATAGCTGCAATAACGATATCTTTTCGACTTATCTGACCTACAAGACGTCCTTTTTCAATGACCGGATAACGACGTCTACTTGAATTTGAAAATTTAGATGCAGCATCAAATACACTTGTATTAGATTCAATAGTATCAATTTTTGTTGTCATAAAATGACCAACAGNTTTATCTAAAATTGGCATGTTAAAATATCGACTATCAGAGATTTCCTTCATACAATCTGCTTCAGAAATAACCCCAACAAGTTTTCCCTTTTCATTTATAACAGGACCTCCTGATATTCGATGTTTTATAAAAGCTTTCATTACTTCATGAATGGTTTGTTCAGGTGTAAACAATACCAGTTGAGTAGTCATGATATCAGATACTGACAATTTCCTGGGAGTGACTCTTTTTTTCTGAGCCCGTTCTCCTTGAAAACTTTTGACGGGCATAATAAATGATTTTGTTTTTATGTAATATAAGTTTTTTTGAGTAAAAATTTGACATTCTGTTAAAAAAATAGATAATTCTATGAAAATATATCAGTATAATTGCTAATTATTCATTATATGCATCAATTAGGTATTTTAGGTTGTGGATGGTTAGGTGTTCCACTTGGAAACTCCTTAAAAAAACTAAATTTTAATGTTAAAGGTACCCGAAGATCAGAGGCTGGGATTTCAGCTTTAAACAAAAATGGAATTGAGGGCTATCAGGTTTTTTTAGATGAGAACGAAAGTGAAAGCATTCTGTTTTTTTTGAAGTTAGTTGAAACTTTAATAATCTCTATACCTCCTGATAAAAAATCAAAAGAAAAAGAATTCGTTCAAAGAATATCATTTCTCCTGAATTGTATTGAGTTAAGTAATGTTAAACGAATTATTTTTTTAAGTAGTACATCTGTTTACGGATCAAAGGGAGGTAACTTCAATGAATTAAGTGAGGTTAATCCTAAAAATCCAGTTGCTAAGGCACTTCATACTAGTGAAAAGCTAATTATGAATTCCACTAAAGCCTCAATTATTGTCAGATTAGGAGGACTTATTGGTAAGGATCGACATCCAATTTTCAAATTACAAAACAGATATATAGGAAATCCAGGAGGACGGATCAATTTTATTCATCAACGAGATGCAGTATCTGGAATTTGTAATTTGATTGTTAATCCTCAGCTTCGAGGAATTTATAATTTGGTCTCACCTCACCATCCAAATCGTAAAAAGTATTATGAATTTATGGCAAAAAAACTGGGCCTCCCTTCACCAAAATTTAGCTCAGAACCAGCTATTATAAGGATTATTCAAGCTAGAAAAATTGAAGACGATACTCCCTTTAAATATACTGTAAATAACTTGTTGATATAAATATTATTTCTTTCCGTTAAAGCATCATACTATTTGCTAAATTGATTTATATAANAAATGTCTAGACAGAGNAAGCAAATAATATTGATGGAAAAACTCCTTACGCACCTAAAAAATGCAAAGCTGGAGTATTTAAAGGCTTCTGATCATGCAAACACCTGTGAAGAAAAACGTTTTTTTAACAAACAAGCACTGATTCGAAACCGATTTTTTCAACAGGTCTTGAGTGAATTGCAAAACACAGGAGTGCCATTTGATGACTTAATCATTAACAAATTTAACTTTGATCAATTATTAGTTTCCACTATTGATAAGCTAAAATCAACTGCAATTGAAAAATGTTTAGAAGCAGATAAAATGTTACTTAAACTTTTTACNGAATTCATTGAATTTGGCTATAAAAATTCTGAATTTTTGAATAATGTGTCAAGCATTCAAATCGCAATAAATAAAAATCAGGTTTGGGTTAATAATTATTTATCTAAAAAACAGATTAACTCAAATTTTTAAGGCATTTGTTTGGTTTCAGAAACTGCTACGTTCTCATCTTCTTTGAGAACAATCATCCTTAATATCAAAACATTATAATGATAATATAATGCTCTTAAAGATGGAAGAAGTGAATCTTTTTTATAGTGTCTTGTAAAATAGCGTGATTTTTGGGTCTGCATTTGAACAACTTTAAGGCGACTCCGAATTTGAGGAGTTTCAAACCCTCCAGGTAAGTCTTGTGAAATCAAATCCTTTAAACGAGATGATAAACCAATAATATTTAATTCAATATCTCTAATATCCATTTCCTTTAGACGATCCATTGCTTTATGTAGGTTTCTAAAATCCTCCCATTCTTCCAGCCCATTTTCTTTTAAAAAATCTTCTGGGTAATCGACTAGTTCGAAGTTTTCATCTGATATAAGTTCTTCACCTATATTATTTTTGATTGAGTCAGATGAACTATCTTTTAACTTGTTTCCTTCTCCACATGCAATGACTAAAAATAGTGATAATAGAAAAAAGTAGTTTTTCATGAAAATAGATTTTAGTTTAAATTTTACAAAGAATTAATCTTTAGTAAAAGTATGATGAAAAATAGACATTGCAGAATAAATAAATGAAATGGAAAATGTCTATCAATTTTAAGTTTAAGTTTTTGAAAAACCAACTGTAAAGGAAAAGCGATAATGGTCCATCCAACGTAATTGTGAATAGAAGCTAGCCCTGATTTAAAAGTCCAAAAGTCTAAAACTGGTGCTACTGGTTCAATAATCAGATCCAGAAAGAGCATCAGTCCTATTCCTGTTAGGATTCTTCCCCAAAGATTATCAAAAAAGGCACTAGAAATAGAACCTGTAATAAAAACTAAAATACACCAGTTAAAACCTATTATTAATGGGACATCCATAAATTTTATTCCCATCGTTTCTCCATAAGAATATTCTCCAAAGATAAATCCAAATTTAACACCTAAAATCTCAGCAAACATCCCTAAACTAAAACATAATAATACTAAAAATAACAACTTTTTAGTCCATTCGATATTAATTATTAATAAAATAAAACTTATTAAAAGATTTAAAGGAGTAGCTTTTATAAACCAAGATTCATCGGTATAGATTATACCAATAATACCNGAAAGGTGAAAAAGCCAAATCAAACCTATNGAAATATTTTGTTTTGTTAAGAAATCGCTATACTTCATTTATAATTTAGGTATAAGATCGTCAACGATTTTAGCAGATAGCAAACATAATGGAATTCCTCCTCCCGGGTGAACACTCCCTCCACAAAAATATAAGTTTTTAATTCGATTAGAAAAATTTGGATGACGTAAAAATGCTGAAAATAAATCATTGCTTGAAGTTCCATAAAGTGCACCCATGTATGATTTACTATTTTTTTGTATTAAAGCAGGTGTAATTATTTTCTCACAAATTATAATTTCTTCTACATTAACCCCAAGCCGTGCTGATATTTTCTTAATGACTATTGATCTTAAATTTTTAACAATTTTTGACCAATCTTGGCCATAATCGGGGGGGGTATTTATCATAACATACCAATTTTCGAATCCCCTGGGAGCATCTGAAGGTATTTCTTTAGAGGATATATTGATATATATTGTTGGATCATTACATACTTTTTTATCTTCAAAAATTGATTTAAATTCATTCTTATAATCTGTAGAAAAGAAAATATTATGTAAATCTAACTCTTCAAAAGTTTTTTTAATTCCCCAATAAAAAATTACTGCAGAACTAGATCTTTCTTGATTCATTATACTTGNGGGTATTTTAACATTTTTTATTAATTTATTATAAGTATAAAAAATATCCATATTAGAAATCACAATGTCAGAATTATGTGTTTTCCCTTTTGACTTTACACCTTTAATTTTTTTCTTTGGATCTATAATTATTTCATCTATTGTAGTTTCAAAATCAAACTTTACTCCAACCTTTTTTGCTAATTCAAAAAGTGATTCTGCAATTGAAAACATACCCTTTTTTGCAACGTAAGTTCCATAATTTTTTTCAAGATGTTGAATNACAGACATTATNCCTGANGTTTGATAAGGGTTTGAACCATTNTAAGTGGCATATCTATCNAGAAACTGAATTAANTGTTTAGAATCNAAAGAATCAGTATTAGCTTGATGAAGNGATTTTTGAATTTCAAATANCCTTAATTNAAAAAGTGATTTTANGATTTTANNAGAAAAATATGTTTTAGTTTTATGTAGAGATTTTTCTAAAAAAATNGATNCTATCAAATCATACTTTTNNTTTGCTCTTTCAAAATATTTTTTAATTTTTTTTTCNGNCTCATCNAAAGTTTTTGATGCTTCNGTTGCGAATTTTTCACTATCNCTNTGTGCTATAAATTTTGTCCCNTCATTCCAAAAATAAACACAAGAAACTTCTTTCTTTTTGTACTTNAAATAGTCATCTGGATTTTCACCTGCTAATTCAAAAAGTTCANTTATATAATTTGGCATTGTAAGTAAAGGNGGNCCTCCATCAAACCTAAATCNATCNATTTTAACTGAAGAAATTTTTCCCCCNGGANATGNATTTGCTTCAAAAACTTTAACANTATAACCTTTAANAGCTAAACGNATNCTAGAAGCTAAGCCTGCAATTCCTGATCCAATAACAATAACATTTTTCATTAGTTTAAAATTTTAGTTTNGTCNGATATTAAATANAATCTAGCAAAAAGGTCCTCTTTATACCATTTCATTTGNCNNGTTTTTTTAACTATATCTGNATGAGCNCTACTTTNATATGCAAATNCATTTACAGATTCAAANTTTTCCCAAATACTAACTGTNGCTTGTTGAATAAAAGGCCATTCTCCAATACCTTTATAAAAATGAACNCCATTTGCTTTTTCTATTGCTTTACTTGCNGCAGGTATNGATTTCCAAAANGAAAATAGTCTNTTGNAGTAGAGTGTCGCTCGAGTAATTACTACNGCTTTNTNATTAGANTATTTATTCAANTTCGACNNANTAGGAGNAAANGGATTTTGNCCNCTCCATAAGCCATNACTTTTTATCGGTTTTAAAACTANATCTCTTTGACTAGCTGCATTATTTTGNTATTCAATAAATATGGGATNNTTTTNAATGCAATTCTTANAAANAGAGTANTCATCCCANACNCCAAGGAAAGCATAGGTNGAAAAATCTGGTTTTAAACTGAANCCCTGACCACCTCCNGTTCCTAGNAATTTAAAAAACTGCAATCCCTCTCGAACCTGCAATAATCTTGGGGCAATTCCCATTTGCTTGAATGCCCAAAATTTTTTTGATTCAAAAGAAAAAAAAGTTAGAGTAGTAATTTGACCCATCAAATTGAAATGAATATTTGTCAGAAAAAAATAAAATAGATTACAAATATAAAATAATTGTTAGCACAATTATTGTACAAACAATTATCTTTTATTACTTGAAAAATTAAACACTTTATTAAAAAAATTTAAAGTAATACTAAGTAGGTGTAGTAACATGCTACATTACGGAAAAGATAAATTCTTCAATTACTAGATTAGGTTATTTTTGAAGGGAATACAAAAAACGTTTCTAAAAAAAGGTTTTTCATGTTTATAGTCATGAACCAAATTAAGATAAACGTAATAAAATTATTTATAAAACATAATACAAATAAATTTTTTTGGAATATTCTTATTTTCAATATATTAGACGCTATCAAATGTAAAATTTGTCAATTAAAATTATTTTTTAATGTAATCTAATTATTATGAAAAAATTCAATCGCTTTGATAGTTTTATTTATCTACTGATTATAGCAAATATTTTAGCAATGATTCTGGAATCACACGATTATATTAATCTTCGTTTTGGTAAAATATTTTCTTATTTTGAATTAACTTCAATCTTAATTTTTACTGTAGAATACTTTTACAGAATCTATGCTAGCTATAAGGAAAATAAATTGAAAGGCGTAGTTTCTTATGTTTTTAGTTTTTTTGGTGTTGTAGACTTTATATCCATCCTTCCATTTTATATTAAACAATTTGTTTTAATCGATGGACGCTTCTTTAGAATTTTACGTTTGTTCCGCCTCTCAAGGATTTTTAAATTAGGAAGAGATAGTAAATCATTAAAACTTTTTATTAAAGCCCTTACAGCAGTAAAAAATGAGTTGAAATTTACATTATTTCTTTCATTGTTATGTATTCTTTTTTCAGCCTCCGCAATCTATTTTTTAGAAAATGAAGCGCAACCAGAGGTGTTTTCTAGTATCACTGCATCTTTATGGTGGGCTACGGTTTCACTTGCGACAGTTGGATACGGAGATGTAGTCCCCATAACTATATGGGGGAAATTTTTTGCGGGATTTATTTCATTAATAGGGATAGGTATTGTTGCCATCCCTACTGGAATTATAAGTGCATCATTTGTCGAAGAGATTCATCATTTTAGAAAAAATAGATAAATCCTGTATTAACCTCTTATAATTTAAAATGTTTAAACTCTACAAATCTTTAATAATATTGATTATTGTTCTTGGCAATGGTTACTCCCAAGAAAAGATTAATAATCTTGAAGGGAAAAAAGTATTAATCGTATATGGTGGATGGGAAGGTCATAAACCCAAAATATTTGCGAATAAAATAGCAAATTGGCTTAATGAAAAAAAAGCGGATGTAAAACTTTTTGAGGGTACTTCTATTTATTCAAACTCAATGATAATGAATGATTTAGATTTAATAATTCAACATATCACAATGGGTAAAATAAAAGAAGAAGAATCCAAAGGATTAAGAAAAGCGGTTGCCAGTGGTGTTGGCTTAGCAGGATGCCATGGAGGACTAGGAGACTCGTTTAGAAATGATTTTGAATATCAATACATGATTGGAGGTCAATTCGTAAATCATCCAGGGAACCAGGTAAAGTATGAAGTAAATATTTCGGATAAACCCGATCCAATTACTCAGGGAATATATGATTTCAAACTTATAACTGAACAATATTACATGCATATTGATCCAAAGATCAAAGTTCTTGCAACAACAAAATTTAATGGAGATCACGATGAGTGGATTGATGGTGTAGAAATGCCTGTAGTTTGGAAAAAACCTTACGGAAAAGGACGTGTTTTTTATTGTTCGTTGGGACATTCTAAAGATATTTTTGAAATTCCCGAAGTTTGGACTTTGATAACAAAAGGGGTTAGTTGGGCCGCTCAAAAAGATTGAGATATCATTTAAAGTAAATAGGTTTTTTCTCTTTGGTTTATGTAATATCTTTGTTAAGCTATGAAAAAATCTATTTCAATTTTAGGGTCGGGATTTTCTTCTCTTTCCGCAGCTTGTTATTTAGCTAAGATGGGTTACGAAGTAAACGTTTTTGAAAAAAATGCAGAGTTTGGTGGCAGGGCAAGACAGTTTAAAGAAAATGGTTTCACATTTGATATGGGACCAAGCTGGTATTGGATGCCAGATGTATTTGAAAAATTTTTTAATGACTTTGGTAAAAAAAGTACAGACTTCTATAATCTTAAAAAATTAAATCCTGCATATCATGTTTATTTTGGAGAAAATGATTTCATTGCAATTCCAGATGAATTAGAAAAAATATGTAAAGTTTTTGAGAAGGAAGAAAAAGGTAGTTCAGTAGAATTATTAAAGTTTATAAAAATGGCGAAAGATAATTACAAAATAGCTGTCAAAGATATGTTGTATAAAATGCCGGGGATTTCTCCACTTGAATTAATTACTTTAGACACCACCAAAAGAGTTGGTTATTTTTTTACTAACATAAAAAAACAAGTTCATAAAAGATTTAAAAATCCAAAATTAAGATCAATCCTAGAATTCCCTGTATTGTTTCTTGGTGCTGAATCATCAAATACTCCCGCGTTTTATAATTTCATGAATTATGCAGATTTTGGACTAGGAACTTGGCAACCTAATAATGGATTTTATGATGTTGTAAAAGCTATGATTAAAATCGGCGAATCTTTAGGAGTTAGGTATCATAATAACTCCAATGTTACTCAAATAATAACAAAAAAAAAATCTGCAGTAGGACTTATGATAAATGATAAAATAGTGAATAGTCAATATATTTTATCTGGAGCAGATTATAATCATACTGAAACATTATTACCTAAATCTCAAAGACAATATTCAAAAAAATATTGGTCAAGTAAAATCTTTGCTCCATCATCACTTTTATTTTATTTGGGTTTTGATAAAAAGCTCCAAAACTTAGCTCACCATAATTTATTTTTTGATACAGATTTCGATTTACACTCAAAAGAAATTTATAAAGATCCTAAGTGGCCTTCAAAACCATTATTTTATGCAAATTTCACTTCGATGACTAATAGTCACACCGCTCCTGAGGGATGTGAAAATGGTTTTATATTGGTTCCGATAGCACCTGGGCTTGAAGATACTGAAGACTTAAGGGAAAAGTATTATAACATTATTATTAATAGAATTGAAAGAATAACTAAGCAAAAGATTAAAAAAAATATTATTTATAAAAAGTCGTTTTGCGTTAATGACTTTATAAGCGAATACAATTCTTATAAGGGTAATGCATATGGTTTGGCAAATACTTTACTCCAAACCTCATTTTTGAGACCTAAATTAAAAAGTTCTAAAGTGAAAAATTTATTTTTTTCCGGGCAATTAAGCGTTCCTGGACCAGGGGTCCCTCCTAGTATTGTTTCTGGAAAATTAGTTGCAGAATTAATTGAAAAAACTAATCCTTAGGATTTAAAACCCACCAAATAAATTCAAATTCACTATCTCTTACAGCAATTACAGAGTCTAACATTTCTGTACTCTCAACTAAAGATTTTTTATAAAGTTGTAGTTGATCTTTAATACTATACTCCCATAAATCAAGTCTCTTGTAAAGGTTGTATTTTATAAATTTATCATTTTGAATATATTTTCTGTTTTCTATCCAAAATTCATTATAATCAACATCCACCCATGGCAAATCATAAACCCATTTATTAGCAATTCGATCTACAAATTGTCTTACATATCGCTCTTCAGATACTCCAGTATTCTCAATTAGATATCTCAGTTCAGTTCCGTCATAAATTTCAGTCATCTTTAAACCTACTTCTTTTGGCATTAGTCGAAATGTACCATCCAATTTTATGGCATCAAAATTTACTCGTGGAGGATTAAATGGATCTCTATTTACATACATACCCATTGGTGCAAAATAAAATTTTCCGCCTTCCTCTTCTTCATCTTCTTGATAATCAAGGAAAACACTATCATTATCTACCTCCCATTTGTCATATTGTTTTTGATACAATTCTGTTACCCAATTTACTTGCTCAATGTAAACATCTGTATAAGCTATCATTTTATCAATCTCTTCTCTTAAGTTTTGAAGATTTTCTATCCCATCCTCTCGATTATCAGAATCCCCACCCTGCTGCTCAATTCCAAAGGATACAGTTACACCAAAAACCAAAATGATAAACTCGACAATTGACTTTTTTAATCGGTCCCAAAAATCTCTGATATCAAAACGATCACCAAGAGTAATTAATCTCAAAAACCAATTAAGCTTTTCTTTTTTGACTCCAGCAGATTTATCTGCATTGGCATATTCTTCTCTTGAAATAAATCCATCTTTATTCGAATCTATTTTATCAAAATCATCTTTTTTAGCCATTGTTCAAATTTGTAAAAAATGAGATATTTTTTAGTAAAAGTAAAAAAATGAAATAAAACAGTTTATAAAAACTTAGTATTTCAGTGTTTTAACTCTTTTCTGTAAAAGGGATTGATGGGTCAAAAATTTCACAAATTAATTTAATTAATTCTTTTTCAAAATAAGAAAAAACTCCCCCTTCTATTTTTAAAATTTTTCTTTTTTGTTTATTCTCTCTTTGTGAAACTGCTAAAAAATTATTTTTAAAAGTCTTTAATGGAATTACTCCAGCAATAATGTTTTCATAATGAAATTCTTTTCTTAATAAATATGCATACAGCATAACCTGAAATAAAGGATTTTTTTTGTGATAAATTCTTAGCTCTTCCCAATTACTGAAAGTTAAGTCTGATTCACTGACACTTCCTGTTTTATAATCAACAAATCTTAAAGTATTATTGTAAATATCAATTCTATCAACAGCTCCTTTAAACATAATTTTTTTGTTCAATTCTTTTATGAAAATATCCTTTGAAAAATCGTATTCTAAGGCTAATATTTTAATTTGATCTCCATTTATAACCTTATGTTTTTCAGCAATTAAAAATCGCTTTAAAACTTCTTTCATAATTCGAAATATCAATGCATTTTTCCCAGTTTTAAACATTTCTTTTTTGTTAGTCTTATTAAGTGATTTCTCCAATGTTTTTGAAAGATTTTTAAGCATATTGTCATATGAATTTGATATCATAATATTAGAAATGTATGGCTGGTATAAAATTTGAAGAACTTCATGCATTAGAGTCCCTTTTTCTAATGCGCTAAGTTGATTATTGATTTGAACTTCAGGACGTACTTTAAGCATCCTTTGTTCATAAAATTTATAAGGACTTCTTATGTATTGTGTAAGAGATGAAGGAGATAAACCCTCGAGACTAATGCGGTCAAGATGATCTAAAATAGATTGAGATTTTTGAATTTTTTTCAGCTCAATATTCAGCTTTGGCATTTCTAACTCTATGTTTCTAATCTTTAAGTCATGTAAAGGTTGTCTAAAGTATTCTAGTTGCATTAAAAATCGACTTCTTTCAGCTGAAAAAAGGCCATCTGAAGTTGAATTATAAATTAGAAAAATATTTTTTGCCCTCTGTAATAGCCTAAAAAAGTGGTAGGCATATAAATGATCTTTTTCGATAAAGGTTTTCATGTCAAACTTTTTTCGAATATCGAATGGAATTATTGAAAAAGGAGTCTTCCCAGATGGTAAAATTCCTTCATTCATATTTGTTATTACTACATTATCAAAGTCTAAAAGTCTAGTTTCTAATAATCCCATTACCTGAATTGAACTCGATTGATCACCTGTAAAATTGAAATTTTCTTGCTGGACTAAAGATTCGAAAACAATTTTTATATCAGTCAGAGAATTTATAAAATTAGATTGCTTCAAACGATTTAAAATAAAATGAAAAATTTTAGCAAAACGAATGCATGAATCTAATTGAAGTAGTTGCCTTTCTTCATTTTCGTATTGCTTTTTTAAACTTTTAGTAATTTTAACAAGCTTCTCCATAAGTTCTTTAGGTCCTTTATATGGAGAGAATAATAAAGTCATTATTGAACCTTTAGAACTCAATTCTTCAAAAGTGATATAATTTCTATTAAATTTCTCTAACCAATATTCAATTCTAGGAATAGATGATTTTAAAATTATTCTCCCAGGACCTGATTTAATAAACTCATTAACTTTTTTAATGGGAAATCCATATTTTCCATGACTATATTGCAACTCAAAAAATATTTTGAAAAAGCTATATAAAATAGTCTCTCTGAGGGGATATCCCATAGTAATGTTCCAAGACAAATCGTTTTCAGGTAAAACAGATAATAATGGCTGTAAAAGAGTTTCGTCTCCTAACACAATTGCTGTTGAGCTTTTTGGATTTTCCCTCTGGAGATCAGCTGCAATTTGAACCGCAATTTTGGATTGAATACTATTTTTACCAGCACTAATAATTTCAATTTTTTTAGCCTTTGAAAAAAACTCTTGAAACTCGGGTTTACCATCTTTTCTCAAGAAATTCCATTCCCTAAAATATTGCCGAATAAAATATCCTGCACTGTGATATTCATCTTGAAAAAAAGTTTTATCAATATCCCAAATTATATTTGCTTTTCCTTCAGAAATTAACTCTTTAATAATAGTTTCTTCTGCTTTGGTTAAAGCATTGAAACCAATAAAAAAGTGATGTGGAATTTCTTGTGCTGAGTAAAATGCGAGATTTTCAAGTGCTTCTCTAGATTGTAAACCAGAATAGCCCTTTTGTTTTTTCATCAATGCCGCATAGAGTGCATTATAATACTCGGCCAACTTTTCTTCTCTTTTAATATGATTTTTATTTTCCTCTCCTTTATCAGGTACCCCCCAAAATTCAATTGATTCAATAGCCCTGATAAAGCTAAAAAGCTCCTCTGTGTTTATGAGCTGGTTATCTATTTCATTAAACTCTCGGAGTAGTAATGGTGCCCAGCTAAAAAACTGATTAAAAGATTCTAATTTTTCTTTTGGGGTTAGCTTTTTATATACGTCATAAAAAGAAATTAGTAAATCTATTTTTTGAATTGAAGATATTCCAGAGAGCTCAGCTATAAATTCAGAAATGCTGATTATTTCTGGAGATAAAAATGGCCGATCAATAAATTTTTTTAAAGATGTCTTTAAAAAATTAATAGATCTTATATTAGGAACAATAATCTTTATCTCATCCATTTCAAAATGGGAGGAAAGAATTTTTTTAGCTACATCATCTAAAAAAGTTTGCATATCTAAATTTTAAAAATCAATCAATTTTAATAACTTCAATTTCTAGATTAATATAAACTAGATAAATATCGACATCATCGTATCCCATATCATTTAAAACCAACTCATATTTTTTGATTTGCCCAATATCATCTTTTTTTGGATTACCAGTTTTATAGTCCAACACACTTGTTTTACCATTATTTGAAAAATTTATTCGGTCAGGTCTTAAAGTAGGACCATTTGGAATCAAAAGGTCCTTTTCACACATAACAAGCTCACCTCCATTAAAAAATCTCTTAAGTATAGGATGTTTAACAATTTCCCAAATTTTTTCCTCTACTGAATCTTTATAACTTTCTAAGAGGGTTTCTTCTTTTACAGCATTTTGAATTACTTCTGGTATCAAATCTCTAGTAGTAACTTTTGCTAGAATGTTATGAATTAAAACTCCCCAATCCCTTGCATCACGAATTCTATCTTTACTGTAAAAATCTAAAATAACTCGACTCTCCCAAGATGAGATCAGTGGTAAATTTAGATCCCATTTTTTTGATTTATTATCAATATTATTTGATTTAATTTGTTTTTTTAGAGGTAGAACTCCTCGTTCGTATGGATTTAAATTATCTAATGTTTTCCCTTGAAGCTCAATATAATTTTTAAACCAGTGCGCATAAGTTTTATCTCCAGTATTTACCTCTTGAGTAATTATAAACAATGCCTCAACAGACCTTGTTAGAGCAACATAAAGTACATTGAAAGCATCTAACTGCTGATTCAAACGGTAATTGTTATAGAGTTTTATACCTTCAAAACCATAGTGTCTTAATTCCTTTGAGAAATTAAACCAACCCCATTTAATATTTTCTAATTTTCCCTCACGAAATGGATACCAAATTTTTTCAGTTATAGCAGGATACATTGGAGTATCCATAAAAGGTAAAATAACTATTGGAAACTCAAGTCCTTTTGCTTGATGAATCGTCATCAATTTTATAGCTTCGAGTCTGTCAGACATAGCAATCCTTGACTGCTCTGAATTATGCTCCCAATAACCAAGGTATGAGTTTACAGATGAGGAATTTGTCTTTGAAAACTCATAAACATCTTCTACAAAAAAATGAACATATGCATCGTTAGGATCAATTTTTGGGAAACATGAAAGAATGTAATTTACTGCATCAAAAAGAGAAAGTTTTTGTAAATATTCCATTTTAAAAGTAAAATCAAAATAAACTTCTAAGGCTTTTAAAAAAGATAAAGTTTTGAGTTGAAGATTCTTCAAAGCAAACTCATGATACTTTTCATCATCTTTTCCCCTTGTTTCCCATAAAAAATCTAAAATGAGTTTATGGTATTCCATTTTACTAGGATATTGACTCAATTTTAAAAATGCAATGATGAATTGCACTTGTTTTGACTGCGAAACCATTAAAGAATCGGAGGAAACAGAGTTATAATTTGCTTGAGCTAATGCTTTTCCTATTTCTTCTGCTTGTTCTTTTTTTCTCACTAAAATTGCAATATCACTCTTTAAATAACCATGAGATATTATTTTACTAACAAAAGTTAGAGTTTTTGATATATACAATGGCGTAGTAATATCTTTACCTCCATTAGGAATTGTTTCTACACATAGATAGCCTCCCTTCTTTTGAGCTTTTTGCTGACTTTCTTCTCCATAAATATTTTGATACTTTTCTATATTAAAATACTTTGAGATAAATAAGAAAAAATCATTATTAAATGACACAATTTCCTCACCTGATCTAAAATTTTTATTTAAAGAAAAAATTTCTGCTTCAATATGAAATGGGTTTTTTGATTTATTAATTAAATCTATAAATTGTTCCATATTTCCACCCCTCCATCTGTATATTGCTTGCTTAGGATCACCGACTAAATGAAGTGATCCATTAGCTCCTGATAAATCTTGACTTTCTAATGCATTTGCCACAAGTGGTATTAGATTTTCCCATTGTAATTCAGAAGTATCTTGGAATTCATCTAGAAAAAAGTGTTGATACCGTCCTCCCAGGCGTTCATAAATAAATGGTACAGGTTGATGTTTAACTAAACGACTGATTTTTGAATTAAATTCACCTAATAGTCGAATTTCTTTTTCTTTCTGCAGGACATCTAGTTGCTTTTCCATTTTTTGAAGTAACATTCTTGGAGTCCATGATTTAAGTGTTTGCTCAATTACTAAATAAGCCCCAATATAATCTTTGATCTGATAAAAAAAATATCGAATTTGAGGAAGAACTTCTTCAATTAGACACTTCTTCTCCTTTGATAAAGTTTTATTATATAGAGATTTTTCTCCTAATAAAGCAGCTTCTAATTGATTGTCATAAAGATTAAAAAAATATTGATTACTAACATCCTGAAAGTGTTTGTGAAGTTGACTTCGTGTAAAATCTTTTGGTTCTAAGCCCTTCTTTGTTAAAAATGATAATGCATTCTCTGCATATTCTATAGCAGCTTTTTTTGTTTTTACTAATTCCATTTCTAATAAACTTTTATCAGATTGTAATGTTTTAAAGGTTTTATTTTTAATACTGTTGATAGGTCTACGATCATTTTCATTTAATAATAGTCTAACAAAATCATCTAAATCTTTCTTAACATCCCAATCTTTATCATTTAAAACTTTGTCAATACTAAAGTCCAATAATAATCTAGAAAGTATTTTATCTTCTCCTACCCCATCAATTATCGAGTTAACGGTTTCATCGAGTAAATCTGAGGGATCTATTACAATTTCAAATCGATGAGGAAGTTGAAATTCTTTGGCAAAAGCTCGAACCAGCCTGTGGTTAAACTTGTCCAAAGTAATTACATCAAAACTAGCATATTCTAGAAGTATCATTCTTAGCATCTGATAAGATCTCAACGAAAGTTCTTTTTCGGAAATATTTAAGATATCACATAAATTGGTAGTAATATGTGTTTCCTCTGAGGGCAGTTTTGAAAGAGAAAGTAAAGTTTTGAGAATTCTAGATTTCATCTCACTTACAGCTTTATTAGTAAAAGTTAGAGCTAATAAACTCCGAAGTGATCTAGATGATACGTCTTTTAATAGGATCTTTAAGTACTCCAAAACCAAACTGTGGGTTTTCCCTGCCCCTGCTGATGCATTGATTATATGGAAACTATTTTTATTCAAAAATATTTAAAAAAACACTACTAAATGTAATGCTTTTAAGAACTTTGTCTTTTAATAAAAAAAGAAATTTTATTTTTGTAAAAACTTAAACTATAATTATGGCTTTTGAATTACCCACTCTATCCTATGCCTATGATGCATTAGAACCAAATATAGATGCTCTTACCATGGAGATTCACCATGGCAAGCATCACAATGGATATACCACAAATCTCAATAACGCTATTTCAAATACTCCACTGGCAAACCAAACTATTGAGGAAATCCTTAAAGGGCTTGATATGGAAAATAAGATTGTCCGAAATAATGGAGGAGGTTTTTATAATCACTGTTTATTTTGGGAAATAATGTCACCCGATGGTGGAGGATTACCCTCAGGAGATTTAGCTAATGCTATTAATGAGGCCTTTGGATCTTTCGATACTTTTAAAACAGAATTTGCCAAAGCTGCAGCTACTCAATTTGGCTCTGGTTGGGCATGGCTTTGCTTACAAAAAAATGGGTCTTTAGAAGTTTGTAAAACTGCTAATCAAGATAATCCATTGATGCCTGGGATTAGTTGTGATGGTATTCCAATTTTAGGAATTGATGTTTGGGAACACGCATATTATCTTAACTATCAAAACAGGAGGCCTGATTATATTAATGCTTTTTTTAATGTTGTTAATTGGTCAAAGGTGAGTGAATTATTTATTGCTGGAGTTTAATCTTTTGTTAATTAAAGTGATTAATCACTTCTCCTTTGATTTATTATTTTTTCGATAAAAGCTTAATAAGCTCTTTTGTTGTTGTTTTCCACAAAATTGATAAAAGCCCTATTAACTACTTTACAACCACCGGGAGTTGGATAGTCTCCTGTAAAATACCAGTCCCCAAGATTTGCAGGACAAGCCATATGTAATCCTTCAACTGTTTGAAATATAACTTCAATCTCTGCTTTGATATTATCAAATTTTAAGATTTGAGCTATTTTTTTTGAAATTTCTTCATCTTTAAATGGATCATAAATCGCCTTAACGTAATTAGGAGGAATTTCTATATCATCCTCAATACTCGTAAGACATTTTTGGTAGATCTCATCGATTAGTTTTTCTTTAGTACCATTGTCATCATGTAAAGCCAAAGCTGCGCGAAAGGCTATAAAATCTTCGAGCTTTGCCATATCTATACCATAGCAATCTGGATATCGAATTTGTGGTGCACTAGAGACCACAATAATTTTTTTTGGCCCCAAACGATCCAACATTCTTAAGATACTTTTTTGTAAAGTAGTGCCTCTAACAATACTATCGTCAATAATAACCAAGTTATCAGTTTTACGAACGACACCATATGTGATATCGTACACATGAGCTACCAGGTCTTCACGATTATTATCTTCAGTTATAAAAGTTCGTAGTTTCGCATCTTTAATAGCAATCTTTTCAATTCTAGGCTTTAGATTGAGCATTTTAATAATTTTTTCTATATCTGGTCCTTTTGAATTATTTAATTTTTCTGTAAGAATTTTCTTTACATGATCTTGAACAGCTCCTATCATTCCGTAAAATGATGTTTCGGCTGTGTTTGGTATAAAAGAAAAAACTGTATTCTCCAAATCTCCCTTAATTGATTTATGTACTTGTGGAAAAAGTGCTTTTCCTAAATTTTTTCGCTCTTTATAAATTTCGGTATCTCCTCCTCTAGAAAAATAGATTCTCTCAAATGAACATGCCTTTTTTTTCTGTTTTTCAAGAATTTGCTTAATCATTGTTTCTCCACCTTTTTTTGTGATCAAGGCATGTCCAGGTTCTAGTTCTATAATCTTTTCATAAGAAACATTAAATACCGTTTGAATTACAGGACGCTCAGAAGCAACTACTACTATTTCTTCATCAGAATAATAATATGCCGGACGAATTCCTATAGGATCTCGTAATACAAAAGAATCTCCATGACCTAATAAGCCCGCAACAACGTAACCTCCATCCCAGTTTTTTGACGCTTTTCGTAAGATTTTAGAAAGTTTTAAACGTTCTGCGATTAGTGGCGATGCTTCAGCTTTTGTATAGCCCTCATTACGTAAATCCTTATAAATTTTTGACACAGCGTCATCTAAAAAATGTCCAATTTTTTCCATTATTGTAACTGTATCAGCTTGTTCCTTTGGATGCTGTCCAAGTTCTAAAAGGTTGTTGAAAAGCTGGTTCACATTTGTTAAATTGAAGTTTCCAGCTAAAATTAGATTCCTGTGCATCCAATTATTTTGCCTTAAAAATGGGTGAACGCTTTCTATACTATTTTTACCAAAAGTCCCGTAGCGAACATGTCCTATCATAAGCTCCCCTACATAAGGCACTTGCTTTTTTAATTGCTCTGGATTGTTCAAAAGATTTGGAGTAAATTCTAGCTGCTTTTGTATACGTTTATTAATAATTTTAAAAATATTTTGAATAGGTTCAGACTTTGCTGAACGAACTCGACTGATATATCTCTGGCCAGGTGAAATATCATATTTTATGCTTGCAAAACCTGCTCCGTCTTGACCTCGGTTATGTTGTTTTTCCATTAACAAATACATCTTATTTATCCCGTAAAGTGCTGTTCCATATTTTTCCTTATAAAAGGATAAGGGCTTTTTAAGTTGTAAAAGTGCAATTCCACATTCATGCTTGATTGGATCGCTCATGAGTATAATTAAGTATTATGTTAATTCTATTTAAAATTCTGTTAGTGATTTAAATGCTTTTATACGTTGTTGGAGTCTTTCATTAGTTAATTGCTCTAAGGATTCAGTTCCAAATTTTTGTACTGTAAAAGATGCCATTGCTGAACCCATAATTGTAGCTGTTTTCATCTCTTCAAATGTGATTCTTCCAGATTGGGACAAATAGCCTGCAAAACCTCCAATAAAACTATCTCCTGCACCAGTTGGATCAAAAACATCTTTCAGGGGAAGAGCTGGGGCGCAAAATATTTTTTCCTCATTAAAAAGTAAAGCGCCGTNTTCTCCTTTTTTTATAATAATATAAGTTGGACCCATNGTTTGTAATTTCTGTGCTGCTTCAACAAGCGAATGGGAACCAGTTATTTGACGAGCTTCTTCGTCATTTAGAGAGAATACATCGACTCTTGAAATTACTTCATCTAATTTTTCTCTGTAGCTATCAATCCAAAAGTTCATGGTATCCATTATAACTAANTTAGGATCTTCAATTTGATTCAAAACTTCTGCTTGCAAATTTGGGTCTAAATTTCCTAAAAGAACGATACTAGAATCTTTAAAATTATCAGGCACNTTAGGCTTAAATTTTGTCAAAACGTTAAGTTGAGTATCTAATGTGGTCCTTAAATTCAAATCATTGTGATATTTCCCACTCCAAAAAAAAGTTTTTTCTCCTGGGATATATTNAACTCCAGAGAGATCTAATTTTTTGCCTTTTAAGAGATCTATGTACTCTGACTTAAAGTCGCTGCCAATAACAGAAATTAACCCGCAGTGAGTTTCAAATAGTGAGGCTGCAAGACCAATATATGTTGCACATCCACCTAAAATTTTTCCTGTTTTTCCAAAAGGCGATTCAATGGCATCATAAGCTATAGTTCCAATAACCAAAAGTTTGTTATTCATAATACAAAAATAAAAAACTCTAAGTCCCTTTTCATATTTTATAAGAAACATTTATCAAAGAGTGTAAACAATTTTCAAACTTTAGAAGAGTCATTTTCAGTTTTCTCAAAATTAACATCTAAAGGTAAATTTTTNCCCTTTGCCGCGTTAACTGCCATCCTATCACAGCGTTCATTTTGGGGATGCTTATTATGTCCTTTAATCCATTCGAAATGTACTCTATGGTTTTTATATATTTTTATAAATCTTTTCCAAAGATCAACATTCTTTTTCCCCTGAAAGTTTTTTTGTTCCCAATTATATATCCAATTTTTTTCTATCGCATCAACCACATATTTAGAATCTGAATATACAACCACTTCCATTCCTGATTTTTTAATTAACTCTAGCCCTATTATTACGGCTAATAATTCCATACGGTTATTTGTAGTTCGAGCGAAGCCTCCCGAAAATTCTTTTACATGAGACATTCCAACCCATTCTAATATAATNCCATAGCCACCTGGTCCCGGATTCCCAAGTGAAGATCCATCTGTATAAATATTTACTGCTTTAGATTTCAATTGGAACTATTAAATAACAGACTTTGAATAACTTTAGGAAAATTAGCATACTCCAAATTTTTTACTTTAGAGGCAATAATATCTGGTGTATCCTTTTCATTTAAATTTACTTTTGCTTGAAAAATTATTTGCCCCTTATCATAGGCTTCATTTACATAATGAATAGTAATTCCTGTTTCTTTTTCATGATTTTTCTTAACTTCTTGATGCACTCGATGCCCATACATCCCTTTACCACCATACATAGGTAAAAGAGCTGGATGAATATTAATTATATTGTTTGGAAACAACTCTAACCAATCAAGTCCAATTTTCCATAAAAACCCTGCTAAAACAATTAAATCCGGTTGTTTTGATTTAATTTTCTCAAGTAATTCCCCATTTATAAAAGCTATTCTTCCAAAGACTTCTACTTCAATCTCAAAAGGAATCAGGCGTTTAATAAGATATNCATTTGGATTATTTGTAAATACTCCTGAAACTTCGATATCTTTACTTTTTTGAAAATACCGGCAAATATTCTCTACGTTTGATCCATTTCCTGAAGCAAGCATGATAATTTTTTTTTTCATTTGTACTTATAACCTTAGCAACGGANCTAATTAAATAATTAATAGTATTAAAATTAGTTAAAATTAAGTTTATTATTCAATGTCAAATGTTCTAATTCCTTTAAAGTTTTATATTTTTGTTGACAAACAAAATTTAAACTTAAATTAATTATGTCAGATATTTCCTCAAGAGTAAANGCCATAATAGTTGATAAACTAGGTGTGGATGAAAANGAAGTTGTAGATGAAGCAAGCTTCACNAATGACNTNGGTGCAGACTCACTGGATACCGTAGAATTAATTATGGAATTCGAAAAAGAATTTGANCTTCAAATTCCNGACGACCAAGCNGAAAATATNGCCACNGTTGGCCAAGCTATCAAATTNATTGAACAAGTNGANTAAATAAGTNNCATGAAACCAAGACGTGTAGTTGTTACCGGATTNGGGGCCCTTACGCCAATTGGAAATACCCTCNCATCTTATTGGGAGGGNCTNTTNTCTGNAACNAGTGGAGCGGCCCCAATTACTTACTTTGACCCTTCCTTATTTAAAACACAATTTGCTTGTGAACTTAAAAACTATGATNCANTAAATTATTTCGATCGAAAAGAAGCTAGAAAATATGATCGCTTTGCTCAATATGCATTGATTTCTGCTACAGAAGCTATAGAGGATTCTCAGCTCTCTACAGAATCAATTGATAAAGACCGTGTTGGTGTAATTTGGGGCGCTGGAATTGGTGGTTTAGAAACTTTTCAGAATGAAGTTCTCAACTTTGCTGCTGGAAAAGAAAATCCAAGATTCAATCCTTTTTTTATCCCTAAAATGATCGCTGATATTGCTCCGGGTCTTATCTCTATGAAATATGGTTTTAAGGGTCCTAACTTTGCAACTGTTTCAGCATGTGCTTCAGCTTCAAATGCAATGATTGATGCTCTAAATTATATTCGGTTGGGATATGTTGACGTAATGGTAACTGGAGGATCTGAAGCTGCTGTGACTAAAGCAGGGATAGGTGGTTTTAATGCAATGCATGCTCTCTCTAAGAGAAATGATGATCCTACCTCAGCCTCGCGCCCTTTTGATAAAGATCGAGATGGATTTGTTCTGGGTGAAGGTGCAGGTGCTCTAATTTTAGAGTCTTATGAACATGCTGTAAATCGAGGTGCAACAATCTATGCTGAAATAGCAGGAGGTGGATTATCTGCAGATGCTCATCACATGACTGCACCGCACCCCGAAGGACTTGGAGCAATAAAAGTGATGGAAAACTGTCTTAGAGATGCAGAAATTAACATTACTGAGGTGGATACAATCAACATGCATGGTACTTCAACTCCCCTTGGTGATGTTGCTGAGTCAAATGCAATTATAAAAGTATTTGGTGATCACGCTTATAAAATGAATATAAATTCAACTAAATCAATGACCGGTCATCTTTTAGGAGCAGCAGGTGCTGTAGAAGCGATAGCTTCTATTATGGCGATCAAACATAGTGTCATCCCTCCAACAATTAATCATAAGACTCCAGATGAAAATATTGATCAAAAAATCAATTTCACATTTGGAAAAGCTCAAGAAAGAAAAGTAAACGTTGCTATGTCAAATACATTTGGTTTTGGAGGTCACAATGCATGCGTATTATTTAAAAAAATAGAGTAAATTAAAAGAGTGAAAATCTTTAATTTCTTTCGAAGTCAAAAAACAGGAAACCAGGGGAATTTTTTTAATAAAATCCAAAAAAAAATAGGGTTAAAAATATCTAATAAGCATATTTATAAAGAAGCATTTACGCATAGTTCCATGAATTTGAAAGACTCAGATGGAAAGGCAATCAACTTTGAACGTTTGGAATTTCTTGGAGATGCGTTATTAACAACAATCATTGCAGAATATTTATATGATTACTTTCCCAAAGCAAAGGAAGGAACATTAACTAAGTTTCGTGCTAAAATTGTTAGTAGAACTAAATTAAATCAAATTGGTAAGAATATGAATCTTATCGAATTATTAGAAGTATCAAATAATCAAAATTACTTTGGAGACGACATTCATGGTAACCTTTTAGAATCCTTTATTGGAGCAATCTTTATTGATTTAGGATACTTGAAAACTAAGAACTATGTCTTAAAAAAAATCATTGTACCTAATATTAATATAGATGATTTAGACTCTTTAATATTGAGCTTTAAAGCAATTTTAATTGAATGGGGGCAAAAAGAAAAAAAAAATATTGAGTTTGTTACTCGTGAGGCTGAAGCAATAAAGAAAAAAATTGAGTACTCTACTCAAATTTTTTTAGATAAAAAATTATTATCTGAGTCAAAAGCTAAGTCAAAGAAAAAGGCAGAGGAAAAAGCTTCAAAAATTGCTTCAAGCATCTTAAAATTAAACTCTAGATCTATGCATTATTAATATGGCTAAAAGGTTATACCATCTTGAAATAGAAGAAGATTCAGTAAAAGAATATTACCTAGCGATTCATACATTATTAGAAGCTCATAAACTTGCCTTTTATATAAATCAAAAAAGCCCTTTATTGCTTAGCCGTTCAAAAAAAGACATTAAAAATGAAAATCAAGAGGGATTTTTTCAATTATTTGAATGGCAAGATTTATTTGGTGGCAAAAAATGCCAGCTAATATCAAATAAATTTAGCAAGGAAAGCAAAGGTGATTTTTTAAATATCAATACTTTATTTCAACTACCAGAAAGAAAAAAAGTATATTTATTACCTAAATTTAAACAAGTTGATTTTTTCATAAAATCAACCTGTCCCGAAATAATAAAGATTATTAAAGTTGAATTAAAAAAGTGGCCTGTGGTGTCTATGACATATTGTATTTCTTCAAATGAAATAAAAACCCCAATGAATCTAATATTTGATTAATGGATCTAATTAAAAAGACAAAAATTGTTGCAACATTGGGCCCTGCAATCTCCTCTGAAGAGGTAGTTGAAAAAATGATTCTTGCAGGTGTAAATGTTTTCCGCATAAACTTTTCTCATGCAGATTATTCCAATGTGACGGAAAGCATAAAAATGATTAGAATTGTAGATCAAAAGCTTAACACTAATACAGCTATTTTAGGGGATCTACAAGGTCCAAAATTGAGGGTAGGAAAGATCAAAGAAGATTCATCTGTAAATCCTGGAGATCGAGTACTTTTTTCTACTGATGAAAACTTTTTAGGTGATTCTCAAAGGGCTTACATGAATTACAAAAACTTCCCTAAAGATGTCTCTAAAGGGGAAAAAATTTTATTAGATGACGGTAAATTAATTTTTGAGGTTGTTTCTACTAATAAATTAAACGAGGTTAAAACAAAAGTAATACAGGGAGGTCCACTTAAATCCAATAAAGGAGTAAATCTTCCAAATACGAATATCTCACTTCCTGCATTAACTGATAAAGATATTAAAGATGCTGAGTTTATGTTTTCTCAGGATATTGATTGGATTGCACTTTCATTTGTTCGTTTTAGTCAAGATATTATTGATCTACAAAATTTAATGGCAAAACATGTCGATCGTAAAATTCCCATTATAGCTAAAATTGAAAAACCAGAAGCAATTGACAACATAGAAAAAATAATTGCTTACTCAGATGGATTGATGGTCGCACGAGGTGATCTAGGGGTTGAAATTCCAGCTCAAGAAGTCCCTTTAATTCAGAAACGCTTAGTTCACTTAGCAAAAAAATCTCGAATTCCAATCATAATTGCCACTCAGATGATGGAGAGTATGATTAAAAGCTTAACTCCTACACGCGCAGAAGTAAATGACGTTGCTAATTCTGTCATGGATGGGGCTGATGCTGTCATGCTTTCTGGTGAAACTTCTGTTGGAAACTATCCAGTAGAGGTAATTAATACAGTAGCAGATATTTTAATTTCTGTGGAAAACTCTGAATTAATTAATGTTTCTAAAAATCCACCAAAAATTCGTACAAAAAGATTTATCACAAAATCAATCTGCTATCATGCGGCTCACTTAGCAAATGATATTTCTGCAAAAGCCATAAGTACTTTAACTAATAGTGGATACACTGCATTTCAAATTTCAGCTTGGCGACCTCAGTCAAATGTTCTGGTATTTACATCTAATAAAAAAATTCTTAATCAATTAAGTTTATTATGGGGAGTTAAAACGTTTTACTATAATAATTTGAATAGTACCGATAAAACGGTAGAAGAAATAAATGATCTTGCTTTAGAGAAAGGATACGTAGAAAAAGAGGACTTTGTGATCAACTTGACTGCAATGCCAATCAAATCTAAAGGAATGGTTAATACCATGCGTGTTTCTATCATCTAAAAAGGAAGACTTAACTGAGCTATACCCATCAAGTTTTTGACTTTATTTTCTCTTTTTAAAGTGTTTAAATTAGAAACAGATATTCCTATCAATCTGACAGAATTAGATAGCTTCTCTTGATAAAGTAACTTCTTTGCTTTTTTGAATATTAAATCTTTATTTGATAAATATAAGCTACCTGTTTTACTTCTTGTTTGTTGATTGAAGTCACTATATTTAATCTTCACCGTAATCGTTTTTCCAGCTAATTTATTCTTTAACAGTCTTATTTCTAAATATTCTGATAAACTTTTTAATTCCTCTTCAAGGAAAAGTTCGCTACTCAAGTTTTTTTCAAATGTCCTTTCTATACCGACAGATTTTGGAGTTTTCTCAGGTTTTACAGGACTGTCATGAATACCTCTAACAACTTTATAATAATGTCTCCCTGCTTTACCAAAATATTCAGTCAAATAGGCTTCTGTTTTTTCTTTTAGATCTTTACCTGTGAAAATACCAAGTTGGTACATTTTTTGTTTAGTTTTTTTTCCAATCCCATGAAACTTTTTAACATCCAAAGACTCTAAAAACTCAAGCACTTCCTCTGGGGGAAGTGTTTTTTGGCCATCAGGTTTATTCCAATCACTTGCAATTTTAGATAAAAACTTATTAATTGATATCCCTGCTGAAGCAGTCAATCCTATCTTGTCTTTTATTTTTGCTCTTATTTCTTCAGCAATAAGAGTAGCTGACGGGTAATCAGAAACATCCAGGAAAGCCTCATCTAAAGAAAGGGGTTCCACCATTGAGGTGTATTCCAGAAAAATCGTCCGTATTTGGTCAGAGATTTGTTTATATCTTTCAAATCGTGGTTTAGCAAAAATCAATTGTGGGCATAGTTTTTTTGCAGTAATTCCACTCATAGCGCTTCGAACTCCAAAACTTCTCGCTTCATAACTTGCTGCAGTTACAACTCCTCGAGAACCACTACCGCCTATGGCAATAGCTAGCCCCCGTAGATGAGGATGATCTAATTGTTCTACAGAAGCATAAAAAGCATCCATGTCAATATGAATGATTTTTCTTTTAGTTTTAATAGGTAAGTTTTCCAATATCATTAAGATAATTAGAGAAAATTAATTTTTAAAGTTTTGACTTCATTCGTCCTTATAGATCTTAACTTGTAATTTCCCAGATGCATCAATTTGTGCACGATACATCCCTGGAGTATTCATCTCCATCATAATATTTCCATTGAAGTCAATTCCAACTACACCTCCATCTCCGCCAAGTTTAGCAACTTTATTATGTATCACCTCATGTGCTGCCTCTTGGATAGAAAACCCTTTGTACTCCATAAGAGCTGAAATATCGTGAGCAACTACTGAACGAATAAAAAATTCACCCCATCCTGTTGCAGAAATTGCACAAGTTGCATTATTAGCATATGTCCCTGCTCCAATAATTGGGGCATCTCCAATTCGGTTCCATTTTTTGTTTGTCATGCCTCCCGTAGATGTACCTGCAGCTAGATTCCCAGATAAATCAAGTGCAGCACATCCCACAGTTCCATATCGTTGAAGATGAAGAAATTTGATCTCTTCTGTTAACATTGTAGTCTCTTTTAAAGCTGCCGCTTCTTGAACACGCTTTAGTGAATTAATTCTTCTTTCTGTAAAAAAATATTCAGGGGTTACAATTTCTAATCCATTTTCATTTGCAAAAGTTTCGGCACCTAGACCCGATAACATTACATGAGGGGAAGCCTCCATAACTTTTATTGCTGCAGAAATAGGATTTTTTATCGTTCTAACTCCAGAAATTGCTCCTGCATCCAATGACTCGCCATCCATAAAAGATGCATCTAATTCGATAGAAGCATTGGAATTTAATACAGCTCCTTTACCAGCATTAAATAATGGTGAATCTTCCATGACATGGATAGTTTTTTCTACAGCCTCTTGGCTTGTTCCCCCTGATTTTAGAATATTATATCCAACCATAATAGCTTTTGTTAGTACAGCTCGATATTCCTGTTCTTTTTCGAGAGTCATATTTTTTTTTAAAATGGTCCCTGCACCCCCATGAATAACAATGCCCATAGTGGAAGTTTCGACTTTTGTTTTAGGCGTTTCTCTACAACCCAGAAAAATAAAAAGTGTTAAAAAGATTAATTTATTCATATAACCAATTATTATTATTTAAAATAAGCTTTTATTTTGATTATAGATAGAGTTTAAAAGGTTGTCTTTCTTAATCTTGTACATTGGTATGTATTTTATGGAAAATTAGGTATTTTTTACAAAAAAATTAATATATGTATGCTATAATTAAAACCGTTCATTCATATTGGACCATTTTTGTTTTAATAATGCTTATAGTCGCAATTTTAAATTCTATTTTTGGAAGAGTCTTTGGGAAAGATTTTGAAGTAATTGATCTTAGGTTAAGTCTATTTGGACTCATTTTTTCTCATATTCAACTCTTGATTGGCTTAGTTTTATATTTTATCTCTCCAAGGTTTTACCAATGGGTTTCTATGGGAATGGTAATAATAAAAAATTCCGAAAGCAGACTATATTTATTGGAAAATCCTATAATTAATATCTTGGCAATTGTAATAATTTCGATCGGATGGTCAATGCATAAAAGACAAAATATATCTTCAAAAAAGTTTTTTAGGATTGCACTTTTTTATAGTTTAGGGTTAATACTTTTATTAAAGATAATCCCACTGAATACTTTGATTTAAAATTATTTGGTAGTATAAAATTAAGTTTTTTTAAAGTATTTAAATAAAAGAAAATTCAATCCTGACCCTAGCTATAAGATTAGGATATTTTTAAAAGATTTGAGACTTACAAGTGGTAAAATAAGATGAGGGTTATCAAATAAATTGACGAATTAGATTGTTGGTTTAAACTGATTTAAAAAACGAACATCATTTTCAAAGAACAAGCGAATATCACTTACCTGATAGAGTAACATTGCAATCCTTTCAATTCCCATTCCGAACGCAAAACCTGAATATTCATCAGAATTGATCTCACAATTTTTAAGAACATTAGGATCTACCATTCCACAGCCCATAATTTCTAACCAACCTGTACCTTTTGTTATTCTATAATCTGTCTCTGTTTCTAAACCCCAATAAATGTCTACTTCAGCACTTGGCTCCGTAAATGGAAAGTAAGAGGGTCTTAAACGAATTTCTGAATTCCCAAATAATGCTTCCGTAAAATACTTTAAAGTTTGCTTGAGGTCAGCAAAAGAGACATCTTTAGCAATATATAAACCCTCGACTTGGTGAAAAATGCAATGAGCTCGTGAAGAGATTGCTTCATTTCTATAGACCCGTCCAGGTGAAATAGTTCTTATTGGTGGTTGATTTTTTTCCATATGACGGACTTGTACGGAAGAGGTATGAGTTCGTAAAAGAACATCTGGATCAGTTTGAATAAAAAAAGTATCCTGCATGTCTCTTGCTGGGTGATGTAAAGGGAGGTTTAATGCAGAAAAGTTGTGCCAATCATCTTCAATTTCTGGCCCTTCAGAAATACTAAATCCAATTTGAGAAAATATCTCGATAATTTTATTTTTTACTATGGATATGGGATGACGATTCCCTGTTCGGATTGGGAAAGCTGTTCTACTTGTATCATTGATTTTTATTTTACTAGAAAATGTTTTGGATTTAGACTTAAGATCCTTTACTTTTTTATTGACTAATTGTTTTAATTTATTGAGTTCTTTCCCAAAAGTCTTTTTCTGTTTTGAAGGAACATCTTTGAAGGCTGCAAAAAGGTCATTTAGTATTCCTTTTTTTCCAGCATAGCTTAGTCTAAATTCTTCAATCTTTTTTATATCTGAACTTGTAAAGTTTTCAACTTCATTAAAATGTTTTTTCACTCTTTCAATCATCTTGTAAAAATAAAGTAGTTTTAGCGAATTACATACTTCTATTTGAAGTATTCTTAAATTTCAAAAATAATTGATTAATTCTTCTGAATTAATTTTTATAAATTATTAAGGTTAAATCTTTTATTACTTTTTTATATTAATAGTATAAAAAATACATTATTTCACTGTAAAACCCTTACATTAATGATATGAATATCATTGACATTGCTGTTCTGATTATTCTTTCATTGGGTCTTATAAATGGATTTATAAAGGGCTTCATTAATGAAGTTGCGGGAATAATTTCAATTGTTTTAGGAATTATTGGTTCTATTAAGTTTGCTGAAGTTTTAGAAGTTAACTTAGGTTTATATATCGAATGGGACCCTAGAATCNTTCTGGCTTTAAGTTTCATAATACTTTTTATAATTATTGTTTATTCTATTTCCCTTTTAGCTAAAATGATTACTAAGACATTAAAAATAATTGCTCTGGGAATGTTAAATAGGATTTTAGGTGGATTTTTTGGATTCATAAAATGGAGCATAATTTTGAGCGTCTTAGTTATAGTAAGTCATGGAATTAACGACATAATTACAATATTACCTGATAAAGTATTAAATGAATCCCTCAGTTATAATTTATTAGATAGATTAGGTGATTTTTTATTTAGTTGGGTTATGAAATCAAAGTCTATTCAACAACAACAATTTTTTTACTGATTTTTATTATTAAGTCTTTTTAGATAAGCATTTTTTAACCATCCTTCAGAACCATTGGCAATTCTAATTTTTTTCCATTCAGCTAATTCGTCAATAAGTTGAACTTTGGTACCTTCATGAAGTGTGAATAATAACTCGCCCTTTTGATTAGGTTCAGACCACGTGTCAATCTTTTTAGAAAATAAAATAGCGTAATCTAAGTTTTTCTCTCTTTGATCAATAGAAAAGGATATCAGAAGGCTTCCAATAAAAAAAAATAAAATGATTAAAGAACAAAAGAAGAAAATGCGTTTATGCTGAGCTGATTTTGAAAAAATATATCCTAAAAATAAAGTGATGCTAATCCAGATTAAAATAATAGTAAGTTTTACCCATATTGAGAAACTAAAGATATTAAATATACCTTTTTGTAGTTGTTCCAATTGAGACTCTGGCAGTAATTCAATAGCGTCAATAGTCATATTTTTAGCAAAGGTACTGTTGATATTTATATCCTTATCGCTTGGTGACAATTGTTTTGCTTTTTCAAAATAATAAATACTTTCCGCTACTTGGTTTAATCTATAATAGCANTTCCCTAGATTAAAATATAAGGCGGCACTATGTTGATCTAAATTTAATATTTGCTCATAAAGAGTAACAGCTTTCTCGTAATTACCTTCATTATAGGCAGAATTACCCTGCTCGAATAATTCATTATTAGATTGAGCTTTAAGATTCAAAGAATTAATAAGAAGAACAAAAGTAATTCCCTTGATAAAAATATATTTATTAAAACTTAATCCCTCATTCATAGTTGTCGATCAATTGTTGTAATAAGTTTACTTGCTTTTTCAAAATCTCCTGAAATATTAACAGAAGAGACTGGTGCATATCTCGCCAATTCACAATTTTCTATAACTTTAACGTAATCTAATGCTGTATGTTTTTTTACTTTTCTTTCTAATAATAAGCTTTCAATCTTTAGTTTACTCAGTTCTGTAGTCTCTATTTTAAGTTTGGCTTTTAAATAATTATGTAGTGCACGTTCAAGAGCTTCATAAAATAGTGGCTGATCGTCAAAAACCTTTTTTGCAGAACTCAAATATTTTCTGGCTAATTGTTGTGCCTTACGTTGTTTTGTGGTTGAGATGTCTTCTGTATTCTCAAAAATAAAAAGTTTTAATAAATAAGCTATAATTAGAATAAAAATTGGTGTAAATAATAATATCCAAAATCGATTACTCAGCCAAAATATTTTTTGATTAACAGCTTCAAGTTTAGTGTTTAATTTTATGAATTTAAATGCATTTTCATTTGTTTCAATATTTTGTTTGGATTCTGAAACAATTGGATTCACTTTTAAAATTCCTGCTTTAGGCCCATCAAAAACATCAACTATGAGATCTTGAGATCTCAGGGTTTGATAAGAAGCTGTTTTAGGATCAAAATAGGAAAACTGTAATGGTGGTATAGGATATTTTCCCTGATATTGTGGTACTATAGTATAATTATCCTCAATTGAACCTTGCATCCCTGAGACTGTGATTTTTACATTTTCATTATGCTCAGGCTCATAGACTTCCAGAGTGTTTGGTACATTTATTGATGGTAAATTAAATAGTTTTAAATTCCCATTTCCCTTAACTTTTATTTTAGCTTGAAAAGACTCAGTTGCCTTTAATGCGTCTTTATCTAAAATTACATCAAAATCAAATTGTCCTACAGCTCCCGAAAATTTGTCAGGTTTGTTAATTAAAGGAAGTTCTTTCACTCGAATTGTATTAATACCAGTAGTTATTGTTTTTTGAGCCTGGGTCAAAATTCGTCTTCCAAATAAATCTTTTCGATTACTTGGTACATTTAAACTCAAGCTTAAGGTTAATGGCTCCAAGTTTAAATTTCCTGTTTTTTGAGGATAAAGTATTGCCTTTCTCCAAATTACCTCATTGTAGGGTTCACCTTTAAAGGAACCTCTCATATTGATTTCTGCACGTCCAATTTTAATCAGATGGCTCCAAAAATCACCATAGGAAGGAGACTCTAATTCTTGTACATCAGAAATAGAAATTGGATTTCTAAAGTAAAGCTTATAAATGACTGTAATGCCCTCATTTAAGTAAGGTTTAGTTTTTGAAATTTCAGCTACCAAATGAATATTACCATCTATAATGTTATCAATATTGTTAGGGTCATTTGGTTTTTCTACAGCAGAAGTCACCTCAATTTCAATAGGTGANGTTTTATATACTTCTCCATTAATTAAAACTTCAGCTTGAGTAATAGTGATTTTTCCTTTTATTTTTGGTATTAAAAAATATGTATAAGTTTTTGAAAAACTCTGAACTCCATTAACCCAAGACCTACTTACAGATTGTTGAGGGCCACTTACAATCTGAAAATCTGTGAAAGATGGAGGATTAAAATCATCCCCATTTTTATTCATTTCAAAATCAATACGTAAACGCTCATTTAGTCCCAGACGCTTTTTGCTTACTTTTGCGTCAAAGGTTACTTGACCTTGTAGAAAAAATAATCCCAATGAGAAAAAAAAATAGAAAAATTTAATTAAAGAGTTTTGTTTCATACTACCAATCTTTCCTTCCCCTTACAGGGGTGCCTTTTAATTTTTTAGCATTAACTTTATCTTGAACTTCTTTTTCTTGGTTATTCATTGCCTCCAATAAACTTTGGACTTGTTCAGGAGAAAGTTGTCCTCTTTTGGGAACTTGTTTTTCATCTTGAGGCTTTTCTTTCTTCTGATTCTCTTTTTTATCATTATTCTTATCTCCCTCATTTTTTGGTTCCCCTTCGTCTTTATTTTGATCTCCATCATCCCCCTCTTTTTCAGGATCATTTTCATCTTTGTTTTCTTGNTCACCTTCTTGATTTTTGTTTTGATCTTTTTCCTGCTGATCCTTCTGATCTTCATTTTCTTTTTGATCGTTTTGCTCCTGCTCCTCTGGGGGCTTTTCATTTTCTAAAAGCTCCTTGGCAATTGCATAATTATACCTTGTTTCATCATCTGCAGGATTATTTCTTAGAGCATTTTTATATGCTTCAAGAGCCTTTTGATATTCTTTCTTCTGCATAAAAACGTTACCCATATTGTGAAATGCTTGATGCTTTATTTCTTTATTAGTTGCAAATTTTTGTGTTTGAAAAAATCGTTGAGAAGCTTCATCATATTGTTCTTCTAAGAAATGTGTATTCCCTAAATTGTAAAGAGCCTCTCCTTTTTCAGGGGACAAAGAAAGTGCTTTTCTGTAAGACTTTTCTGCTTCTATAAAAGCTTCATTCTCAGTATTTTTATTTCCTTCATATATAAAGTTCGTTATTTCCCCTTTTTGAGAAAACCCAAAATACACGTAAAGTATTGTTAAAAAATAAAATAGTTTAAATTTCATTTTCATTGAATAGATTCAATTTTTGTACCCATTTTGTTTTTGTTTCGAACAAAAATAGGTCGATTAAAAGAAAAATTAAAGCCCCGATTAAAAAAGCTTGAAAACGGTCTTTGTAACTTACAAATTTTTTGGCCTCAAACTCCATTTTATCCATTGCTTTTAATTGTTCAGACACAAATTCCAAAACTAATTTCGTATCATTTCCGTCCTGATAAGATGCTTCAGTTGCATTAGCTATAGACTCTAAAACTTCTTTGTTTCTTTTAGTTATGACTACTTCACCTTCAAAATCTTTTTTATAGGATTCTATAACTCCATTGCGTTTAAGTGGAATAGGTGCTCCTTTATCCGTCCCCACACCAAAGGTAAATATCTTTATCCCAAGATTTGCAGCTCTTGAGGCAGCATTTTCCGCATCTTGAGAATGATCTTCTCCATCGGATATTAAAAAAATCACACGATTGGTTTGATCTTTATCATCAAAAAATGTTCCAGATAAGTCGATTGCACTATCAAGTGCTGTTCCCTGAGAAGACAACATATCGGTGTTTAGACCTTGAAGAAACATTTTTGCTGCCCCGTAATCAGTGGTGATAGGTAATTGAGGAACAGCTTGAGCAGCATATGCTATAATCCCAACACGATCACTTGCTAATTGATTTAAAATGGCTGATACAAGACGTTTTGATTTTTCAATACGATTCGGCGCGATATCTTCNGCNAACATACTTTTTGAAACATCTATTGCAAATACAATNTCAACNCCTTCTCTTTTAACTGTTTCCAATTGTGTTCCAATTTTNGGATTCATNAGTCCNAAAATTAGTANCAGAATTACAAAGCTCAATAAAATGACTTTTAGAGTAGGTTTGAANCTAGANCGNTTAGGACTCAACAGATTAAGTAATTCAGGAGGNGCAAAGGATGCNTGCGTNTTTCTTTTCCAACGAAGNAANAATCCATAGAANANCCATAATANCGGNANTATCCCCAANAAATATATATACTCATATGCGTCTATCTGATACATNAAATAAANCTTTTAAATAAAGTATTTCTCCCAATCCATTCNAGTGCAATTAANCCTATNGCNATTATTACTAAAATTCTNTATTTTTCTTCGTAATTATANTATTTAAATTCTTCAATTTCTGTTTTTTCTAACTTATTAATTTCNGCATATATTTCTTCAAGCTTTTTATTNTCNGTTGCACGAAAGTATATNCCTCCNGTTTGATTTGCTATTTCCTTTAAAAGTTCCTCATCAATTTCCACTTTAGTTAGGCCATATTTAAATTTTCCNTNNGGTANNACTNCNACCGGAGCTAATGCAGTCCCNTTACTTCCTAAGACCNATNGTGTANGTTTTAATTCCAAATTCAACTGCTAATTCTGTTGCAATTTTAGGATCAATAAATCCTGAATTATTTACNCCATCAGTNAGCAGGATAATGATTTTACTTTTNGCTCTACTNTCTTTTAATCGNTTNACCGAAGTAGCTAATCCCATTCCAATAGCAGTTCCATCCTCAATTAANCCTTGATAAGAAACNTTTCTNAGTGAAGNCTTAACGATACTTTTATCACTTGTAATAGGNGTTTTTGTATANCTTTCTCCNGCATAAACTACNAGCCCTATNCTATCTGANGCCCTATCTTCCACAAAGGCTTCTGCAACACGTTTAAGAGCTGTAAGACGATCAGGCTTNAAATCCTGAGANAACATACTAGAAGANACATCAATAGCCATTACNATATCAATCCCTTTNTTAGTCTTAGTTCGTGTGGAGANATCAACTNTTTGAGGCCTTGATATNGCNAGAATTANTAAACCCATTNCCNTTAATCTNATNATAAATAAAAAAGGGTAAACNTTTGACCANNCAGATGAGGCTCCCTGAAANCNAGAAAGACTAGGCATTTTTAAAATNGCCTGTTTCTTTCTCCAAGTAAANANATGCCAAACCAANGCTGCNGGNAGNAGTNATAACAACCANAGATAATTTGGATTAGCAAAATAAATACCTTCAAACATAGATTANAGTTCTTTTATCAATTCTATACTNTTTATAATNCGNTGTTCNATNNGTGGTGNATANCNATCCTCCTTTTCATANATCATTGTCAATATTATATTTCCTTGCTCAAAAGTGAATAATAAANAATTAAATGAACAGCGNACGCGCTNNCTAGANCCNATTTTCAGNTAATCNAATGTGCCAAATACTTTAGCTACAGTTGTTTCCNCTAGGTAGTTNTATCTCATCGTTTTTAATTAGAATATTTACTGCNCCNTTNGATTCAAAATTAGANATAATAGAATTAACTAATNATTGTCCTTTTTCTAAATCATTATTTTTNGAATTNGAAATTGGTGCNTCNGNTTNTTTNGATCTATTAATNGGAAAATCAAATAATAAGTCAATATAAAATGGGCTATCAAAAGTTCCCAAAGTAAATTGCTGGATACTCTTTTCTTGTCTTTTAACACGCTCCAACACATCAGGAGTTTCAATTTTTAGTGGAGGAGTTCCATACTCACTCATAATCCATCCACCACTAAAAAGGCTTTTTGTTGGATAGGCAAATAAAGTGTCTCTTACAGGATAATAACCATAAACCAACATGCTTATTACCAAAACCAATAACCCTAAAATCCCAGCACCAGAAAGTCCCCAGATCCACTGTTCTTTCCTTCGTTTTTTTGCTATGTATTCTTGATAAGCTGCTTTTTTGAGAAGTTCTTCTTCTGTTGGTTCAGGTAATGCTTCCTTAGTTTGAATAACTACTTTTTCAACTACTTTTCTATCCTCATTAGCAATACGATATTCTGGCATTGACATAGCAAATTTGACTAAATCAGCATTTTGAAGAACTTTCTGAAGGCTAGTCAAAGTCTTACGTTCTAAATCTAAAGTCCCTGAATCTTTTCTCATTTCCAGCTTTATTAATAGCTCTTCAGAAGTGCTCTCCAGAGCATCAATTTTTGCTTCTTCCTCAAAATACCGCCGAACAACATCTGTTAATCTAGAGTAGTAAATTTTAAATTCTTCTTGTTCAGTTAATCTTTCGTTTTCTAGGGCTTTTAACTCTTCTATTGCTCGATCAAAAGGAAGAAGCTCCTTTTCCTTTAATTCTTTTCTCCTCTTTTGAAATAAATAATAATACAAAATACATGATACTATAATGGTGAAAAACAACCCCCAAAGAATATTAGTAATTAGTGTATCATAGTTTTTTTCTACTTCTTGGAGCGGTTTAATATCAAAAAGTTTCTGTTTAGTTGTATCAACCTTAACTGAATTAACACGAATGGGAATTAACTTTGCAATTTTTGAAAAACCATTTACTAAAACTTGTTGTTGGGGTAAAAAATAATTGCCCGAATCAAATTGAATCAAAGCATATCTCTTAGTAAATAAATAATGAGATTGAGAACGAATAGTATCTACTGGAAAAGCTTCTAGAAGTTCAAAAGGTGCAAATATGGGTTTTTCTGGAAAAAGTACTTGAGATGAACTATCCGCCTTCACTTGTAGGATGTAATTCAGTTGTTCTCCGATTTTAATTGATGTTGAGTCGATTGCAACCGTTAATATTCCTTTCTCTTGTCCCCAAGAATAGGATGAAATTAAGAGAATTAAAATTGAAAATGACTTTTTAATCATTTATATACGTGCTTTAAAATACCCCAAGAGTTTTTTTACATAACTTTCCTCAACACCACAACTAAGATGGCCTGCACCATTTTTGCTGAATAATTCTTCATATGACGCTACATGTTCCCTATATCGTTTCTCATAATTATTTCTGACCTTTTTTGAAAAGGTACTTATCCACTTAACGGAATCTGTTTCAGAATCTCTAATAGGTAAAATACCTAAATTAGGTAGTTTTGTTTCTAGAGTATCGTATACTCGGATACCAGTTAAGTCATGCTTTTTTGCTGCTATTCTTAAGGTTTTTTCATATCCTTTGTCGATAAAATCCGATAGCATGAAGACTATTGCTTTCTTTTTTAAGATCCCAGACAAAAATTCTAGAGCATTCCCAATACTGGTATTATAACTCTGCGGCTTAAATTCTAATAATTCCCTTATAATTCTCAACACATGGGATCTTCCTTTTTTAGGTGGAATAAAAAGTTCTACTTGATCCGAAAACAGCAATAGTCCGACTTTATCATTGTTTTGTAAGGCAGAAAAAGCAAGAGTTGCAGCAATTTCTGTTAAAATCTCTCTTTTAAATTGAGTTTGAGTGCCAAAAGCTTCCGAACCGCTTACATCAACAACTAGCATTAAAGTAAGTTCCCGTTCTTCTTCAAATACTTTAACAAAAGGTTCATTATATCTTGCTGTGACATTCCAATCTATAGCTCTGACATCATCACCAAACTGATATTGTCTAACCTCACTAAAAGTCATTCCTCGTCCTTTGAATGTAGAATGATATTCACCGCCAAAAATATGATCGCTTAGGCGACGAGTCTTAATTTCAATCTTGCGAACTTTTTTGAGTAGCTCTTTTGTATCCATTATATCTTGTACTTTGGTGTATCAAATTAGAAAATGAATTTAAGGTACTTCGACTTCATTTATTATTTGTGTAATCAAATCTTCGGCAATTACATTTTCTGCCTCAGCCTCATAAGTCAAGCCTATACGGTGTCTTAAGACATCAAAAATAACAGCTCTAACATCCTCTGGTATCACATAACCTCTGTGCTTCAAAAACGCGTGGCATTTTGCAGCAGTAGCAAGGTTTATACTGCCCCTTGGTGAAGCTCCAAAGCTAATAAGTGGCTTTATTGAATCTAGCTTATAATTCTCAGGGAAACGGGTTGCAAAGATTAAGTTTAAAATGTAATTTTCAATTTTCTCATCCATATAAACCTGCCTAACTGTTTCTTGGGCCGAAATAATTTGTTTTGTAGTAACTACTGGCTTAACTTCAAGCATCTTGTTATTCATGTTGTTTCGTACAATAAGTTGTTCCTCATTTAACTTAGGATAATCAATTACAGTTTTTAACATAAAGCGATCTACTTGAGCTTCTGGAAGTGGATAGGTTCCTTCTTGTTCAACAGGGTTTTGAGTCGCCATTACCAAGAAAGGGGCTTGAAGTTTAAAAGTTGAATCTCCAATTGTCACTTGCTTTTCTTGCATTGCCTCGAGTAATGCAGATTGTACTTTTGCAGGAGCTCTATTAATCTCGTCCGCTAGGACAAAATTTGCAAAAATTGGTCCTTTTTTAATGGAAAAGTCATTCTCTTTGATATTATAAATCATCGTTCCAACAACATCGGCAGGAAGTAAATCCGGTGTAAATTGAATCCGACTAAAACTGCCTTTAACAGCCTTGCTTAGAGTATTAATAGCTAGGGTCTTTGCCAGACCAGGAACTCCTTCTAAGAGAATATGTCCCTTACCTAAAAGTCCTATGAGTAATCTGTCAACCATATCCTTTTGACCTACAATTACCTTTTTCATTTCTAAAGTTAGTAGATCAACAAAGGCACTTTCCTTTTCAATTTTCTCATTAATGATTTTAATATCGACCTTTTGATTTATAGAATTTTCCATAAGAATATTATTCAATTTTTTAGGATAGCAAATTTGAAAAATATATTATCATTTCATTGTTAACAATTGGTTAAAAATTGGATAGTCTCAAAATCGCCAAAAGCGTAATTGTTGCTATTTTAGAATTGAAAAATAACAATATTCTATTAAGATGAAACCCTTTTCAAGAATTATTTCTGGGACTATGACGTGGGGAGCTTGGGGCAGCAAGTTTTCGATAAAACAAATGCAAGCACTTATAGAGAAAGCTGTTAGTTTAGAAATATCCACTTTTGACCACGCAGACATATATGGTGGATATACAACTGAACTTGAATTTGGAAAGGCTTTTAAAAAAAGTGCTGTAAATCGAGAAGATGTTCAGTTCATTACAAAATGTGGGATTCAAATGCCTTGCAATGCAAGACCATTACCTGTAAAACACTATGACTATAGTGCTGTACATATCCGAAATAGTGTTGAAGACTCCTTACTAAAACTTAATACTGACTACATAGATTTGCTTTTGCTGCATCGCCCAAGTCCTCTTATGGAAAGTCATATAATAGCTGAAGAAGTTCAGAGGCTACAAAAAGAGGGAAAAGTTAAACAACTTGGAGTTTCCAACTTTAGTTCTTCACAAATTCAACTACTTCAACAGGAAGTCTCATTGTATTGGAACCAGTTAGAGTGTTCTCTTACCTATGAAAATGCAATGTTTGACGGGACATTAGATTTCATGAAATTAACTAATATCGGAGCCATGGCATGGAGTCCGCTGGGAAATTATTTTAAAGAAAGTACTATTAAGCAAAATCGGATACAAGAAGTAATAACTCCTTTATGTAAAAAATATAATTGTTCGGAAGATCAACTTCTTTTAGCATGGTTAATATACCATCCCTCTAACATATTCCCTGTTGTTGGCACAACATCTGGTTCAAGACTTAAAAAAGCCGTAGATTCCACGGCAATAAAGTTAGAAAAAATTGATTGGTTTCTGATGTTAGAAGCAAGTATGGGAAACCCTTTACCTTAAAAATTATGAAAAATAAAATTATTTTAATCACAGGTGCCTCAAGCGGAATTGGATATGCTACAGCTACTCGTTTTGCTGCTGAGGGTGCTCGATTGATTTTATGTGGAAGAAGAAAAGAAAAACTGGAGCTTCTTAAACAAGAACTAGGTGGATATCACCAATTTCTAATCTTTGATGTTAGAGATAAAAAAGCTGTTTTTAAGGCCATTAACAATCTTCCTGAGGCTTTTAAAAAAATTGATCTTTTGATAAATAATGCAGGAAACGCTCATGGATTAGATCCAGTTCATAAAGCAGATTTGGATGATTGGGACACAATGATTGATGCTAATGTCAAGGGTTTGATGTATGTTACAAAAGCTGTACTCCCAGGAATGGTAGCTTTAAAAAAAGGGCATATAATCAACCTAGGATCTATTGCAGGAAAAGAAGTCTATCCTAATGGAAATGTATATTGTAGTAGTAAGGCTGCAGTTGATTTTTTTACTCAAGGCCTAAGAATAGATCTAAATCCATTAGGAATTCGTGTTGGAGCAATTCACCCAGGATTAGTAGAAACTGAGTTTTCAAATGTTCGTTTTAAGGGAGATGAAAAAAGATCTAAACGTGTTTATGAGGGAATTCAAGCTCTAACAGCGGACGAAGTTGCAGACGCTTTACTTTATATGGCAAAAGTTCCTGAAAAAGTAAATGTTGCAGATTTAATACTCCTCCCTACAGGTCAAGCCAACGCATATATAAATAATCGTATTAAATAAAGTTTAGCTAAAATACTACTCTTCCTCTAAGATATCGGAATATAAAAAGTGGTTGTAGGGAAAACGTGTAATATGTATTTTTCGAATTTCTTCATAGACTCGATTTCGGAATTCTTTCATATTTTCTTTATTTTTAGCAGAAATAAAAAGAGCTTTTCCATTCATCGAGCTCATCCAGGTTTTTTTCCACTCTTCGAGGCTATAGTGCTTCTTTCCTCTAAATCCCAATAGTTCAGTTTCATCCCAGTATTCGGGCTCATAAGCATCAATTTTATTAAATACCATATAGGTAGGTTTATTTAAACTTTTGATTTCTTGTAAGATTTGATTTACAGAGTCTATATGCTCTTCAAAATTTGGATGTGAAATATCAACTATGTGAAGCAAGAAATCTGCTTCTTTGACTTCTTCTAAAGTGCTTTTAAAAGATTCTACTAACTGAGTTGGTAATTTTCTTATGAAACCCACAGTATCACTCAATAAAAATGGAAGATTCCCTATCACCACTTTTCTAACAGTTGTGTCAAGTGTGGCAAAAAGCTTATTCTCTGCAAATACTCCACTTTTGGAAATTACATTCATCAAAGTTGATTTTCCAACATTTGTATAGCCTACAAGAGCAACCCGAACCAGAGCTCCACGATTTCCTCTTTGAGTCGCCATCTGTTTATCGATTATAATTAGCTTTTTTTTAAGTAATGAAATTTTATCTCTTACAATCCTACGATCAGTTTCAATTTCAGTTTCACCTGGCCCTCTCATTCCGATACCCCCTTTCTGACGCTCTAAATGTGTCCACAGACCTTTTAAGCGAGGAAGTAAGTATTGGTATTGGGCTAATTCAACCTGAGTTCGAGCATAGCTAGTCTTTGCACGTTGAGCAAAAATATCGAGGATTAGTCCAGTTCGATCAAGAATTTTTACTTTAAGAATCTTTTCTATATTGCCTTGTTGAGCTGGTGAAAGCTCATCATCAAAAATTACAGATGAAATATCGTTATATTTAACAAAATCTATTACTTCCAATATTTTCCCAGAACCGATAAAGGTTTTGGGATTGGGAATTTGAATCTTTTGAGTAAATCGCTTCAGAACTTTGCCTCCAGCTGTGTAGGTCAAAAATTCTAATTCGTCCATATACTCTCTGGATTGTTTTTCGTCTTGACCACCTATAAATACGCCAACTAATATTGTATTTTCAAGAATTGATGATTTTTGTTCAATCATACTAATTAATTTCCCATATTTTGATTTCTAAATTATTCCCATCAAAAGTTGCGTAGCTATAATGCGAAACCCAGTCTCCTAAATTAATGTATTTTGATTTAGTGCTTAAATTTATATCTAATGGCATATGTCTGTGACCAAAAATAAAATAATCGCGGTGCTTTTCCTTAAGCTTTCTTTTTGCATATAGAGCTAACCTTTCATTTTCTACACCTAAAAAAACAGATTCTTTATCTCCAGAAATAAATTTATTTTTTTTTGATAAATAGTTCCCCAACCTCATTCCAACATCAGGGTGTAATGCTTGAAACATTCGTTTTGCTATTGGATTTGTAAATAGTTTTTTTAACCACTTGTATCCATAATCATTTGGTCCAAGGCCGTCTCCATGAGCAATAAAAAAAGATTTAGAATTATATATAAATTCTTTTGGTTTGTGATAAACAAAAATATTTAATTCGGTTTCAAAGTAATCTTTCATCCATAAATCATGATTCCCAACAAAATAATGTACAGGAATTCCTTGATCCACAATTGAAGATAATTTTCCTAAAATTCTCACAAATCCCTTGGGAACAACTGTTTTGTATTCAAACCAAAAATCAAATAAATCTCCTAATAAAAACAAGACAGCGGCGTCTTTTTGAACTTTATCAAGCCATTGAAGAAAATAACTTTCACGTTTTTTACTAAGAGAATTGGTAGGAGCACCAAAGTGTTGGTCGGAAGCAAAATAAATTTTCTTATTTTCTGGGATATTCATAAGGCATTGATTAACCTATTGCCTGATCTAAATCTGAAATTAAGTCACGAACATCTTCAATTCCTATACTTAAACGGATAAGTGCATCTACTACACCGCTCTTTTCTCTTATGTCTTTAGGAATAGATGCATGAGTCATGCTTGCAGGATGTCCTGCTAAACTTTCTACTCCACCCAAGGATTCAGCAAGAGTGAACAACTTTAATCGCTCAATAATCTTAATTGCAGCATGATAATCTGCCCCTTTAGTTACAAAAGAAAGCATTCCTCCGTAATCTTTCATCTGAGCTTTTGCGACTAAATGATTTGGATGAGATTTAAAACCTGGCCAATAAACCTTTTCAATTTTGGAATGATCTTTCAAAAAATTTGCTATCATAGCAGCATTTTCGCAATGACGCTGCATACGGACATGTAAAGTTTTTATTCCTCTTAAAGTTAAAAAACTATCCATAGGACCACATATTGCCCCACTTGCATTTTGGATAAAACCAATTCGCTCAGCAAGAATTGAGCTATTGACAATCAATGCTCCTAAAATCACATCTGAATGACCTGCTAAATATTTAGTTGCAGAATGCATTACAATATCTGCACCCATAGTCAATGGTTGCTGTATATATGAAGAAGCAAAAGTGTTGTCAACAGCAACTAAAATCTCTTTATCTTTTACAAGTTGGGTGACAGCTTGGATATCTATAACATTCATCATCGGATTAGTTGGTGTTTCCAGCCAAATCAGTTTAGTTTTCTTATTAATGCATGAAGATATAAGCTCTGTATCATGCATGGGTACAAAATGAAACTTCAATCCAAAGCCTTCAAAAATCTTTTTAAATATACGGTAAGACCCTCCATAAAGATCATCTGTTGAAATAATTTCATCACCAGGTTTTAATAATTTTAAAACTGCATCCATAGCTGCAAGACCAGATCCAAATGCAAATCCAAAAGCTCCACTCTCAATGCTTGCTAAAGATTTTTCTAGTGCTTGGCGAGTGGGATTATGAGTCCGACTATATTCAAAACCTTTATGCTCTCCTGGAGTAGTTTGAGCATAGGTCGAGGTTTGATAAATTGGAGGCATTACTGCCCCATAAGCTTCATCAGGCTTTTGCCCCCCATGAATAGTTGCTGTGTTAAAATGGAGTTTGTCTTTCATACAATTAAAATATTTTCTCTGTAAAGGTATCTGATTTTAAGGAAAACCACTGATGTTCAATAAAAATGATTTTTCTTTGTAATATCAAAAAACTATAATGAGGATATTTTATTATTTAAGCAGCTGCAATACCTGTAAAAGAATAGCCAAAGAACTTAAATTAGATAATACTATTTTGCAAATTGATGTAAAGAAAAATCCCCTTTCTCTTTCTGAAATAGAAACATTATACAACATTGTAGGAAATTATGAAGATTTGATCAACAAGCAATCTCAACTATATAAACAGAGAAAATTAAAATATCAAAATCTCAGAGAAAAGGACTGCAAAAATTTACTTTTAGAGCATTATTCTTTTTTAAAGCGACCAGTTCTGTTATACGATAATCACAGTTTCATTGGAAATGCATCTAAAACTATAGCAGCTGCAAAAATATTTTTAGATGGACAATAGAATTCTAGCATTGATAGCTGCCTTTGGAGCAACTACAATTTATGGAATGAATCACACTATAGCAAAGGTGGTGATGCCTCACTACATTGGCCCTTTTGGATTTATTATGCTTAGAGTTGTTGGAGCATGTATTCTTTTTTGGTTAGTTAGTTTTTTTATACCTAAAGAAACGATTGAAAAAAAAGATTTTTTTAAAATTGCTATTACTGCCTTCTTTGGCATGTGTATTAATATGTTAATGTTTTTTAAAGGCCTTCAACTTTCAACTCCTATAAACAGCGGAGTAATTGTAACTTTGACACCTATTATAATTCTTGTTCTCTCAGCTATATTCTTAAAAGAAAGATTAAACCTTCTTAAAGTTTTAGGTATCATTTTAGGTTTTATAGGAGCAATTTTACTTATTATTTATGGCAATACAATCAAAGCTATTAATGCACCAAATGTTTCTCTAGGAAATATAATGCTTTTAATAAATGCAATAAGTTTTGGAACTTATCTTGTAATGGTAAAATCACTTACCAAAAAATACAGTACTGTTACACTTATGAAATGGATGTTTCTGCTTGGGGTATTTTATACATTTCCATTCACCATAAATGAATTTATGGAAGTCTCTTGGAATAGTTTGCCTTTTGAGGCAATTTGGCGAATGAGCTTTGTCGTTTTAGGCACCACTTTTTTGACTTACATGCTTAACGTTTACGCATTAAAAACCCTTTCAGCAACTACTATTGGAGCGTTTACTTACCTGCAACCCATAATTACGATTGTATATGCTGTGATTACTGGTAATGATATTCTAGATAGTGTGAAAATTCTTGCATGTGGACTGGTTTTTTTAGGAGTTTATTTAGTTTCGAAAAAAAGGGTAAATTCATATAAATCTAAATCAACTTAAAGTTCTTCTAGCTTCTAATAAAAACAGGATATTGAATCAAAGGTTTTAATTTTATTTTAATATCTATGTCGATAAAACGATTTTACTATTTAATAAAAATTCAGTTTCTAGGATATCGTTTTCATGGTTGGCAAAAACAACCCAATCATAAAACTTTACATATGATGATTGATAAAACTTTAAAGTTTATTTTAGATGGAAAAGTTTTTAAGACTTTAGGTTCTGGAAGAACAGATGCTATGGTCTCTGCAAATGAGACTGCTATTGAACTTTTTTTAGAAAAATCCCCTCTTGAGAATAGTGATAAATTTTTGAATGAGTTTAATTTAAATTTACCTCAAGATATAAGAGCAATTTCAATTCAAGAAGTTGATTCTAAATTTAATATCATAAAAGATGTTACTGAAAAAGAATACCATTATATCTTTGCATTCGGATCTAAATACCATCCATTCTGTGCGCCTTTGCTTACCACAATTCTATACCCATTAGACATTAATCTTATGAAACAAGGAGCAATTTTGTTTGAAGGGAAACATAATTTTAAAACCTATTGTTACAAACCAAAAAAGGAAGGGACTTATGAGAGAAAATTAAAATATTGTAAAATTGAGGAAAATAAAATTTATAAAGCCAATTTTTTTCCAAAAAAAAGTTATTTACTCAAAGTAGTAGGAAAAGGCTTCGGGAGGCATCAGATAAGATTGATGATGGGAGCTTTGATTAAGCTTGGAAAAGGGGAAATTACCTTGGACTTCATTTCACAAAGTCTTGTTAAAAATTGTTCTAAGAAAATAGATTTAATCGCACCCGCATCAGGCTTAATATTGCATAAAGTTAATTTTTGAGTACTATAAAATACTTCTTTTAAATTTTATTTTAATTTTTATACTTTTGAAAAAAAAAATGAAAAAATATATACTCCCCTTTTGCTTCTTGCTTTTTCTTACAAACTGCAATGACGGCAAGCCTACTGAAAAAGATAAAACATCTAAAACTGAAAAAGATTCTAAAGCTGCTCCAGAAACCAAAGTCATACTTAATTCAAATGATACAATGAAGTTTGATAAAAACATGATTTTAGTTCCGGCTGGTAAAACCATAACTCTTACTTTAAATCATACTGGTAAGTTTGGTAAAAGGGGAATGGGACACAACTTTGTTTTGTTAAAATCTGATGTCGATGTAAATGATTTTGCAACTAGAGCTGCTTCGGCGATGAAGACCGAATATATCCCTGAAGGAGATGAAATTATCGCTTACACGAAATTACTTGGTGGTGGGGATAGCGACACCATTATTTTCGATGCTCCTAAAAAAGGTATCTATACATTCCTCTGTACTTTCCCTGGGCATTGGCAATTAATGAAAGGAAAATTTATAGTTAAGTAGATAAAGCTTTGTTATAACTTTAAAATTTTATAAAGACCACAGTTTACCGCCTGTTGTCTCTTGAAGATCAACGCATCCCTTGTAATCGCCTGGTATTGGAGAGTAGGCCAATAAATTTTTGGCTACATATTCATTTATTTTAAAAGACATAATAGTCATATCCCTTAATTTTTTTAGAAATAGGTATTCTAAAATATCCTTATCAATTGAAGCTTTATATCCTAACTCAATTTGTTCTTGATAATCTGAAATTAAATCATCGTATTTATCAGAGATTTCTTTATCTATTTTAAAAGTTTTATCTAATAATAGTTTTAATTCTTCTATGCCTGATTTTGAATGGGTTATTAAACATTTGTCTAACCCTAAGAGGAATACCATTTTAATTTCGCTAGGCCAAACCTCGTTAATGTATATGTCAATGAATTTATTTAGGTTTAATTCGATTGCTCCAGGTGTATCAGTTTTTGGAATAATTATATCCATTAATTTCGTAATAAAATCATATTGTTCATTCGAAAAAGTAACTATATCCTGAATAGTATCTTGCTGGCAACTATTAAAAAGGCTGATAATTGACGGAGAGACTGTAAAGGTTCCAATCCCGGTTCCAATATTTTTTAATGCTTTTCTTCTGTCCATTTCAATTAATTTTTAAAGGTTCATTTTTTTTAATTCTTGTACTGCATGATTTGCCGCCCTGGCCGTTAGTGCCATATAAGTCAGAGAGGGATTCACATTACCTGCAGAAGTCATTGCTGACCCGTCAGTTACAAAAACATTAAGTACCTCATGTATTTGATTGTATTTGTTAAGTACCGATGTCCTAGAGTCACGTCCCATACGGGCAGTTCCCATTTCATGAATTCCAAGTCCTAGAGCATAGTCTCCATCATGACCTTTTACATCTTTAAACCCTCCTCTTTCCAACATTTCGATCGCCTGTTGTTGCATATCTTTACGCATGTTTAATTCATTTTCTTTTATGGTAGCATCAAATGTAACTGTTGGCAAGCCCCAATTGTCAAGTTTTTGATAATCAAGGGTCATTCTGTTTTGCTCGTATGGTAGTACTTCCCCAAAACCGCTTAACCTTATTTTCCAGGTTCCTGGCTTTAACAACTCTTCTTTAAAACGACTACCATAATCTAATTCAGCAACTTTAAAGGTCGATCCTCGCGAACCTCCTCCTTGATACCCATAACCTCGCAAGAAATCCTTTCGATTGGTTTCACCTCCAATATTTCTAAACCTTGGTATGTAAATTCCATTATTTCTTCTCCCAAAATAATATTTATCTTGAAAATCATCTGTTTCCGCAGAGGCGCCAACACCTAGATGGTGATCCATTATATTTCTCCCTAATTGATCTGAGGAATTCCCCATTCCATCTGGAAAGCTGTCTGATTTAGATTGCATCAAAATAGAAGTTGAAGCAACCGTAGATGCACACAAGAAAATTACTTTTGAATTAAATTCAAAAACTTCTTTTGTTTCAGTATCAATTACTCTAACACCAGATGCTAGTTTTTTATTAGCGTCATAAATAACTTCGTGTACTATTGAATTAGGTCTTAAAGTCATGTTCCCTGTAGCTTCAGCTGCGGGAAGAGTAGAAGAGTTACTGCTAAAGTAAGCTCCATAAGGACAGCCCCTTCTACACCTTGCTCTGTATTGGCAACTAACTCTACCAAGTCCTGGTTTTGTTCCTTCTGTAATAATAGCTGTTCTTCCAATGGTCAATAACCTGTCATTATAATTCTTATTTATTGAGTCCTTTAAATGATTCTCAACACAGTTGAGATCCATCGGTCTTAAATAGTTGCCATCTGGAAACTGAGGAAGTCCCACATTTTGTCCACTTACTCCAATATATCCCTCTACATAATCATACCAAGACTTAAGGTCTTTATATCTAATGGGCCAATCAGTTGCTATACCATCTTTAATATTAGCTTTAAAGTCAAAATCAGTAAGTCGATATGATTGTCTTCCCCAGGTAATTGATCTACCACCAACGTGGTAGCCGCGCATCCAATCAAATCGATTAGTTTCGTTATAAGGGTGCTCTAGGTCATTAACAAAAAAATGTTTGCTTGATTCTGTTGTAGTATAACCAGTTCTACTTTGTTTTCCTTGAATTTCTCTTGTCTTTTTGGTAATGACATCTCCGGTTTTGTAATCCCATGGATCATTATTAGCTGTCGGATAATCTTCAATATGTTTTACCATATGTCCGCGTTCCAAGACTAAAGTCTTTAATCCTTTTTCACATAGCTCTTTAGCTGCCCAGCCACCAGATATTCCAGTGCCTACCACTATAGCATCAAACCTATTTTGCATCAACATATATTAAATCATTCATCTGTAGAACTCAAATATAAATATTTTCTTCTTTGATGCGAATAAATTATATAAATTTAGATCACTAATAAAACAAAGATAAAATAGAACTAACATTATGAAAACAAATAATATAGTCCAAAATTTTCTGCTTTTAATTTTTATATTGGGGTTTGTATCATGTAAAAATGAAAATAAGCAGACAGTAACAAATAAAGATTCTTTTTTTAAAACTTCTTTAGCTCAATGGTCCATACATAATTCAATTCGTGAAGATGGATTATCTCCATATGAGTTTGCAAAAATTGCTCATGAGTTAGGGTTTGAGGGACTAGAATATGTAAATGATCTTTATTCAGATGTCACAATGAGTGAAGATAAAGCTTCTGCAATGGAAGAGTTTATAACAAGGAATAATGATCTTGCTGCTAAGTACAATTTAAAAAATGTCCTTATTATGATTGATGGTGAAGGCAATTTATCAAGCTCTAACCCTGAAGAAAGAATGATGGCTGTGGAAAATCATAAACTATGGATTGACGCTGCTAGTAAAATGAATTGTTCAGCAATTAGAATAAACCTAAAAGGAGAAAAAGAAATAGAGAATTGGATAAAGTATTCGGTAGAAAGTTTTAAAGCCTTAGGAGAATATGCGAAGCCCCTAAATATTAATGTAATCGTAGAAAATCATGGGGGATTATCATCCAATGCAAGTTTGCTAATGAAAGTTATAAACCAAGTAAACTTAAAGAATTGCGGCACTTTACCAGACTTTGGTAACTTTTGTATGAGCGAGGGATATGGATCGCTAAAAGACAACAATTGTAAAGATTTATATGACCCTTATTTGGGGATTTCTGAAATGCTTCCTAGAGCATTTGGGCTTAGTGCAAAATCTTACGCGTTTGATTCCAATGGAGACGAAACTACCTTAGACTATTACAGATTATTATCCATTGCTAAAGATGCTGGATACAATGGATTTATTGGTGTTGAATATGAGGGTAATATGCTTTCTGAAAAAGAGGGTATTATTGCGACTAAAAAATTATTGGAAAAGGCGGCTAAAATGCTTTAAGGATGGAATTAAAAGTCCGTCTCCAATTATCTTTTTTATTTTTTCTTGAATTCTTTATTTGGGGAGCTTGGTTTGTGACTATGGGTACATTTCTTTCTCAAGAGTTTAGTTCTAGTGGAGGAGAACTCGCCATGGCTTATGAAACTCAATCTATAGGTGCAATAATTGCTCCTTTTTTTATTGGCCTCGTTGCTGATCGTTATTTTGCGGCACAAAAGATTTTAGGACTGCTTCATTTAATCGGAGCTGGATTACTTTTCATAGTGAGTAATGCAGAAAATTTCTCCAGTTTTTACCCATATATTTTAATATATATGCTTTTTTACATGCCAACACTTGCATTAGCTAATTCAGTTGCATTTCATCAAATGGAAGACCCATCAAAGCAATTTGCTTCTATTCGAGTATTAGGAAGTATAGGTTGGATTGTATCGGGATTGACGATTGGTTATTTGTCTTGGGAGGGAGCTCAAACATTAAAGTATACTTTTTATATGGCTTCTTCAGCTTCTGCTATATTAGGAATCTATAGTTTTTCCCTTCCTAAAACACCCCCTAAGCTTGGTTCAGAGAGAAAGATTTCATTTCGCGAGATTCTAGGTTTAGATGCCTTGGCTATGCTCAAAGATCGTGGTTTTCTATTTTTTTTTATTGCCTCGATTTTAATATGTATTCCTTTAGCGTTCTATTACCAACACGCAAATCAGTTCTTGAATGAAATTGGTATGAAAGCAGCAGCTTCAAAAATGATATTAGGTCAGATTTCTGAAGTCCTTTTTTTACTTTTACTCCCTATTTTTATAAAAAGATATGGTATAAAAAATGCTCTTGTAATTGGAATCTTAGCTTGGGGTATTCGTTATTTATTATTTGCTTTTGGAGATGTTGGATCGCAAACATGGATGCTAATTTTTGGAATTATACTTCATGGTGTATGTTACGATTTCTTTTTTGTATCTGGACAAATTTATACAGACTATAAGGCTGGAGAAACATATAAAAGTACGGCTCAAGGACTGATTACACTTGCCACATATGGTGTTGGAATGCTAATCGGATTTCGTTTTGCTGGGTGGCTAACAGATCAATATATTTCTGCCTCAGGTCATTTTTGGAAAGAAATTTGGGTCCAACCGGCTATTTTTTCTTTTATTGTTTTAATATTATTTTTATTATTCTTTAAAAACGAAACCATTAAAATAAAATCATCATGAGTAAAATCAGACTAGGTATTGTAGGCGGCGGTGGAGACTCTTTAATAGGAGTTTTGCATCGAGTAGCATCTCACATGTTCGACCGCTATGAAATTACAGGGGGAGTATTTAACCCTGATTTTGACGAAAATATAAAATTTGCAAAACATATTGGGGTAAATACAGATCGTGTTTACTTAGACTTTGATACCTTCATTGAAGAGGAAGTTAGTAAACCTAAAGATCAACGTATTGAGGTAGTTTCAGTGTTAACACCTAATTTTCTACATTTTCCTATGGCCAAAAAACTATTGGAAAATGGTTTCCATGTAATTTGCGAAAAGCCTCTCACAACTTCCTATGCTGAGGCTTTAGAACTAGAGGAGTTACAAAAAAGAAATAATGCCATTTTTGCCGTTACATATACTTACACTGGTTATCCAATGGTACGACATATGAAACATATGATAGCAAACGGTGAACTTGGGGAAGTTCAAAAAGTAGATATACAATATTACCAAGGTTGGATTAATCCTGTAATTCACGATCCAGAAGTTCGAAAAACTGTTTGGCGTTTAGATCCAAAAAAAGCAGGAATAAGTTCTTGTATTGGAGATATAGGAACTCATGCTTTTCAAATGACTGAATACCTTACTGGTATGGAAGTTAAATCAATATTATCAGACTTAAATATGCTTTATGATGATAATAGTTTAGATCTTGATGGAACTGTTCTAATTCGATTTTCAGAAGCTGTAAAAGGGGTTATTCGTGCAAGTCAAATAGCTACAGGTGAAGAAAATGGTCTTACTGTTGCTGTTTATGGAAAAAAAGGAGCGTTTAAATGGGAGCAAGAAAATCCAAATATTCTTTATCATATGACTGATGATCAGCCAAAAAGAATTATTAAACCAGGTCACGCTTATGTATCAGATGTTGCTGCAGACGGCACAAAACTTCCAGGAGGACATCCAGAAGGGATTTTTGATGCAATGGGAAATATCTATAAAGGAGTAGCAAAAGCATTAAGGGGTGAAAAATCCTTTGATGGAGAATACCCCACAATGAATGATGGAGTAAGAGGTATGCTCTTTATTGAAAAAGTTGTTGAATCTCATAAAAATGGAAATATATGGCTAAGCTTGGACAAGAAATGAAAACGATAAAAGGTCCTGGAATCTTCCTTGCTCAATTTGTAGATAGTAAAGCTCCCTTTAATAGTCTTGAGGGGATGTGTAAATGGGCATCAGATTTAGGATATAAAGGAATTCAAATTCCCACTTGGGAGTCATTCCTTATTGATTTAGATAAAGCTGCAGAAAGTCAAGTCTATTGTGATGAGCTTAAAGGGAAAATTAATTCTTATGGTCTAGAAATTACTGAACTTTCTACTCATCTTCAAGGCCAGTTGGTAGCTGTTCATCCAGCCTATGATTTAATGTTCGATAATTTTGCTCCTGATGCTTTAAAAAACAATCCTAAAGCAAGAACAAAATGGGCTATCGATATAATGAAAAAAGCCGCAAAAGCTAGTAATCGGTTGGGGTTAAAAACTCACGCTACTTTTTCAGGTGCTCTATTATGGCATACCTGGCACCCTTGGCCTCAAAGACCTGATGGACTTGTAGAACTTGGATTTTCAGAACTAGCCAAGCGTTGGAAACCAATTTTAGATGTGTATGATGAAAATGGTGTAGATGTTTGTTATGAAATTCATCCAGGAGAAGACCTTCATGATGGTGTAACTTTTGAACGATTTTTGAAAGCTACAGATAATCACAAACGAGTTAATATACTTTACGATCCAAGTCATTTTGTTCTTCAGCAGCTTGACTATATAGAATACATTGATCATTATCACGAGTTTATTAAGTCCTTTCATGTTAAAGATTCAGAATTCAAACCAAATGGAAAAAAAGGAGCCTTTGGTGGTTATGGTGATTGGATTGATCGTGCAGGACGTTATCGCTCTCCTGGAGATGGTCAAATAGATTTTAAAACAATATTTACTAAGCTAACGGAATATGGATGTGACCTCTGGGCCGTAATGGAGTGGGAATGCTGTATAAAAAGCCCCGAACAAGGTGCTAGAGAAGGTGCGTCATTTATAAAAAATCATATTATAGAAGCCACTCAAAAAACTTTTGATGATTTTGCTGGTGGTGATATTGACGAGGAATTTTTAAAAAAAATCTTAAATATTTAAACACAAGCAAAGATGAAACAATTAATAGTAGGAGTTTTTATTCTAACTTTTTTTATGAGTAGTTCTTACACTAAAACTGAGGTAATTTATGAAAATGACAAAGAATGGGAAACCCTTTTTGATGGTAAAACTTTAAATGGTTGGCATCGTTTTAATTTAAAAGGTGTTAAGTCAATATGGACAGTGAAAAATGGAGTTCTTACATTTGATCCAAACCTAATTCCAAAGGGTAACTACGTTCATGATCTGGTTACAGATAAAATTTATAAAAACTTTCAGCTTTCAATTGAGTGGAACATCTCTGAGGGAGGTAACAGTGGTATTTTTTGGGGAGTTCAAGAAGGTAAAAGTATTAGTAACCCTTATCTAACAGCCCCTGAAATACAAATCATTGATAACGATCGTCATCCTGATGCTAAGGAAAAACTTAAATTTCATCAAGCTGGTGCGGTTTATGACCTGGTAGAACCTTCAAAAGATGTTTGTAAACCAGCTGGGCAGTGGAACCATGTAATACTTACTATTGATCACAATAAAAACCAAGGAAGTGTTAAGCTTAATGGTACAAAAATTCTTGAATTTCCTTTGAGGGGTGAGAAATGGAAATCTCTAGTTGCTAATTCAAAATTCAGTGATGAATGTGAATATAAACGATTTGCAAAATTAAAATCAGGAAAAATAGCACTCCAAGATCATGGAGATAAAGTCTCATTTCGGAATATAAAAATTCGTAAACTTTAATTAAATCAATATGATTATGTCTATGACGGGTTTTGGGAAAAAAGAAGCCCAATATGAAGACAAACACTTCAGTATTGAAGTTCGATCTTTAAATAGTAAAAATGTAGATATTTATCTTCGTTCCCCATCTTATCTTAGAGAGCTAGATCTGGAGATAAGAAAAGAGTTGGCAAAAAAAATGTATAGAGGTAAAATCGATGTTAATATCCATGTAGAATTAAACGGAGAAACTTCTCCTTCAAAAATTAACAGTCATGTAGTTAGGTCTTACATGAAACAACTTGAGGAAATAGGAGCATCATCTGAAAGTGAAAGACTGGCTCTGGCATTACGTTTACCCGATACACTTTTATCTGAAAAAAATATAATAACAGAAAAAGAAAAAAAAATTATAGATGAAACTTTGCAGAAAGTCATAAAAGATATAGACTGCTTTCGAAAAATTGAGGGTGTTGCATTAAGTCAAGATATTAGTTTACGTCTAGATTTAATAGAATCTCACTTAATATTAGCTGCTAAAATAGACCCAGAGCGCAATAAGAAAATTGAAGAAAAGCTTCGTATATCTTTTCAAAATCTCAATCAAGAAGTTGATGAAAACAGGTTTGAACAAGAATTAATCTTTTACCTAGAAAAGTTTGATATAACGGAAGAAAAGATCCGTTTAAAAAACCATATAAACTTTTTTAGAGAAGTAATGGAAAATGAATTCCCAAATGGGAAAAAATTAGGTTTCATTTCTCAAGAAATAGGAAGAGAAGTAAATACAATTGGCTCAAAAGCAAATCATTCTGAACTTCAAAAAATTGTGGTACAAATGAAGGATGAACTTGAAAAAATAAAGGAACAATTGCTAAACGTACTTTAATTTGAAAACTGGAAAACTTATTGTTTTTTCAGCGCCATCAGGTAGTGGTAAAACTACATTAGTAAATTATCTTTTAGAACAAAATTTAACTCTTGGATTTTCTGTTTCAGCAACTTCTAGAAAGCCAAGAGGAAAAGAAGAAAATGGTAAAGATTACTATTTTTTAAACAAAGATACCTTTCGTGAAAAAATTAAAGAAAATGCCTTTGTTGAATATGAAGAGGTTTATAATGGTTCTTTTTATGGAACTTTAAAGTCAGAACTTGAAAGAATTTGGAGAACTGGCAAACATATTCTTTTTGATATTGATGTTAAAGGAGGGCTTAACATAAAAGCCCAATATCCCGAAAAAACCTTTGCAGTATTTGTTAAACCACCTTCAATTAAGGAATTAGAAAAAAGACTTCGAGACCGAGGTACTGAAAATGAATATAAAATTCAACAACGCCTAAATAAATCTGCTGCTGAACTTAAATTTTCTAAAGATTTCGATGCGGTTTTAATTAATGATGATCTAAATAAAGCTAAAGAAGAAGTACAGCGTTTAGTTGAAAAATTCTTGTTTTCCTAAGCAAATCCATACCTTTATTGAATGCAAAAAATAGGTTTATTTTTTGGTACATTCAACCCTATTCATAATGGGCATCTTTTACTTGCCGAACATTTTATTAATAATACAGACTTGGATTGTATTTGGTTTGTAATTACACCCCAAAATCCATTTAAACAGAAATCCAAAGTGCTATCCAACAGCGAACGAATGAAGCTAGTTTCTCTTGCTTTAACATTAAATCCTAAACTTCATTTAAGTACCGTTGAATTTGATCTGCCAAAACCCAATTATACAATCCAAACTCTAAAAAAAATTAAAGCTGAAAACCCAAAAGAATGCTTTATTTTGATTTTAGGAGAAGATAATTTATGTTCTTTTGATAAATGGAAAGATTATGATAAAATTTTATCAGATTATGAACTTTACATTTATCCAAGAAAAAATAGTAAAGGCATACCAAATAACTTGAAAGGACATTCAAAAATTAAAAAAACTGATGCGCCTCAAATTGAAATCTCATCTTCTGAGATACGTAAAAGAATAAAAAAAGGTGAAGATATGAGTAAGCTGGTTCCTAGATTAACTTGGAATTACTTAAAGAAAAAAAGGTTTTACAAACCTTGAAAAAAATTATGTTACTTTGAAAAAATAACCTTGATCAATTTTTTTGTTAAAGTTAATCTACTCCATTGACTCAATTGGGGAAATCTATTTTTAACTTTTTTATCCTTTAGAGACTTTAAAATCAATTTTATTTTTGACTTATTGTTATTCTCAACCATCCAAGAATTACTCCCCTTATTTAATAAAAGACCTGCTTCGGATTGAGGATTTCCAAAAGAAAGAATAGGAACTTCTGAAGCTACATATTCTAATAATTTTCCAGATATCATTTCATTCTCTGCTCCCTTAAAAATAAAATTTAGTAATAAATCTGCACTTTTCATCAAGGAAATCGCATTGTAATGACTAATATATCCTAAAAATTCAACTTTTACATCAGGAAGAGCAAGGGTGATTTTTTTAATAATATCTATGTGAATGTTTCCTGCTAAAGAAAAATGAATCTTAAAATTTTTGGAACAGTCATTAATAACTTTTAAAAGCACTTCATATTCTTGATTTTGGGTTAAAAGTCCTGTGTAAACAATATGTAAGCCTGTTTTTTTTGGAGCAGCTTGAACATTTTGCATTAAGTCAGCGTCATAACCGTTAGGAATAACTGAAAATTTTTGTTTAGTTGCTTTATCCTTTAATTGATTAATAAAATTTCCGCCTACAGTTGTTATTATTCCATCTGCTTTTTGTAAGACTTCTTTTTCCAAGGCTCGGTCTTTGGAAATTGCCTTTGTTGAACGATAAAGAGAATTATTATAGAAAATATCAGTCCAAGGATCACGAAAGTCTGCCCACCAGTTAAGATCAAATAGTTTTTTGAGTTTTAGCCCTGCCAAATGAGTTGAATGAGGGGGTCCAGAAGTAACTAACTCCTTTATCTCTTCTTGTTTTATTAATTTTTCTGCTTCCTCTATGGCAAAAGGGATCCAACCTTTTCTAGCATCGGGAATAAAATAATTCCCTCTAATAAAAGCTAAGAACTTTCCTATTAAATTTCTAGTTTTAATTTCTCCTTGAGGGATCCCTTTTTTAACGTCTCCTGAAAGCAAAAAAGAGTACCAGCGCAAAGGTTCTCGAGTTGTGGTTTTTATTACTCGTATTCCTTCAACCTCTTTTAGTAAACTATAATCAATATTAGGGTATGAAGCTTTTTTTTCATCTACAGAAATAACAATAGGTTCATATCCTAACTTCTTTAAATATTTAGCAAAATACATCCACCGTTGAACTCCGGATCCTCCAGATGGAGGCCAGTAGTAACTTAAAATTAAAAGTTTCTTTTGAATATTATTCACCCTTATTTCTTTGCCTTCCATAAAGGTACGGAAGAACAAGCTTCTCCATAAAACAAACTTTTAGCTACAGTTTGTAATCGTTGTATTAATTCAATATATGCAGATTCAGGTATAGTNGGATCCGAACANCCTTTGATCATTAAAGGCTTNTTTTCAAANACTTTAAGATCGAGTNNAGAGATCGCATTTGAAAAAAGTTGTTTTTCNAAATCTTTTANACTACCTANAATAATNTTCTTTGCATAGGGTGTTAAATACGACGTTATTAANAANGTAGCCCAAGCAGGTAAAACAGCTTCAGAAGTNCAATCTAGTGCTACATAATGATCTTTNTATTTTGTCCANTCGTGTTTCTGTAAAAGANCTCTAAANGGCTTTTCTCGAAGTANAAATCCGTCTTCTAACCATTGAGAAACATCTATGAAGATTCNAGNTCCTNCTGTTTTATAGTCCTCTAAGTCTATAGTAACTAANNNACTATTTGCNACTTTATTNATTATAGGATCTNGACATNNTTAAAGCATTCCTAATTCAAGTTTTGCTTCTTCACTCATTAAGTCTTGAGTCCAAGGAGGATCAAAAGTAATTTCNACCTCAGCCGATTTTACTTCGTCTAAAGATTTTACTTTTTCTTCTACTTCCATTGGAAGTGATTCTGCTACTGGACAGTTTGGCGTAGTTAAAGTCATCAAAATTTTGACCTCAGAATCCTCATTCACTAAAACATCGTATATCAAACCTAATTCATAGATATCTACAGGAATCTCTGGATCAAAAATTGTTTTTAAAACTTTAACAATTTCTTCTCCTAGGTTGTTTGTATCAATTATTTCTGGCATATAAATTANTTTAATTGAGTTTGAAAAGCCACTGCATACATTTTGATTTGTTTTATCATTGAAGCTAATCCGTTAGCACGAGTGGGNGACAAATGTTCTTTAAGTCCAATTTTGTCTATAAATTCAGNATTAGCTTCCAAAATTGCTTTTGGTCTCTGATTTGAAAAAACACGTATNAATATAGCAATAATTCCCTTAGTTATTATAGCATCACTGTCTGCAGTAAAGTTTACCTGTTCTTTCTCTAAAGCAGCATGAATCCAAACTTTACTTTGACAGCCCTTAATAATGTGATTATCAGTTTTATATTCTTCATCAATTAAAGGAAGGGATTTTCCCAATTCAATCATATATTCATAACGCTGCATCCAATCTTCAAAAAGGGAAAATTCTTCAATGATTTCATTTTGTATTTCTTCAATCGAACTCATCCGTAAAAATATTAAATTATTGTAACATTCCTACCGCCTTATTGACTCCAGCAATAAAACGATCAATTTCATCAAAGGTATTATAAAATGAAAAGGAAGCCCTAACGGTACCAGGAATTTGAAAAAAGTCCATGATGGGTTGGGCACAGTGATGTCCTGTTCTAACAGCTATCCCCAACTGGTCCAATATAGTTCCTAAATCGTAAGGATGTATTTTCCCGATATTAAAAGAAATTACAGCAGTTTTGTTACTAGCTTCTCCATATATTTTGATTTCATCAATTTTTTGGAGAGCATCTGTTGCATAATTTAAAAGTTCATTTTCATATTTTGCTATACTATCGAACCCGATATCATTCATATAATCTAGAGCTGCTCCAAAAGCTATAACACCAGCAATATTTGGTGTTCCTGCTTCAAATTTATGAGGAAGGTCTGCATAAGTTGTTTTTTCAAATGTGACTGTAGAAATCATTTCCCCTCCTCCTTGATAAGGCGGTAATAATTTTAATAATTCTGCTTTCCCATATAGCATCCCAACACCTGTAGGACCGCAAAGTTTATGTGCCGAAGTAACATAAAAATCGACATCTAAAGCATGAAAGTCTGGTTTAATATGAGGGCACGCTTGTGCTCCATCAATTAAAACATGTGCATTATATGCATGGGCTTTACTAATAATTTCCTCAATCGGATTAACTGTACCTAATGCATTAGAAACATGATTAACGAAAACTAATTTTGTTTTTTTACTCAATAATTCATCAAAAGCTTTCATATTTAATGTCCCCTCCAAAGTCATTGGAATTACCTTGAGATAAGCTCCAGTTTTTTCACAAAGCATTTGCCAAGGAACAATATTAGAGTGATGCTCCATAGCTGATATAATCAATTCATCTTTTGGCTTTAAAAGATNCGTATAACCCGAGGCAATAAGATTNATACCTTCTGTAGTNCCTGAAGTAAGAATAATTTCNTATGGCTTNGCTNCATTAAAATGTTTTTGAATTTTAATACGAGCTATTTCATAAGCTTCTGTAGCTTCTTGACTTAGTTTGTGTACTCCCCGATGAATATTTGAGTTCAATCTGCTGTAGTAATCTATAATTACGTCTGTCACTTGAGTAGGGGTTTGAGATGTTGCTGCATTATCAAAATATACAAGGTCTTGACCGTTTACTTTTCTAGAAAGTATAGGAAAGTCTGAACGTATTTTATTTACGTCTATCATTACAGTTCAAATCCAAGATTCACCCCTAGTTTTCTAGCAATCTGACCATTTATTCTTTTTTTTAAGGTAGGTAACTGGACGCTTTCGAGAACATTATTCGCAAAAGCATAGGTCATCAATGCTCTTGCTTCTTTTTTAGGAATACCCCTTGAGCGCAAATAAAATAGTGCTTCTTCATCCATTTGCCCTATAGTACACCCGTGAGAGCATTTAACATCATCGGCAAAAATCTCAAGTTGTGGTTTACTGTTTACTGTAGCCTTGTCGTCCAAAAGCACATTATTATTTTGCTGAAAGGCATTGGTTTTTTGTGCAATTTTATCAACTAAAATTTGTCCATTGAATACTCCTTCAGAACGTTCAGAAAAAATTCCTTTGTAATCCTGATGACTTTCACAGTTTGGTTGAGAGTGATGCACCATTGTTGAATGATCTACATGTTGTCTCCCTTCTAAAATAGTAACCCCTTTTAAGGTAGAAAGTATATGTTTTCCTTTATGGAAAAATCTTAAATTATTTCGAATTAGTTTTCCTCCTAGAGCAAAAGTATGAACACTCGCATGACTATTCTTTTCTTGTTTAATATAAGTATTATCTATAAGTGATGCTGACGTTAAGTCATTTTGTAATTTGTAGTAATCTACAAAAGATTCCTTATGAACATATATTTCAGATACACTATTAGTTACAACAAGGTGTTGTTTTAGACTTTGATGACGTTCAATAATTTGGACTTGAGAATTTTTATCAATTACAATTAGATTTCTAGGTTGAAGCCAGAGTGAATCCTGATCACCTGAAGAAAAATGAATTATTTCAATAGGTTTTTCAGCAACAGTTTTTTTTGGAATATAAACAAAGGCCCCTTCTTTAGCATAAGATGTGTTTAATGCTGTTAAACTTTCATCCGATGGTGCTATTTTATTAAAATATTTATTGATTAAATCTCTATATTTCGGTTTAGATAATGCAGCAGACATTAAACAAACATCTAAACCATCGTGGGTTGTATTAGATAAAAAAGGACTATAAACCCCATCAATAAAAATGACTTTATAAGTATCAGTATCATAAAGAAAATATTTTTTAACATCCTTTAGCTCAATACTGGCCTCTGAGTTTGGGAAAAGAGAATAATCTTCTCGAATTAAGGCATCCAAAGATGTATATTTCCATAACTCATCTTTTTTTGTAGGAAATCCCTTCTCTTCAAAAACCTTCAAAGCATTTGCACGCGTCTGGTGGACGCTGTCAGTAAGATCCAGGTCTTCTTCAAATGCTAAATGAGAAGAAATTAATTTTTCTTTAAATTCCATTTACGCCAATTCTTTTATCCAATCGTAACCCTTTGCCTCTAGTTCGTGAGCTAATTCTTTGGTTCCAGATTTAACGATTTTTCCATCAAATAGAACGTGGACAAAGTCAGGAACGATATAGTCTAACAAGCGTTGATAATGTGTAATTACTACAACTGCATTATCTTTTCCTTTTAACTTATTTACTCCGTTTGCTACAATTTTTAGAGCATCAATGTCTAATCCTGAGTCAGTTTCATCCAAAATAGCGAAGGCAGGTTCAAGCATAGCCATTTGGAAAATTTCATTTCTCTTTTTCTCACCTCCTGAAAATCCTTCATTTAGAGAACGAGATAAAAATTTAGAATCTATGTCTAAAAGTTTTGCTTTTTCTCTTATTTTTTTTAATAATTCACTTGCTGGAATATCTTTAAGTCCTTGAGCTTTTCGATTTGCATTAATNGCTGTTTTAATAAAGTTTGTAACTGATACTCCTGGAATTTCCACAGGATATTGAAAAGAGAGGAAAATTCCCAAATGAGCTCTAGACTCTGCATCTAACCCTTCTAGGTCGTTACCCTTTAGGAGAATCTTTCCCTTGATTACTTCATAATCTTCATTTCCAGCCACTACAGAGGCTAAAGTACTTTTACCAGATCCGTTAGGTCCCATTATAGCATGAACTTCCCCTGCTTTGACGTCTAGGTCTATACCCTTCAAAATAGTTTTCCCCTCTACTTGTGCATGTAAATTTTCAATTGTTAACATTAGTTGCTTTTTTATCCGACTGATCCCTCAAGGGAAATTTCTAACAATTTTTGTGCTTCTACAGCAAATTCCATTGGTAATTTATTTAATACTTCTTTGCTAAACCCATTAACAATTAAAGCAATTGCCTTTTCGGTATCAATTCCTCTTTGATTGCAGTAAAAAATTTGATCTTCTCCTATCTTACTTGTTGTAGCTTCATGTTCAATATGAGCTGTATTACTTTTAGCTTCAATATATGGAAATGTGTGAGCCCCACATTGATTTCCCATCAATAAAGAATCACATTGTGAAAAATTTCGTGCATTTTTTGCTCGTGATCCTACTTGTACTAAACCGCGGTAACTGTTTTGTGAATTTCCAGCAGATATGCCCTTTGAGATAATAGTACTGCGGGTGTTATTCCCTAAATGTATCATTTTAGTTCCAGTATCAGCTTGTTGGAAATTGTTTGTAACCGCAATAGAGTAAAATTCTCCAATTGAATGGTCTCCTTTCAAAATACAAGAGGGGTATTTCCAAGTTACTGCAGATCCCGTTTCAACTTGGGTCCATGATATTTTAGAACGAGTATTNCAGAGACCTCTTTTGGTTACAAAATTATAAACTCCGCCTTTACCCTNTTTATCACCAGGGTACCAGTTTTGTACAGTAGAATATTTNATTTCTGCNTCATCCATTGCNATAAGTTCGACCACAGCTGCATGTAATTGATTTTCGTCTCTTGANGGTGCTGTNCANCCTTCAAGATAACTAACATAACTTGAATCGTCTGCAATAACTAATGTCCGTTCAAACTGTCCCGTTCCAGCTTGATTAATTCTAAAATAAGTAGACAATTCCATAGGGCATCTAACGCCCTTAGGAATGTAACAAAAGGAACCATCAGTAAAAACAGCACTGTTTAAAGCAGCATAGTAATTATCCTTAGGGGGAATAACCGTACCAATATATTTTTTGACTAATTCAGAGTGCTCTTTTATAGCCTCAGAAATAGAGCAAAAAATTATACCTTTTTCTGCTAGGGTTTCCCTGAAAGTTGTAGCTACAGATACTGAATCTACAACAATATCAACAGCAACTCCAGAAAGTTTTTTCTGTTCTTCAATCGAAATCCCTAATTTATTGAATGTCTCCAATAATTCAGGGTCAACTTGATCTAAGTTTTCATACTTAGGTTTTTGTTTAGGAGCTGAATAATATGAAATTGATTGTAAATCAGGTTTTTTATAATTAACATTTGCCCACTCAGGCTCTTCCATTTCCTTCCAGTGACTATATGCTTCAAGACGCCATTCTGTCATCCAAATGGGTTCTCCTTTTTTTTCTGAAATTTTACGGATAATCTCTTCATTTAGTCCCACAGGAAAGGTGTCCGATTCTATGTCAGTGTAAAAACCATATTCATACTCCTTGGTTTCTAATTCCTTTTTTAATTCCTCTTCAGTGTATGCCATTTAATTTTATTATAGAGAAAAGCTTTCTCCGCATCCGCAGGTTCGCTGTGCATTAGGATTATTAAAAACAAATCCCTTTCCATTGAGACCCCCTGAATATTCTAGAGTTGTTCCTGCTAAGTAAAGTAAGCTTTTCTTATCGACTAATATCTTAACTTGATTATCCTCNAAGAGTTTNTCNTCTTCTTGAAACTCACGATCAAATTTNAATTCATANGATAATCCNGAGCAGCCACCACTTTTTACTCCTACNCGAACATAATCAATGTAGGGTTCNAAACCCTCTTCCCTCATNAGNATAGAGACTTTGTTTTTAGCNGTTTCTGCAACTTTAATCATTTANTGAATAATTAATATAATTNATCTACAAATATAGNTTATTTCTATNNATNTNAAANGAATTNCTATTGATTTAAGCTATANATNAATCGTNNATTTTAATGCCAAAAAGCAATGAAAACATCTTTATCNCCATTAGAATTTTTGAAATCACCTGAGCTACTTTCACTGNTNCCTACTACTATAATNTTCCCTTCTTGAGTCATAACNAGATCATTNGCTTCATCTAAGCCTGCGCCACTNAGTTTNGANCTTTTTATCAAATTACCATTGGGTAAAGTATAATAAAGACTNACATCNTTACTGATNNNNTGTTNNCCNTAATTAANGNTTGAGCTNCTTTTTTGACCAACNAGAACAAAAGTGCCNTCAGGACGTTCAATTATTGATTTTGCNGNNTCAAATCCNGAATCNCCNANGGTTTTNANCTCTTNTANAATACCCNNTTTNGAAAGTCTTGCCATAAGAATATCNGAGGANCCTGATTGATCNAAAATATCACCATCACTGCTANAGGTTTGCCCTAAAACTAAATACTCNCCTGTNATTGTCTCTANAATTGCATTNCCTTTATCATACTCAGANCCTCCNATNGANCNTTCCCATAATAAATTNCCATTANCNTNGATTTTTATAATCCAAATNTCATAACTNCCTNTAGNNCTTGTTATATCGACATCTTGACTTTCNGAGGANCCNNCAATNACANAGCCTCCATCANTACTTTGGATCGCATCATAAGAGCGNTCATTNNTTGTTCCTCCAAANTATCTTCGCCANTGTATATTCCCATCTAAATCAATTTTGTGGACCCAAAACTCCCCAACCCCNTGGCGAGAAGAAAAATGTGCCTCTTTTTTATCCTGNCCCAATCCATTNGAAGCAGNTACATCTAAAAANCCATTNAAAAATAAACCTCCATCAGAAGTTGCTATAATATTATATGCATGATCATGNCCNANNTAACCAAAGCTTTTCTCCCAAAGNANAATACCNTTTTTGTCTGTCCTTAAAACCCAATTATCATGTTGACCTTTATTAATTGANGCATCNCCNTCACTACTTTTACTATACCCAATCAAAGCAAAACCTTCGTCAGAAAGTTGAACAAGACCATGTCCACGATCGTCATCTGATCCACCATAAGTTTGAATCCATTCAAGTTTTTTTTCAGCACTAAATTTCATCAAAAATAGATCACTTCCAGTACGTGTTTTCATTGAAAAATTTCCATCTGTACTTTTAGTATTTCCAATTACAGCAAACCCTCCATCTTGAGTTACAATTATTGCATTAGCAATATCTTCATGGCTTCCTCCGTATGTTTGAACAGATTCCCATGTATTTAAAACTGGTGGTAAAAAAGACCAATTAGTCTCTGTTATAGGAGAACAACTAACAAAAATAAAAAGTAAAACAAGGTTTTTATAGCTATTCATATTAATCAGAGGCTTTAACTAAAAATAAGCCTGAATCTATATCGTTAATCGCTATAACCCCACTCTCGAAAAAGGGATACATATTCCATACCCCATTGAACTTTGGATTGTTATCTTTAGGATATGTGTCAAAAAAACCTATTTCCGTCACATTTTTATTATGAACCTGACTAATGTCTAATACTCTCATTCCAGCGGTATAATTAGAAAGATATAACTTATCGCCTTTAACATAGACATCGTGATCTATTGCATTTGTAGCTCCAAAAAAACTAAAATATTGTTCTGGATTCGAAAGACTAGTAAAATTAAATATACGAGTATGCGATTGTGATCCATACTGCAACTCATCTAATTCGTCACCGTGAAAAAAATATCTGTGATCCTCTGATAAAATTCCTTGATGAGAATAACCATCATTCGGGTAAGTAATTGAATTAATTCTAATTGGATTTAACTTATCAGTAACATCTAAAATTATGATTTGGTTATTTACTCCGCCATCACTGTTACTCCCAAAAAGAATTTCGTGACCTTTGTATTGAGTATCTGGACCATCATAAATAACAATTTGAGCATTATGCATATATGAATCTTGAGCATAACCTCCTTCAATTGTTGGGTTTTTAGGATTNTTAATNTTTATAAAAACNGGACCTCCTTNATATAGTTCAGANCCAAAAANATAAGCATAACCACTCTCTTGGTTAATCCANAAATTATGGGCATTACCAAAGTCANTTAGCACAANNTCGGANGTAAAAATTTGATACTCNTCTACTGTTCTTAATCTATTTAAATCAAATACTTGTAAGCCNTGNCCNGGNGCTTCACTCACAATAAGAGCATGATTATCATAAACTTTAATGTCACGCCAAGGGCTATTTAAAGTTGAGGTAGGTAGTTTCCCCAAAACAAGGGGGTTTTTTGGATCACTTATGTCGATAAAAGCTGTTCCATCATCAAGCCCAGAAAGCACATATTCCTTTCCAGATTCAGGATCCACCCAGCCCCAATTGTCATTTGCCGATTTACTTCCAAAAGTTTCCAAAGAGATTCTTGAAAGTAAATCATAACCCAANCAAGGATATATTTCTGCCATACCATTATCACAAGGAGTCCCTGATAAATCTAAAACTTTTGGAATAGGGTTAGGTTCTAATGGGATTTCATCAATAATTTGTGGCGGCTCGGTAACCTCTTTAACACATGCAAAAACTATAATATGTAGAATTAGGAGACCTTTTTTCATATTTTTAAAATTAATAATTTTAATAAAAGATTAGGATAGTTTAACACATAATCTATTCTTACTTTTGTGATATGTTAGAAAATAAAAAAGTCTCAAAAACACCCCTAAGCGAACTTGGTGAATTCGCCTTGATAAATCATTTAACAAAAAACTTTAAACTCAAAAATAAATCTAGTTCTACCGGTATTGGTGATGACGCNGCAATTTTACAGCACGGAAAAGAACCCACTTTAATCAGTACAGACCTTTTAATTGAGGGTGTTCATTTTGATCTTAGCTATATGCCTCTAAAACACTTGGGATATAAAGCAATAATGGTAAATATTTCAGACATATATGCCATGAATTCTACACCGCAACAAATTACAATTTCCATAGCGGTTTCAAATCGTTTTAATTTAGAAGCTGTTCAGGAACTTTATGAAGGCATTGCTTTAGCTTGTAAAAACTATAAATTAGATCTCATAGGTGGTGATACTTCAAGTAGTACAAAAGGGTTAATTCTTTCTATATCAGCTTTAGGGAGTACATCTGAAAATAAAATTGTAAAGCGTGATGGTGCTAAAGAAAATGATTTACTTGTTGTTAGTGGCGATCTTGGAGGTGCCTATGCAGGACTTCAAATATTAGAGCGTGAAAAAACGGTATTCAAAGTAAATCCAAATTCTCAGCCAGACCTAAGTAATTATGCTTACAGTATTGAACGTCAACTTAAGCCAGAGGCTCGAAAAGATGTGATAGAATTACTTGATGAACTTGAAATCATACCAACTTCAATGATTGATATAAGCGATGGTTTATCCTCTGAGATTTTGCACTTATCCAAAGCCTCAAATGTAGGGTTTCATCTTTTTGAGGAAAAAATCCCTATTGATCCAGAGGTATGTCTAATTTGTGAGGAGTTTAAATTAAATTCTACTACTGCCGCTCTTAACGGGGGAGAAGACTATGAATTATTATTTACTATACGCCAAAAGGACTTTGATAAAATTAAAAATCATCCTTTTCTAACTGTAATCGGACATGCGTGTGATCCAAAGGGAGGATGTCAGTTAATTAATGGATTGGGCAATCAAATAGAACTCACAGCTCAAGGTTGGCAGTCTTTTAGATAAAGTTACCCTAAAGCNACATCTAAAGTCATCATCACTATAAAGCCAATAATAAAACCAAGGGTTGCNATATCAGTNTAACGATCNTGCTGGGTCTCNGGAATCACTTCTTCAACAACTACNAAAATCATAGCTCCNGCTGCAAANGCAAGAGCATAAGGAAGTANAGGTGTAAAAAAGGTTACAGCTANAGCGCCNATNACNGCNGCTACTGGCTCTACAATTGCTGAAAGCTGACCATACCANAAACTCTTAAAACGAGATACTCCTTGTCTNCTCATTGGCATTGATACAGCTATNCCTTCAGGGAAGTTNTGAATTCCAATTCCAATAGCCAAAGCTACCGCACCTGCAATAGAAGCTTCTGGAATCCCGGCNGCTACTCCTCCAAACAATACCCCAACCGCAAGGCCCTCTGGGATATTATGTAATGTAATTGCTAGAACAAGTAATGTGGTTCTATGCCATGGAGTTTTTATACCTTCAGATTCCTTAAAGTTAATATGAACATGGGGTAAAACTTTATCCAAAGTAAAAATAAAAAGAGCGCCCAAACCGAAACCGATTGAAGCAGGTAATACCTTATAAAACCCTTCTCCAGGGCTCATCTCGATGCCTGGGGCTAATAAGCTCCAGAAACTTGCAGCAACCATAACTCCTCCTGTAAAACCCAAAAGCCCATCTAAAAGAGCTCGATTTAACCTTTTAATAAAAAAAACCAAAGATGCACCTAAAGCAGTAAGTCCCCATGTAAACAAAGTCGCATAAAATGCTCCTAACACTGGATCTGTATTTTTGAAGAATTCAATTATAGATTCCAATTGAAATATTTTTTGCGAAAATAGAGAGTTTTACGGAATTTTTTAGCATCTAAGCGCCTTTTAGTTACTTTTGCAACTCGGCTATGAAACAAAATTATTTTGATTTTATTATTTGTGGAGGTGGTGCTTCAGGTTTATTATTGTTAAAAGCACTAAGAGAAGATAGTTTTTTTAATAATAGATCAATATTACTTATTGAAAAAGAAAATAAAAATAAAAATGATCGGACATGGAGCTATTGGGAAAGTCTGGATGGGCCCTTCGACTCGATGGTAACAAAAAAATGGAGTGAAGCTCAATTTTGCTCTCAAAATTTAAATTTTGAATTTGATTTGAACCCCTTCCAATATAAAATGCTTCGTTCTGCTGTAGTTTATCAAAAAATTTTCAATAAGTATATTACAGCGAAAAACACTACTTTCTTAAAAGCAGAAGTTAAGGACATCGTCTCTAAAAAAAATTTAACAGAAATTATCACATCAGATGGAAAATTTCAATCTGAAAAGGTATTTAGCAGCATATTCGAGCCAAAATCTATGATGAATCAAAAAAAGTACCCTGTATTGCAACAGCACTTTGTTGGTTGGTTTATTAAAACAAAAAATGCCTCTTTTGATCCTCGAAAAATCCTTTTTATGGATTTTGATATTCCTCAATTTCAAGAAACTAGATTTCTATATGTACTCCCTATTGATGAAAGTAATGCTTTAGTTGAATACACTCTTTTTTCTGAAAATCTGTTGCACTTTGATGATTATGAGACTGGAATTGTTGATTATTTAAATTCAAAGGGCATTACAGAATTTGAAATTACAGAAAAAGAAAAGGGTAATATTCCGATGACATGTTTTCCTTTTGAACAATTCAATACTCAAAATTTACTTCATATTGGTACTGCTGGTGGGTGGACTAAAGCAACTACTGGTTTTACATTTATGAATACACGCCGAAATATAAGACGCTTAATTCCATATTTAAAAGCAGGTGATAATCTTAATGATTTCAAAATTTCAAATCGTTTTCGATTTTATGATTTGCTATTTCTAGATGTGCTAAAAAAATACAATAGCCATGGAAGTGGACTCTTTTCCAGTATGTTTAAAAATAATCCCCCAGTAAGAATTTTTAGGTTTTTAGATGAAAAAACTAATTATCTTGAAGAACTTAAAATTCTTACCTCATTTTCTTTTATTCAAATTACCTGGTTCTTAAAGGCATTAATTAATAGAATATTTAAAATTTTCGCTCCATTAAATTAATGCCAAAAGTTTTGAAAAGAACTTTATTCTCAATAGAAATATCGAGACTGTCTAATTTTTTAAAAGCAGCTTCAGTATATTTACTAACTAATGCTTTACTTGACTCTGAAGCCCCAGTTTTATCGAAAAGCAACTTAACTGCATTAATTTTATCAGCTACATCTTTTCCTTTAATTTGATTCGAAAACCACTGAGTAAGCGCAGTTTTTTCTTTTGAAGAACCATTTTCCATAGCCTTATGGTAAAGTATTGTCTTTTTATTTTCAATTATATCGCCTGCAAACTGCTTTCCAAATGATTCTGGATTACCATAAGCATCTAAATAATCGTCTTGAATCTGAAAAGCAGTTCCTAGAAGAACTCCAAAATCATATAAATCTTTTAAGTTTGTATCATTGCCACCTCCTATCAAAGCACCCATTTTTAAGGAACAACCAACCAAAACTGCTGTCTTTAATCTTATCATCTCTAAATATTCAGCTTCACTTACTTCAGACTTAGTTTCAAAATCCAAATCATATTGTTGTCCTTTACAAACATCAATTGCTGTTTTACTAAAAAGACGATTCAATTTTCTGTAAAGAGAACCTTCGTAATTTTCTAATGCCAGATACGCATGAATCATCATAGCATCGCCGGAAAGAATAGCTGTGTTAACATTCCATTTTTTATGGACTGTTGCTAGTCCTCTTCTAAGAGGAGCAGAATCCATTATGTCATCGTGCATTAAGGTAAAGTTATGAAAAATCTCAACAGCTAAAGCCGCATAAATGGCCTTACTATGATTATTCCCAAAAATGTCTGCTGACAATAGGGTAAGTATTGGACGTAGTCGCTTTCCTCCAAGACCTAGAATATAATTGATAGGGATATATAAAGTTTTTGGAGCTGAAGTTGATATAGTATTTTTTAAAGCGCTTTCAAAAGTTTCCTTATAGGCATTAAGCGTTATCATATGTATTTTTTACAAAAGTAAGATTTTATAAATTAGACCTAAAGAAACTTTGGAAACTTTTCTTGTTTTTAAAGTTTTTTTTTATTTTTGTTATGTTCTTGATTACGAACTTGATTCAAAATCAATAAATATGGGTCCTAGGTCAACATAAATTTACAAAGTAAGAAAAAAATGAAACACACCATTATAAATGAGGCTGTTCCGTTATTTATTCAGTTTGGTTTCAAAAGCGTTACCATAGACGATATTGCATTAAAAATGGGAGTCTCCAAAAAAACTATTTATGCCCATTTCCCAAAAAAAGAAACTCTTGTCGAGACAAGTGTATTTATGCATTTTGATAATGTTATTGATAAAATTTTAAATATTTCTAAACACTCAAAAGATCCTATAATAGGTCTGTATCAGATTAAAAAGGAAGCTTTAAAACACTTATCAAATGAAAAGAACTCACCTGTCTATCAGCTTCAGAAATACTACAACAGCATATATAATAAACTAAAACAAATGGAATTTAATGCACTTGGAGGGATGTTTTCCGAGAGCATAAGAAAAGGAATAGAAATGGGGCTATTTCGTCCAGAAATTAATATTGATTTTGTTACCCGAATATTTTTTAACGGAATTAGAGGAATTAAAGACATCGAACTGTTCCCAATAGAGGAATATAAAATTGATCAATTATTGATAAACTTTTCCGAATATCATTTACGTGCAATTTGCACTGAAGCAGGTATTGATAAATTAAATACATACAAAAAAGAACTTAACATATGACCTCGAAATTTAATTTCATCTTTTTCATGGTTTTTAGTTGGCAATTTAATTTTGCCCAAACACAACCGGAGGCAGTTTCTTTAGAAGAAGCTATCGCATATGGGGAACAAAACAACAGAAATATCCAGAAAGCAAGCATGGAAATAAAAAAAGCCTACAAAGACCAGTGGAGCACAATTGCTATTGGCCTTCCACAGATAAGCGCTAGTGCTAGTTATCAAAATTTCATAGAATTACCTACTTCTTTGATTCCTGCTCAGTTTTTTGGTGGTAATGAAGGTGAATTTGCTGAAGTCCAGTTCGGAACTCCCCAAACTATGACTGGAGGAGTTACCGTTCAACAACTAATTTTTGATGGATCGTATATTGTTGGTTTAGAAGCATCAAAGATTTTTCTGATGATTTCTGAAAACATCTTTGAAAAGACACTAATTGAAGTGAGAAAGAATATTGTAAACACCTATTCTTCTGTATTATTAGCTCGTGAAAACATTGAATTTTTGGAACAAAACAAAGAAAATCTTAATAATAATTTAAAAGAATTAAATCAACTATTTAAGAATGGATTTGAGGAAGAAGAAAGTGTAGAACAACTTCGGCTAACATTATCTGGTGTAGAAACTCAATTACGATACATCAAAAACTTAGAGCGTATTACTCTAAAAATGTTGAAGCTTATGATGGGCTTTCCAACTGATTCTCCACTATTTCTATCTGACACTTTAGAAAAACTAACTAATGAAAGTCTTTTTAAGATGGAAATCCCAAAAAATTTATCTCTGAGTAACAATATCGATGTGAAAATTGCAAAAAATAATCTTCTATCTGAAACTTTACTTTACAAATACGAGCGCTCTAAAGGGCTCCCACGATTATCAGCTTTTTTGAATGGGAACTACACAGGAAATAGTGAAACCTTCTCTTTTACAGAATCAGAACAAAAGTGGTTTGGAGCTGCTTTATTTGGAATTAACCTTCAGATACCTATTTTCAGTTCTCTTCGCCGAAGTGTTCTTACCCAAAAAGCAAAAATCTCTGTATCGCAAGCAGAAAATGATTTGACCGAAACACAAGAGCGAATATCTATTGAAGTTCAGGCTGCGGAAAACGAGTATAAATTAGCTGTAGAAAACTATTTTACCAATAAAGAAAATTTAGCATTAGCCGATAGAATTCAACAAAAAAATCAAACAAAATATTTTGAAGGAGTTGCAAGTTCTTTTGAGCTAAGAGAAGCTCAATTACAACTATATAATGCTCAAAATAACTACATAAAGTCAATTCAAGATGTTATACAAAAAAAAGTATCTCTAGAAACACTTCTAAATATTTCTAAACAATAAAAATCATGAAAAAATCAATTTCTTTGGTCGGACTTTTTCTTCTATTACTCGGTTGTCTTCAAGAAACTGCTGGCCCTTCCGAAACCTTCAATCTGGAAAACAAAAGCTTAGAAGATCTCAAAACCCAAAAAGCAAACGTATCAATACAAGTAAGTGATTTAAATCTAAAATTAGACCAGATAAATATGGCAATAAGGGAATTAGAAGGTGATAGAGAAAAGCGAGTGTTAATTACCGCTTTCTCAACTAAAACAGAACCTTTTGAGCATCTCATTGAAGTTCAAGCAAATATTAAAACAAGACAGAATGTGCTTTTGTATCCAGAATTTGCTGGGCGTTTGGTCCAGATTCATGTTAAGGAAGGTCAAAATGTTAAAAAAGGAACTCTACTTGCTGTTATTGACGATGCAGGAATTCAAGACCAGCTGGATCAAGTGAAATTACAATTAGAGCTAGCAAAGACAACTTATGAAAGAACGAAAAGACTTTGGGAACAAAAAATAGGTTCTGAAATGATGTTTTTAGAAGCGCAAACGCGATATAAATCTGCAAAAAAACAGGTTTCACAAATTAGACAACAACTTGCAAAGACGAAAGTTTATGCCCCCTTTAATGGAATTGTTGATGAAATTCCTGCGCGTGTTGGTAGTAATCTAGCCCCAGCAATGACTCCTATTATGCGAATTGTAAACCTCAAAAGCATGTATGCTGAATCAGATGTTCCAGAAAACTATCTGTCTAACATTAAAAAAGGTAGTAAAGCCATGGTCACCATTCCTGTTTTGAACCAAACCCAAACAACTGAAATTCATCAAATTGGGAATTTTATCACCCCAAGTAATAGAACATTCCGTGTTGAAGCCCCACTAGAAAACCCAGACGGATTGATAAAGCCAAATTTAAATGCTCGTTTGAATATGATTGATTATGTAAATCCGGAAGCCATCATAATTCCCTTGCGTATTGTTCGTGAAAATGCTAACGGTGAATCTTTCGTTTTTATTTTGACCCAGCCTGAAGAAAACAATAGCTATACAACGGAACAACGTATTATTAAATTAGGGAAGAGCAAAGATGAAATGATTGAAGTTATTTCAGGATTATCGCCAGGTGAGTTGGTCGTTGATGAAGGGGTAAGCCTCTTAGTTGATAATCAGAAAATTAAAAGAATTGTAGAGAAATGACAAAACAATTAAAATCTCCTAAAGCAAAAGAATTTTTACTCTCTTCTTGGGCCATAGAGCACAGTACTGTGATTTATGTGATTATGACACTCTTTTTCATCCTTGGGATTTCTTCGTATTTCTCAATGCCAAGAGAAGCATTCCCAGAAATAAATGACACCAAAGTTTTTGTAAGCACTGTTTATCCTGGTAATACAGCGGAAGATATAGAACGTATTGTTAGTGACCCTCTCGAAGAGGCTCTAAAAGGGGTTTCTAATATGGTAGAAATCCGATCTACTTCTTCAGAAGACTTTTCAATTATAGATATTGAATTTGACGAAAACATTTCAATAGACGATGCTAAACAAAAAGTTAAAGATTTAGCAAATACTGTGAAAGCAGGACCAGATTGGCCTGTTTTTAATAATGCTAAAGTAGAACCCAATGTCTTCGAATTAGACTTTTCTGAATTACAGCCTATCTTAAATATTAGTTTAATTGGAGATTTTCCTATTGAACGACTAAAGGTATATGCTGAATTATTGGAAAATCGCATTGAACAACTTCCACAAATTAAAGAAGTCAATATAAGAGGGGTTCAGATTTTTGAAGTGGAGGTCGCTGTTGATATTTATAAAATGACCGCTGCAAAAGTATCTTTTAACGATATTTTAGGAGCGATTTCTAGAGAAAACTCTACTATTTCTAGTGGAAATATTGTTCTAGGAGGTCAACGCCGTAATATTCGTTTGACTGGGGAAATTGAAAATCCAGAGCAACTAAAAGAATTTGTTGTCAAAACTGATGGAGGTCCAGTTTACCTTGGTGATATTGCAGAAGTTTCATTTAAAGAAAAGGAAGCTACTTCATATGCTCGTTCCTTCGGTAAGAAAGCAGTATTATTGGATGTTGTCAAAAGAGGTGGTAAAAACCTTATTATGGCTTCACAAGAAATAAGAAAAATTGTAGAAAAACCTCAAGAGATTGGTTTACCTTCTAATCTAGAAATTTCAATCTCCAATGACCAATCTAATATTACAATCAATCAAGTTGATGAATTGGTTAACAGTATCATTTTTGGAATATTATTAGTAGTAACTGTTTTAATGTTCTTTCTAGGTTTCCGAAATGCTTTGTTTGTCGGTTTTGCAATCCCGATGTCCATGTTCATGTCTTTTATGATTTTATCCGCTCTAGGATATACTATGAACACCATGGTCCTTTTTGGTTTAGTAATGGGATTAGGAATGTTGGTAGATAATGGAATTGTAGTTGTAGAAAATGTATATCGTTTGATGGAAAAAGAAGGTATGTCTAGAATTGCAGCTGCAAAAGCAGGTATTGGTGAAATTGCTTTCCCCATAATTGTTTCAACAGCAACCACCATTGCTGCTTTTGTCCCACTGGGAGCGTGGCCTGGCTTAATGGGTGAGTTCATGATCTATTTCCCAATAACCCTCTCAGTAGTTTTAGGTTCTTCTCTCATAGTCGCTGTTTTCTTCAACTCTATGTTGGTCTCTAGATTTATGGAAATAAAAGAACATGAAATCACAAATAAGTCTCTATGGAGATTGACTTTTTTTATGGGAGGTCTTGGAATCCTATTATTATTTGGAGGTTCAGGGGTTCGGATTTTAGGAAATCTCATGCTCTTGACACCCATTCTATTTTGGCTATATAAATTATTCATAAGGAAATGGGCACAAACTTTTCAAAATACATTTTTAGTCCGACTTGAAAATGGATATAAAAAGTTTCTAAGCTTCGCTTTAGGGGGGGTTAGACCTATACTATTCCTAGGAGGGACTTTTTTGTTACTTTTCACTTCTTTTGCTTTAATGGGTATTTTCCCGCCAAGCGTAGAATTTTTTCCAGAAAATCAGCCTAAACAAATTTTAGTATTTATAGAATATCCTGAAGGTACTGCAATCGGAAAAACTAATGCTACCACACGACGAATTGAAGACGAAATTCTTGAAGTAGTATATCATCCAAAATACAAAAATGGGGATTTCAATCTCCTTGTTGAATCTGGAGTTGCTATGGTTGGAGAAGGTGCTGGAAACCCATTTATTGATGCAAACTCCAACGAACTTCCACACAAAGGTAGGATTATACTAACAATGCGAGAGTTTAAATTGAGGGGGGGTATCTCAAGTGAGGACTTACGTAAAGACATACAAAAAAAATTAGATGGTAAATACCCAGGAGTCGCCATATCAGTTGAAAAAGATGCTAATGGGCCTCCAGCTGGTTATCCTATAACCATAGAAATAACTGGAAAAGAATATCTTGATTTGATCGAAACTGCTGAAAATATGAAAGATTACCTCAATCGTATCAATATCCAGGGGGTTGAAAAATTAAAAATTGATGTAAATAAAAATAAGCCCGGGATTAAACTCAATATTGATCGAGAAAAAGCTGGAGAATTAGGTGTTTCCACTTCACAAATAGGACAACTGCTTCGAACTTCACTTTTTGGAACCAAAGCAGGAGTCTATAAAAAAAATGGAGATGATTATGATATCAATGTTCGTTTTAATAAAACCAACCGTTACAACAACAATGCTTTGTTCAATCAAAATATCATTTTTAGAGATCCTGCAAACGGTCAAATTAAAGAAATTCCAATTGCAGCATTGGTTGAACGTGAAAACTCAACCAGCTTTAATGCGATAAAACATCGTCAGCTGAACCGAGTTGTAACGCTCTACTCACCAGTTTTAGCTGGATATAATGCAAACGCAGTTGTAGATGGAGTAAAAAAGGCTTTAGCTAGTTATAATTTACCCAAAGGTGTCTATTTTAAGTTTTCTGGAGAAATTGAAGAACAGGAAAAAAATATGTCTTTCCTTACTAATGCACTTTTGGCAGCCTTGGGACTTATTCTTCTTTTACTTGTTTTTCAATTCAACTCAATTTCTAAACCTCTTATCATTTTACTCTCTATTTTTTTAAGTTTTACAGGGGTTTTTCTTGGGTTAATTGCATTCCAAATGTCTTTTGTGATTTTAATGACCATGATGGGAATTATCTCATTAGCAGGAATTGTGGTGAATAATGGTGTAGTGCTTTTAGACTACACTCAACTTCTCATCGATAGAAAAAGCGCAGAGTTAAATATTTCTCCAGGAATACTTTTGGGGAAAACCGAAGCGATAGGAGCCATCATTGAGGGTGGGACTGCTAGATTACGCCCCGTGATTTTGACCGCTATAACAACCGTTTTAGGATTGATTCCACTAGCTATTGGACTCAACATTGACTTTTTCTCTCTTTTTTCGGAGTGGGATCCAAAGGTTTATATAGGAGGAGATAATGTGATTTTTTGGGGGCCTTTGGCTTGGACGGTTATCTTTGGATTGACTTTTGCCACATTCCTTACTCTTGTAATTGTTCCAGCTACATTCTCAATAGTGTATTCAATTAAACTTTGGTTAAAGAAGTTTTTATAAAGAATTAGAAATCCTGAGGTTAGCGCTTCAGGATTTTTTATTTTTACCATAATTAAAGAACTTATGTATAGAACTCATGACTGCGGATCACTTCGACTTGATGACATAAATCAAAATGTTACTTTATCGGGGTGGGTTCAAAAAAGTAGAAATAAAGGTTTTATTGTTTGGGTTGATCTTAGAGACCGTTATGGAATAACTCAACTAGTTTTTGATGAAAAACGTAGTCCAAATAATGTTTTTGAAATAGCTCAAAGTATTGGCCGCGAATTTGTTATTCAGGTTAAAGGGTTAGTTATTGAAAGAGAATCTACGAACTCAGCCATAAGTACGGGAGCTATTGAAGTTTTAGTGAACGAACTTAATATCCTAAACGAATCAATAACACCTCCCTTTACACTGGAAGATAATACTGATGGTGGAGAAGAGCTAAGAATGCAATACCGCTATTTAGATCTCCGTCGAAATTCTGTGAAGGAAAAATTAATATTTCGATCTAAAATATCGATGGAAGTTCGAAACTATTTGACATCAGCAGGATTTATTGATGTGGAAACACCATTTTTGATAAAATCTACACCTGAAGGCGCACGAGACTTTGTGGTTCCATCGCGTATGAATTCTGGAGAATTTTATGCTCTCCCACAATCCCCTCAAACCTTTAAGCAACTATTGATGATTGGAGGTTTAGATAAATATTTTCAAATTGTAAAATGTTTTCGAGATGAGGATTTACGAGCTGATCGACAACCAGAATTCACTCAAATTGACTGTGAAATGGCATTTGTAGAGCAAGAAGATATACTTAATCAATTTGAGGGTCTTACAAGACATTTAATCAAAGAAATAACCGGTATTGAGATTGAAAGATTTCCAAAAATATCTTATGAAGAAGCAATGAAAAAGTATGGTAATGATAAACCAGATATTCGTTTCGATATGCTATTTGGTGAACTCAACGATTTAGCTAAAGGTAAAGGCTTCAGTATTTTTGATTGCGAGGAGTTGGTTGCAGGAATTGCTGTGCCAGACGCAGCAGCTTATACCCGAAAAGAAATTGATGGTTTAATTGATTGGGTTAAACGCCCTCAAATTGGAGCAAAAGGGCTAGTTTGGGTAAAATGTAATAATGATGGTACTTATAAGTCTTCTGTAGATAGATTTTTTAACGAAACACAAATAGCTTCTTGGGCAGAAAGAACTGGAGCAAAAAGTGGAGATTTAATTTTAATTATTTCAGGTGAAACCAAAACTGCCCGAAAACAATTAAGTGCACTCCGAATGGAACTAGCAGAACGTTTAAACTTAAGAGATCCTAAAGTCTTCGCTCCACTTTGGATAACTGACTTTCCACTTTTAGAATGGGATGAAGAAACCCAATGTTATAATGCAATGCATCACCCTTTTACTGCACCAAAACCTGAGCAGATAGATTTACTTAAAACAGATCCCATAAATGTGAAAGCTAATGCTTATGATCTAGTATTAAATGGGAATGAAATTGGAGGAGGATCCATTAGAATTCATAATCAAAAACTCCAATCTGAAATATTTGCACTGCTAGGATTTTCTAAAAAGGAGGCGAAAGAACAATTTGGTTTTTTAATGAATGCTTTTGAATATGGTGCACCACCGCATGGTGGCATTGCTTTTGGTTTGGATAGATTGGTTGCTATTTTAGGTGGAGAAGAAACAATCAGAGACTTTATAGCATTTCCTAAAAATAATAGTGGTCGCGATGTGATGATAGATGCCCCTTCGACTTTAAGTGAAACTCAACTTGAAGAACTATCTTTAAAAAAACTCCCTAATATCAAATAATGAGAAATTTTTTATGGTTCTTATTTATATCAATACTAATTTCTTTAGCAATTGGAATATACTTTAAAAACTCTGTAGATGTTGTAACAGGAGAACGTATTATCGGCTTTACTGTTCTCACTGGTGCTTTTATTTACTTGCCATTTTTCCTATACCATAGATGGAAAGACAAACGACTCCAAGATTATACACTTAGTGAAGAAAATCTAAAAAAAATGAAGAAAGATAATTACTAATAAATTCCCTCTTTAATTGAAAATCAATAACTTTCAAAATAAAAAAAAGTTGAAAATCTCTTTGGACCCAAATATAAAACTTACATTTGCAAAATAATTATTAAATAATAACATGACTGGTACAGTTAAATTTTTTAATGAAGCTAAAGGATTTGGTTTCATTACCAACGATGAGTCCGGAGAAGACGTATTCGTTCATATTTCAGCCCTAAACGGCGTGACCCTGAGAGAAGGGGCTAAAGTAGAGTATGTAGAAGAAGAAGGTAAAAAAGGGAAGCAAGCTTCCAATATTACCCTATTATAAAAATATATTATTACTAGAATTCTAGCATCTTGGAAACAAGGTGCTTTTTTATTTCCTTTTTTTTTCAAAAAAGTTTTTGAGCAATGAATTGGCCTCATATTCCAACACACCCCCAATTATTTTTGTCTTAGGGTGTAAATTAATTTTAGCTTGGAGAAAGCCTCGCTTAGGATCCCTGCTGCCATAAACCAACCGATCCAACTGACTCCAAGTCAATGCTCCAGCGCACATGATACAGGGCTCTAAAGTTACATACATTGTACATCCAATAAGATATTTCCCGTTTAAAAAATTAGCTGCAGCTGTTATAGCTTGCATTTCAGCATGGGCGGTTACATCATTTAGCCTCTGAGTCAAGTTGTGCGCTCGCGCAATTATTCTTTCACCAACAACCACTANGGCTCCTACAGGTACTTCACCACAAATATTAGCCTTTTTAGCCTCTTTTAATGCAATATTCATGAAATAGTTATCATCTAGTTCCACACCTTAAAAATACACATTATAAAGCGTTCTCTTCTGAAAATGTTTTACATTACCTTTACATCATGACTTCAGACCAATTCAAAAAAATTGATAATCCTAGTGATCTACGCAAACTACTCCCTAAAGATCTAAAAGCTTTTGCTGAAGAACTCCGCAAAGAAATTATACGTACCCTGTCAAAAGGGGAAGGTCATTTGGGATCTAGCTTGGGAACTGTAGAGCTAACTTTGGCTCTCCACCATACCTTTAATACTCCAAAGGATTTATTAATTTGGGACGTTGGTCATCAAGCCTATGGACATAAAATACTTACCGAAAGACGAAAGGTATTTGAAAGTTTAAGACAGCGTCACGGAATTAGCGGCTTCCCTAAAAGAGAAGAAAGTNAATATGATCCTTTTGGGACTGGACATGCTGGTACGGCTATTTCAGCTGCGTTAGGTATGGCAATAAGTGCTGAACTTCAAAGCCAAAACCGACATCATATTGCAGTGGTTGGTGATGCTTCTATTGCAAATGGAATGTCATTTGAAGCTTTGAATCATTTNGGAACAACTAAAGCAAACGTTCTTGTANTATTAAATGATAATAGTATGGGTATTGATCCTAGTGTTGGTGCATTAAAAAACTATTTAACAAAAATCAAAAAAGAAACTCCTAATACCCTTAATTTCTTTCAATCCCTAAACCTNCCTTATCAAGGCCCAATAGATGGTCATAATATAGATTTACTCATATCAGTTCTTACGAACCAAAAGCATCAAATAGGCCCTCGAGTTCTTCATATTGTTACAACAAAAGGGAAGGGGTTATTCAAAGCTGAAAAAGAACAAGTTGTCTATCACGCTCCAGGAAAGTTTGATCCCATCACTGGAAAAATTAATCCTTTACAAAAACATAAAAAAATTAAGTTTCAACAGATTTTTGGTCAAACCCTCCTTCATCTTGCAAGAAAAAATAAAAAAATCGTAGCCATCACCCCTGCAATGCCCACTGGAAGTGGTTTAGTGAATATGATGAAAATACTTCCAAATCAATGTATCGATGTGGGTATTGCAGAACAACATGCTGTAACATTAGCAGCAGGTATGGCCAGTCAAGGCATGTTGCCCTTTTGTGTAATCTACTCTACTTTTTTACAACGCGGATATGATCAAATAATCCATGATGTTGCTCTTCAAAAACTCCCTATGGTCTTTTGTATCGATCGGGCAGGAATTGTAGGTCATGATGGGCCTACTCATCATGGGCTTTTTGATATCGCTTTCTTAAGATGTATTCCTAATCTACAAATTGTTTCTCCCCGTGATGGAGTTGAACTTCAAAATATTCTCTATACAGCCCAGCTAGGTATAGATTTTCCNNTAGTAATTCGTTATCCTAGGGGCTACAGTGAGCAGGAAACAATTTTATTTGACTTTAAAAAAATTCCTTTCGGAAAAGGAAAAGAATTAAAAAAAGGAAATACGATAGCTATCCTTTCTCTTGGAACTATTGCTAAAAACATTACTTCAGTACTTTCTGAAATCGAGTACTCAGAAGCTTTTGCCCATTTTGATTTATGCTTTGTAAAGCCATTAGATGAAGTACTTCTAAAATATGTATTTAAAAATTTTAAAATGGTAATTGTATTTGAAGAAGGAATTAAAAAAGGGGGTGTCGGAAGTGCAATACTCGAATTTGCAGCAGAACGTGAATATCAGGTCCCTATAATACTAGAAGGAATAGGTGACCAATTTGTACCCCACGGAAATATAGCAGATCTTATGAGTGAAGTCGGCTTAGATAAAAAATCAATTAAAAATAAACTTCAGTTGTTATTAAATAAAATACAGGGATAGCTTAAAGTGCCGTTTAGTTTTTTAAATTTATCCAAACACCCCCATGATAGACCAAAAACGTCTTTTTCTTCTTGATGCCTATGCCCTAATTTTTAGAGGCTATTACGCTTTTATTAAAAATCCACGGATAAATTCCAAAGGAATGGACACATCGGCTATCATGGGATTTACCAATTCGTTACTAGATGTAATAAAAAGGGAACGACCAGATCATCTTGCAGTTTGCTTCGATAAAGGGGGCTCTAATAGTAGGGTAGAACTTTTTACAGACTATAAAGCCAATAGAGAGGAAACTCCAGAGCCTATTAGTCTTGCAATACCTTACATTGAAGAACTATTAAAAGCAATGCATATCCCTGTAGTATTTAAAGAGGGGTATGAAGCAGATGACATCATAGGTACTTTAGCCAAGCAAGCTGAAAAAGATGGATATAAAGTCTTNATGGTCACTCCTGATAAAGATTTTGCTCAATTAGTTTCAGATAATATTTTTATGTATCGTCCAGCAAGAATGGGAAATGGAATAGAAATCTGGGGAATTCCAGAAGTTCAAAAGAAATTCGAAGTTAAAAGTCCTAAACAAGTCATTGATTATTTAGGAATGATGGGTGACGCTGTTGACAATATCCCGGGACTTCCAGGAGTTGGTGATAAAACAGCAAAAAAACTACTTAAAACCTATGGCAGTATGGAAATGCTTTTAGAAAATGCACATAAAGTTAAAGGAAAGTTAGGGGAAAAGATAAATGCAAATAAAGAACAGGGCATCTTATCTAAAAAGTTAGCAACCATAATTTTAGATGTTCCTGTAAATTTTGAAGCTGAAAGATATAAGTTAAGTTATCCCGATCAAATTAAAGTTAATAATCTTTTTGAAGAGTTAGAATTTAGAAGAATTTCGGAAAACTTTAAAAAGATTTTTAAGCCTCAAGGAGATGCTTTAATACAAGAAAAAAATCAAAAAAAAACTGATCCCTCTTTTGAAGAAGGACAACAATTTGATCTCTTTACTACTCCTGGCGAAGGTAACACAATTCAAAATGAGGGTTTTAAACAAAAAAATCTATCCAATAATGAACATTGGTACCAGCTAGTTGAAAGTGATATGGCAAGAACCCTCTTATTAGAAAGTCTATTAAATGAAAAACAAGTTTGTTTTGATACCGAAACCACTTCTCTAGACGAATTAAATGCAGACTTGATAGGGATTGCTTTTTCCTGGGCCCCAGGGAAAGGATATTATTTAACACTCCCAAAAAATCGAAAGGAAGTCCTAAGAATATTGGAGCCCTTTAAAGTTTTTTTTGAAGATCCAGGGATAGAAAAAATTGGCCATAACTTAAAGTATGATTTCAAAGTACTACGAAATTATGGAATTACAGTAAAAGCCCCTTTTTTTGATACTATGGTGGCGCATTATTTGGTAAACCCTGATATGCGTCATAATATGAATATTTTATCAGAAACCTATTTGAATTATAGTCCACAACCTATTACTGATCTTATTGGGAAAAAAGGGAAAAGTCAATCTAGCATGAGAGAAGTCCCTTTAGAAAAACAAACCGAATACGCAGTTGAAGATGCAGATATAACCTTACAACTAAAACAGTATTTTGAAAAAGAAATGATAGCAGCAGACACCTTGGCGTTGTATAAAAAAGTTGAGCTTCCTTTGGTTGAAGTACTTACAGATATGGAGTGTGAAGGAATTAATCTTGATACAGAATTTTTAAATGAGCTTTCAAATGGCCTGTCAAAAGATATTGAAGTTTTAGAGAAGGTTATTTTCCATGGTGCTGGGGAAGCCTTTAATCTAGCTTCCCCTAAACAATTGGGGTCTATTTTATTTGAAAAATTAAAGCTTGTTGAGAAGCCGAAAAAAACCAAAACAGGTCAATACTCTACTGCTGAAGAAGTACTTGTCTCTTTGGTTAAAAAACATCCTATTATTTCCGATATACTAGACTGGAGATCCTTACAAAAACTTCAAAATACCTATGTGGACGCTTTACCTAAGGAAATAAATTTAAACTCAGGCAGGGTTCATACAATTTATAATCAAGCTGTAGCGGCTACAGGACGTTTAAGTAGTAATAACCCAAACCTACAAAACATACCAATAAGGACAAAACGAGGTCAACAAGTTAGAAAAGCGTTTATTCCTAGAGACAAAAACCATGTGCTTTTGGCTGCCGATTACTCTCAAATCGAACTTCGAATCATCGCTGCTTTGAGTAAAGATGAAGGGATGGTTAATGCATTCAAAAACAATGAAGATATTCACGCTGCAACTGCGGCTAAAGTCTTTGGAGTTCCATTAAAAGAGGTTACAAAAGAACAACGCAGTAATGCCAAAACAATAAACTTCGGAATAGTATATGGAGTTTCTGCATTTGGATTAAGCCAGCAAACTAATTTAAACCGTTCAGAATCTAGAGAATTGATAGAGACTTATTACTCAACATATCCTAAACTGAGAGGATACATACAAGATCAAGTTGATTTTGCTAGAGAAAATGGTTATGTAGCAACTGTCTTAGGAAGAAGAAGGTATCTTAAGGATATTAACTCTCAAAATGCAATTATTAGGGGTGCATCGGAACGAAATGCTGTAAACGCTCCAATTCAAGGAAGTGCTGCAGACATAATTAAATTAGCTATGATTTCAATTCAGAAAGAAATAAGAAGTGGAAAATGGAAATCTAGAATGTTACTTCAAGTCCACGACGAGTTGGTTTTTGATGTTCCCAAGTTAGAACTAGAGGCATTTAAGATAGTTGTTAAAGAAAAAATGGAAAATGCATTTAAAATCGACGTCCCACTTATTGTAGATGTTGGAGTTGGAACTAATTGGTTAGAAGCACATTAATTAAATTTAGTTAATGTAAAGTGATTCTATCAAATTTCAGAAAAAAATTTTCCAAAAGTAATTTATAATTGTACATTTGCAGCCCGTTGAATTAAATTTAATAACGATTTAAATTATTTTTGTGAATACCCTGAGCTATAAAACCATTTCTGCAAACGCAAACACTATTATTAAAGAATGGATTCTAATAGATGTGAAAGATCTACCTCTTGGAAGAGTTTCTACTGTAATTGCAAATTTTTTACGTGGAAAATATAAGAGTAATTATACACCGCACGTTGATTGTGGCGATAATGTTATTATAGTTAATGCTTCTTCTGTTACATTGAGTGGAAAAAAATGGGAGCAAAAAGAATATGTTCGCCATACAGGTTACCCTGGAGGACAACGTATTCTGAACGCAACACAACTTCACAACAAAAAGAGCACTAGATTGTTAGAAAACGCTGTTCGTGGAATGTTGCCAAAAAATAAATTAGGGTCTGAACTCTTTAGAAATCTTAGGGTATTTGGAGGTGCTGAACACAAGCAAGAGGCACAGAATCCTAAAACTATTAACATCAACGACTATTTATAATGGATAAAATTCACACTATTGGCCGGCGTAAGACTTCTATTGCTCGTGTTTTTATAAACGAAGGTAAAGGAATAATGACGGTAAATAAAAAGAATTATACAGACTACTTCCCTACAGCTACTTTACAATATAAAATCAAACAACCCTTTGTACTAACAAATACAGAAGGTAGTTATGATTTGAATGTAACTGTCAAGGGAGGCGGAACAAATGGACAGGCAGAAGCCGTTCGTTTGGCTATCTCTAGGGCCTTATGTAAAATTAATAGTGACTTTCGAGCTGAATTAAAACCTGAAGGCCTATTGACAAGAGACCCACGTATGGTTGAACGTAAAAAGTTTGGTCAGAAAAAAGCTAGAAAAAAATTCCAATTTTCAAAACGTTAATTGGCACTGTTTTGCTTAGACAAAACAAAGTTCATTCATTTATTAAAAATAACCTGTTGCTTAAACCGCCATGGCGGATATTAGTTTAGCATCTAAACGAGTTTAATCACTTGTTGCTAATCAAAAGGAACGTAAACTAAAATAAAATGGCAAAACCAGAAGTAAATGACCTGCTAAATGCAGGTGTCCATTTTGGACATCTAACGCGTAAATGGAATCCTAATATGGCTCCGTATATTTATATGGAGCGAAATGGTATTCACATAATTAATCTGTACAAAACAGCTGCAAAAATTGAAGAAACAAATTCTGCCCTAAAGAAGATTGCTGCTTCTGGGAGAAAAATTCTCTTTGTAGCCACAAAAAAACAAGCCAAAGATATTGTTGCTGAAAAAGCTAATGCAGTAAATATGCCATATATCACCGAACGTTGGCCTGGTGGAATGTTAACTAATTTTATTACAATTAGAAAAGCAGTGAAAAAAATGGCAGCCATTGATCGCATGAAGAAAGATGGAACATTTGAAACACTTTCAAAGAAAGAACGCCTCCAAGTAGATCGCCTTCGCGCTAAACTTGAAAAGAATTTAGGTTCAATTTCTGATATGACTCGTTTGCCGGGTGCTATATTTATTGTGGATACTACACGCGAACACATAGCCGTTAAGGAAGCGCAAAAATTAAAAATCCCAATTTTTGCTATGGTTGACACCAACTCAGATCCAAGAGATGTAGATTTTGTAATTCCTTCGAATGATGATGCATCGAAGTCCATTGACAAAATTTTAAATCTTATTACTGGAGCTGTAGCTGAAGGACTTAGTGAGAGAAAGAGTGAAAAAGAAGCTTCTGCTGAAAACGATGCAAGCAAAATGGAAACAGCTGCAAAAGAAGAAGAAAAAGAAGAAGCTAAATTAGTATCAGAAAATACTGAAACTGAAACAAATACTAAGGATAAAGAAACTCAAACTGAAGTAAAAACTGCGAAAGCAGAAAATCTAAAGGAAAAAAACTAATAATCAACAAAAATTTAAAACTGTGAAAATTACTGCGTCTGAAGTGAATAAACTCCGCAAAGCAACTGGTGCGGGTATGATGGATTGTAAAAAAGCTCTTGTTGAAGCTGAAGGACAATTTGATAAAGCTGTAGAGGTACTTCGTAAGAAGGGACAAAAAGTTGCTGCGAACCGTGCAGGCCGCGATTCTTCTGAAGGAGCTGTTCTTGCAAAAGTTAATGAAAGCAATACTGTAGGGGTAATTATTTCTATAAACTGTGAAACTGATTTTGTAGCTAAAAATGATTCTTATTTAACATTGGCTAAAGAACTTACAGATATTGCAATAGAACATGAGTCATTAGAAAGCTTCTTAGCCGCTGATTTCAAGGAAATTAGTGTAGCTGAAAAGCTTACAGAACAAACTGGAGTAATAGGTGAAAAAATTGAAATTGGTGGTTTTAAAATTCTAAAAGCTCCTTATGTTGGATCATANATTCATGCCGGAAATAAGATTGCTACATTAGTAGGTCTTTCTTGTATTGTGGAGAATGTTGCTGAAGTCGCAAAAAACGTTGCTATGCAAGCTGCTGCAATGAACCCTATTGCACTTAATGAAGAGGGTGTTGATGCATCTGTAATTGANAAGGAAATTGAAATTGCTAAGGATCAATTACGTCAAGAAGGAAAACCTGAAGCTATGTTAGATAANATTGCTAAAGGAAAAATCAAGCGATTTTTTAAAGATAACACTCTTATTAATCAAGATTTCATTAAAGACAGCAAAGTTTCTGTTGAAAATTATGTTAAATCTTATGGAAATATAGAGGTTANAGGTTTTAAACGCATAGCGTTACTTTAAACTTCTTTTCATAAAATCTTTAAAGAGCACTTACAGGTGCTTTTTTTATCTTTATTCCATGGATAAAATACGTTGTGGGTGGAGTGAAAGCGATCCTTTGTATAGGGACTATCATGATTTAGAATGGGGAGTTCCTGTTTTTAATGATCAACTATTATTTGAATTATTAGCTCTAGAGACTTTTCAAGCTGGGTTAAGTTGGATNATTATATTACAAAAACGAGATAACTTCAAAAAAGCTTTCAATAATTTTGATTACAAGAAAATAGCTGAATATGATGTTGGAAAAGTAAAAAAACTTTTAGCTAACCCTGGTATTATTCGTAATAAAATGAAGATAATAGCTACAATTAAAAATGCTAAAGCCTTTATTAAAGTTCAAAATGAAGAAGGAAGTTTTGAAAACTACATTTGGGGTTTTGTATCAGGTGTTCAAATTGTAAACTATTATAAAGATTTAGATAAAATACCGGCTTACACTACCTTAGCAGAAACAATTTGTAAAGACTTAAAAGATAAAGGATTTAAATTTTTGGGTCCTAAAATAATATATTCCTACATGCAAGCGATAGGTTTAGTAAATGATCACATAGTATCTTGTTTTCGACACTCAGAGATAAATTTAAAACGGTAAGTCATCCTCTACTTCATTCGAATTTCCTTCTGCAGGCTCAAAGGNTGCCGGAGGTGGCATTGGTGGCATTTCCGATGGAGCAGTGGCTTCTGAAGCCTCAATTCTCCATCCCTGAATAGAATTAAAATATTTGGTTTCTCCTTCTGGATTCACCCATTCACGTCCTCGAAGGTTGATTCCAATTTTAACATTTTGACCAACCTGATATGAATTTAGCAAATCACACTTATCTTGAATAAATTCCACCATAATATGCTGAGGGTATTGCTCTTCAGTAGTAATGACAAGTTCTCTTTTTCGAAAACCGTTACTACCATAAGTTTTAGTTTCATCAATCCATTTTATTTTTCCTGATAATTCCATAATTTTTAAAGCTTATTTACAAAAATAATAAAAGTTTTTAGGGGTGGGCTAGGCTTTCTGTCTAATTTGTTAAATTAAGTTATATTCGTTTAGCAAGTATATGCTATGAAGCATTTGAGCCCCTTGAAAATAAAACTAAAAAACAGTTGGCTATTTTTTGCCTTTGCAATAGTAGTGTTAATTTTATGGAATACTAATATCCTTTTTAAAAGTCTAAGCCTTCAAGAAAGAAATAAAATGAAACTTTGGGCTATGGCTCAAAAAGAATATATTAAAAATCCTAGCTTGAGTAATTTAACTTTTGAAGTTTTACAATACTCGGGCGTCAATCCCATGATACAGGTAGATGAATCAGATAATATTATTGAAATAAGAAATATTGATTGGAACGAAAAAAAGCAAGATACAGCTGAGCTTTATTCTATTTTAGATAAAATAAAAAAAGAAAATGATCCAATTCTAATTCAATTCCGTAATGAGTCTGGAGACTTGATTGTTAATCAAAGACTTTATTATGGCAATTCATCAATCCTGAGGAAACTACAATATTATCCTTTAGCTTTATTACTAATTATTTTTCTTTTTGTAGCAGTTCTTTACTTTGTATTTAAAACGACTCAAATTGCAGAGCAAAATAGACTTTGGGCTGCTATGGCCAAAGAGACTGCTCATCAGATAGGTACTCCTTTAACCTCAATGATGGGTTGGATCACACTTTTGAAAGAAAAACAAAAAAAATCAATGCCAATCATTGAAATTGAAAAAGATATTGAGCGTCTAAACCTTATAACAGACAGGTTTTCAAAAGTAGGATCATTACCGAAGTTAATCTCTTTAGATCTAACTTCATCAATTAATGAAACTTTGGCTTATCTTAAACAAAGAGGATCTCAACATATAAAATATGAAATTAATCTTCCAAATAAAAAAGTTATGATTCCCTTTAACCCTCAGCTAATTAGCTGGACTATTGAAAATTTAATTAAAAATAGTATTGATGCAATGAAGGGTAAAGGGACCCTAACTATCAAGCTAGTAGAAAAAGTGAGTCAAGTGGAGATCTTGGTTTCGGATACTGGCTCTGGAATTAAAAAAAATATAGCATCAAAAATTTTTAAACCTGGTTTCACTACTAAAAAAAGAGGCTGGGGGTTGGGACTTTCTTTAGCTAAAAGGATTATCGAGGATTTTCACAAAGGAAAAATAAGTGTTCTGAAAACAAGCCTTGGAAAAGGAACAATTTTTCAAGTAATTCTTAATAAAGTTCCTTTAAAACAATCCTAGAGGACAAAAAAAGAACCAATTGTTTCAGCCGTTTTTTGCATTTCTCTCTGACTAAGCTTTACCTTAGTTTGGAATCGAATATCATCAATAGTTTGTAGTGGAATAAGATGAACATGAGCATGGGGAACCTCGAGTCCAATAACAGATATTCCAACTCGCTTACATGGAATTGCTTTTCGAATTGCTAAAGCTACCTTACGTGAGAAAAGCATTAATTGATTATAATTTAACTCAGTTAAATCAAAAAGCTTGTCAACAGGAGCTNTAGGGACACATAAAACATGGCCTTTAACATTAGGATTAATATCCAAGAAAGCGAAGCAGAATTCATTTTCAGCAACTTTATAGCTTGGAATCTTTCCACTTATTATTTTACTAAATAGTGTTTCCATCAATCGCGAGATATAGAAAGAATTTCAAGCTCAATTCTTCCATTTGGAACGCTTATAATAGCAACTTGTCCTACTTCTTTTCCCAGCAATCCTTTTCCAATTGGGGATTCTACGGAGATTTTACCCGTTTTTAGATCTGCTTCNCTCTGTGCAACGAGTTTGTATTTCATAATAATATTATTGGCTTTGTTTTTGACCTCAACATTTGATAGCACAAGTACTTTTGAATTATCTAATTCCGATTCATTGATGACTCTTGCATTTGCAAGTGTATTTTCAAGCTTTGCAATTTGCATCTCTAACATTCCCTGTGCTTCTTTAGCAGCGTCATATTCAGCATTTTCACTTAAATCTCCTTTATCACGGGCCTCAGCAATAGCTTGAGATGCCTTTGGGCGGTCAATATCTTTTAGTTTATTCAACTCTTTCCGTAACTTTTTTAAGCCTTCCTCGGTATAATAAGATACTTTACTCATAATTTATACGTTTTATATAAATAAAAAATCCTCCCTAAGGTGGATATATACAAAGATACACAATTGAATCAAGGCATTAAAACATTTGTAAATTTCTACTTATTTGTAATAATATTAATTATTATGATAATTAAAAGTTGCGGGAAAGAAACTCTAGAAAGAAATCCTTATCTAGTTGATGTACGTTTCCAAAGAGAAATTAACTTATCCCTTCCTTTATATAATGAACTTAATTTTGTTGGAGGAAGTATTTTAATCTCAGATCTAGGACTTAATGGAGTTATAGTATTTAATCTTAATGGAAGTAATTATCTTGCCTGGGAAGCTACTTGTCCAAATCATGTCCCTGAGAATTGTTCAGCCTTATCTATCAAAGGGGTTTTAGCTAAATGTGGTTGTGATGACTTTCAATACAGCCTTGCTACAGGACAACTACTAAATCCAAGTGAGGATCTTAAACCCCCACAAGGGTTGTTATTCTATCAGGTAAGAAATTTTAATAGTACATTGATAATTTCAAATTAATTACAATATTTATGTTTTTAACAGCTATTCAATCCTCTAAATACATAATTTACCTAGGATTACTTTTTTTATTCAGTAAGTTAGGATCCGCTCAACTTTTAGAGATTGATTATTCTGTAGAAAATCGAGAGGAAAATAGTTTTGATATTCAATTAATTCGAACTGGAATTCTAGGTGCGAGTAGTTTAAAAAATTTGGACTTCACAATAGAAGCCCTTAAGCTACGGTTTGATTCAAAAAAAGGGAATCATTTTTCTTTTACAATATATGGTACACGAACCATATGGATGGGAAACAGAATTACTGAGCTTAATACCTTTGATATTTTAATGAATCCTATTGGAGGGAATATTAATAGTAATTTTTTCATTGGCTATCTCCTTTCAAAAAATGAACTTAAAAACAGTAAAGTTGGAGTAAGTCTTGGGAAAAAATGGATTCAGGGGCAACCTCTTCCAAATTTTCAAAGCAGCTCCTTTTTTGACAATTATGGTCGCTTAGGTTGGATTTATCAAAGTACTTTAGCAGAGGATGCCCTGACCAATAGTAGCCTATATTTTTGGACATTCCCAAGTATAATAGTTCATCAATCAACTAGTAATAGTAGACGAAAATTTTTTAACAATCATTTAGATCCATTCGCATATGGGTATGCGATGGAAATGGGATTAGAATATAATACTCAATTAAAAGTTACCCTTATAGGCCAGCAAATTCTAAATGCTGAACCTACAGGGGTTTTTGGGCAGTTCGTTACTCGTTTAATTATTGCATATCGTTTTTAGAATCTTAGTGTTATTCCTGTAAGAAAATTAATCCCTGCTTGAGGGTAATATCCAGCACCTTCAATCGTGGTTACTTGACCTGGTGTAGACCAATTGTCATCATATGTGTAAAAATATCCATTTGATTCATAGCGTTTATCAAAAATATTATTAATTAAAAATGACCACTGAATTTCTGAAACCCATTTATTAGGTTTCCATGTAAACACTGCATTCAGATCATTTACAAAATAAGCCTCTAAAGTCGAGTTTTCTGAATCGATATTTCCCATATATTGCTTTCCTACATACTTAGATAAGAGTCCGATTTGGAATCTATTTGAAGGGACATACATAATTGCGCTGCCACCCACAATATTTGGGGAGAATGCTAATTGCGTTTTTCCTAAATTCTCTAAAACCCCATCTCGTTTAAAGTAAAAATCTAAATTTTGATTACTACTTAAAGCAATATTTGGTTGCCAAAACCAGTATGAATTTAAATTCATTTTAAGTTCTAGCTCAATCCCAAGACGTCTACTTTTTCCTACATTTTGACGTATGGGTGAACCAACTGCATCGATAGCTCCTGTTAAAACCAATTGGTCTTTATACTCCATCCAATAAATATTAGTTTGAGCTTCAATTTTTGATGTTTTTATTCGCCATCCCAATTCAAAGTCATCTAGTTTTTCAGGATTTGGAGTCCCATTTTCATAATCAGTTCGGTTCGGTTCGCGATGTGCCTTAGCATAAGAAAAATAAATCCTTTGCCCCGATGCAACTTGATAGGTCAGGCCCGCTTTGGGATTAAAAAATAAAAAATCATCATCCACTAAAAAAGGGGCTGGTCCAGCAATCTGTCCCGATACTTCATACCCTATAGCCCGAATTTGCAAATCAACAAAGGCTCTAAATCCTTTAGAGATATTTTGTGTCGCTTTTGCAAAAAAACTTCCTTCTTTTTTAATTCCTTGATTTTCGTAAAATCGATGATTGGGAAGCACTTCTCCCAAGCTCTGTCCCCAGATTAAATCTCCAAAATGATCGCCAACATATCGACTAAACAATCCTCCAAGATTTAGACTTATAGCGTCCGTATTGTAATTTAAACCTAAAGTGATAACATAGTAATCGTTATCTAACCATTTTTGGGTTATATTTTCACTATTTGTAATGGTTGTATCACCCAAAGTAAAGGAGTCTAATTGTAAATAATCAAAAGAGGTTGCGCCTGAAAAACCTATATTTTGGTCATACCATAGGTCATTATACTCTTCATAAAAACCACTTCCATGAGTATAATTTAAGCCTACTATAAAATTCCAATTGGAGTTGAGACGCTCATTCCAATGAAATTGATAGTGTTCTTGAGAATAATTATCTACTTGGTTATCATAGAAGTAATTACGATTCCCATTTTCATCGTATATTTCTCCAGCTGTATTATAGGTTCTATTTGTCTGAAGCGTTATAGCATCTATACCCCAATAAGCCTGATAGGTTACTTCTTGCCCTCCAAAAATAACTGCTTTGATTAGTGTTGATTCATCCTGAAAAGTCCCCTGAAAGAAGTAAGCATCTAAATCAGAGGCTGCACGATCAATATATCCGTCAGAGTTGATTTGTGATAAACGGCCAGAAAAAGTAAATCCTTCATTAATTTTTCCTGTTGAGAATCTAACCGTGTTTTTAAATGAATTGAAGCTCCCTATACTAGAAGATAAAGAGGCAAACGCCTTATTTTGAATAGCATCCGTTTCAAGGTTCAGGCTGGCGCCAAAAGCAGCAGATCCATTCGTTGAAGTTCCAACTCCACGTTGCAACTGAATCGTTTCTACCGAAGAGGCAAAATCAGGAAGGTCAACCCAAAAAGTCCCTTGAGATTCCGAATCATTGTATGGTATTCCATTAATTGTAACATTAACTCTTGTTGCATCAGTCCCTCTAACACGAATTCCTGTATAACCAATACCTGCTCCCGCATCGCTAGTGGTGACAACTCCAGGGAGGTAATTAAGAAGAATTGGGAGGTCTTGCCCCAGGTTTCTTGGCTTAATGTCTTTGCGACTAACATTGCTAAAAGTTACAGGGCTGTCATCATTAGCCCGGATTCCTGTTAATAATACCTCTTCCAAACTGATTGTTGTAAGAGAATCTTTAATTGTTTCTAAGTTTGGTTCTTGGGCCAAAAGCATAGATATGTTTAAAAATAAAAAAAAACTTAATTGTGTAGATTTCATTTGAATATATTTATTCAAATAAAAGGGGTAATTATTTGGTATTAATAATTACAGTTATGTTGTTCCCTTAGCAGCATTACCTGCCCAGGTTCTATGGGTATGATCTCAGCCTTTTTTTAGCGGCACCCCTTTGAGATTGGATACAAAGTTAATTAAAAATCAAATTAAATCCATTATTGATTTTACTGGATTAAAAGTTTCTGGTGGAAGCTCTATGAAAACTGAATTCCACTCTGCCATTCCTCCGTTCCATAACCCTGGCCATTCCAAAATAGTGACAGATTTATTTTTATTTGATTTTTTACTTATCATATGGCGTCTTTCATCTCTAAATTCATGTAATGGAAATTTTTCTCCTCTATAATCGGTGATGCCACAAACCATTATTACAGGATTAAAATGCGTACTATTTGAAATGGCTTTAGCATGCTTGCTGACTGAGGTATCCAATTCTACTCCTTCAATAATTTGCAAACTTTGACCTCTCAACTCTTTTTTCCAAAAGGGACCACCTCCAACTGCACCTTCATTAGGTATCATCCCGCAAATACGAATTGGTCGATACAAGTAATCATAAAGTGCTTCGTGTGAAAGTTTACCTTGTGCTTTTAGTTCGAATTTCGGATCGAAGTTTTTTTGAATTATTTCGATAATAGGGACAAGATCTGTTCTTTCTTTGAATTGTTCAAGGGTGTTTAAATGACCAAAGATGATTTTTTGAAGAGATAGGAGTCTACCTGCTAGTATTTTCATCCATTGCTCACCCAATTGATTAGCATTCCTTAATAAAATGTTATCAATATTTTTGATCCAAATACAGTCTGCATCAAGTTTGTTAATATTTTCCAATAAGGACCCATGACCTCCTTTTCTGAATGCAATAGCACCTTTATTATCACGGACCAGTTGTTTATTTTCATCAATAAATGGTGTGTCTGTCAGAGGATGTTGGTAAGAATACTCTACTTGAAAAGAAATTTGATCTTTCATATCAATTTTTTCTTGAAATCTAGAAAGAGCTTTATCGAATAATTCACGGTGATTTTTATCAATCGTTAAATGAATTGGTACCATATTATTATTTTTTCCCAATTGAATAGCCTCAAGTAGTTGTGTTTCGTAGGGTGTCCATTCTTGACCTTTTTCGTCAATAAAAAAAGGGATTAGACCTTTTGGATAACTTTCAAATTGAGATAAAATCAAATCAATGAAATTTTGAAAATAGTCTTTATCAGTATTGATTAGTTTTTGTTTATTTTCAGAAATTTTTAGATCAATTCTCTTAAAAAAAGGAAGTTTTTTTAGCTCTTTTTTTAATTGGCTTAATACTAAACCCTCTGATGATTTCCAATAAATTAAAGGATTGAAATCTCCTTTTTTATTTGCTTCTTTAAAAGCATGAAGCATAGAAAACATTCTGCTNGCNGCACCAGANGCAGGAACAAACTTTATCCANCGNCGNTCATTAGANCGANTATTNAACAACTCTNNGGCTTCCTCTTTGTCTNGNTCTNTTAAACTAAAAATNCCATCNCCTANNGTTGCAGGGCGAATTTNNGAAATNGGATTTATCTCACCCGTTAAATATTCATATTGTCTTTGAATAAGTTCAATTGACCTNCCATTATTTGTAAGTTTTTTATAATCTTCTTNAGATATCATTATTTCTTAATATTTGTAGAATTGATTTAGCCTTTTTTAAGCGNNAATTTAAGTNTCCATTTAAAAATGTATAGGAAACTTTTTTCTTTTTTAGTANACTTTCAAAATAATNAAGCATCTGCTTTCTGTTGTTTGGGCTATCTCTCAAATCNTCNGCTTGCCAAGGTACATCAATATCAGTCAAAAANTAATGNTCATATNTAAAAGTATCAACCCAATATTGAATCTCNGGGGAACANTAACCATTAAAATNNNTTTCNGACCAAGCTTTTGTAACTAAGANGTTNGTNTCACAAAATAGAAATTCATTAGCTTNTTCAATCATTTTGTTTTCNTGATTTATTTGACCTTTNGATATAANTAACAAATCCTCTAAAGAACAGATTTCTTTTTTTTTATCCCATTTTTCTTGAAGATANNNTCTTGCAAANTCAGGAACCCAAGTTGTATNAAATTGTTTAGCTAATGCTTTTGCTAAAGTNGTTTTNCCAGTAGATTCTGGNCCATACAAAACGATTCTCAAGCAATCACTCTTTTGCTGTTGTAGATTTGTTTCCATTNNATGTATCCAAANATAGCAATAAGGGTAAAAATAAAATACTGAATACTTGTAAGTCCTAAACCTTTATATAAATAAAGTGGGATTGAGATAAGATCACCAATAATCCAAAAGATCCAATGTTCTAACCTTTTTCTAGCCATAAACCACATACCAATAAAAAATAAAGCTGTAGTAAAACAATCTATGGGTGCTGTCCAATCATTCCACTTGTCAAATAAGAGATAAATTCCTNCAACGAAAAAAAAGATTAGTANAAAGAAAATGAACCACCATTTTTTTTCCAAATGATCCATTACTGATATCGGATTTTCATTCTTTTTCTCTTTTTTACGTAACCAAAAATACCATCCGTATATACTTACCAAAAAAAAGTAAGCATTGATAAGCATATCTCCCAAGAGATTTGATTTAAATAATAGATAAACAAAAATTGAAGTAGAAATCATTCCTGAGGGATATACTGCTATATGATTTTGTTTGGCAAACCAAACACTAAGAAGTCCCAATATTACTGCAATTGCTTCTAAAATAATATCAATTGATCTATAGTTTTGATAAGGCTCAATTAAAAAATCAAAAATTGGGTTCATACTGGCTACGGTCGCCTTTGACCATTTTTAAATGTAATATAATTGCTTCCTCATTCTGAAAAGTATTGCGGATTAAAGGTATTAGTTCTTGCATTACTGAATCAAAATCTCCATAAACCTGAGTACTCAACGGATTTTCTTTTACTATAAAATCTAAAGATCTCAAACTTAGAATAAAAGATTTTATCGTTGGTATGTAGTCTTGTCTTAAGGGTGTCAATGTTAATTCTATAGAAAGTTTCATGTATCGTTTTTTTTAGTTGTTGCGAGGCTTAAACAAAAGTTATCAAAGTATCTAAAGTGAATTTTATATTTATTTACTCTCTTACTGAAAAAAACAGAGCCAATACTTTCTTTTGAATTGGCCTCAATTGAGTCTACTAATATTTGAGTGTTAAATTGTATTCCTTTTTTACGAAAGACCTTATATAAAGCTTCCTTAGCAGTCCAAATTTGTGTAAGGTAATGTTTATCAATATTTTTATTTAGATCTAAAGACTCTTCTTTGTGTAAAAATCTAGGGGCTATCCTTATAATTTTTTCTTGGTAGTATTCCAAATCAATTCCTACAGGTTGAGAAGAAATTGCAATGCAAGCTAAATCTTTTGTATGAGAGATGGAAAGATATCTGCCGTCTAGTAAATAAGGTGCTCCATTTTTATCATACTGATGGTTTAAATGATGAATTCTATGGCCTTTGAGAAGTTTTCTAATCGCTAAATAACCTTTCCTATGTATTATACTTCTTCTTTGAGATAATCTGGTTAAGGCTTCTTTAGAAAGTTCCAAACCATCAGCGAGTTCGCTCTCGGACTCACTAATTTTCCATATCCCAATATAAGTATTCAATTCTATATTTTCACTGTAGCATTGAGGCATTTGAAATCAGCTAGAAAGGTTGTATTTTTGCATTTGTAAAGATACAAAAGTACAATTATGGGATCTAAAACTTCAAAACGCGTACCCTATAAAGTCAAAGATATTACACTAGCAGAGTGGGGGCGTAAAGAAATCTTATTAGCCGAAAAAGAAATGCCAGGGCTAATAGCTTTAAGAAAAGAGTTTGCAAAAGAACAACCTCTGAAGGGAGCAAAAATTGCTGGTTGTCTTCACATGACCATTCAAACTGCAGTTCTTATTGAAACTTTGGTTGCCCTTGGAGCTGAAGTAACATGGAGTTCTTGTAATATTTTTTCTACTCAAGACCACGCTGCTTCCGCAATTGCAGCTGCTGGCATCGCTGTTTATGCATGGAAAGGAATGAATGAAGAGGAATTTGATTGGTGTATAGAACAAACACTTCGTTTTGGGGATGACCAAAAGCCTTTAAACATGATTTTAGATGATGGTGGTGATCTCACTAATATGGTATTAGATAAATATCCAGAGCTGGTTGATGGAATTCGTGGGCTTTCAGAAGAAACTACAACTGGGGTGCATCGTTTATATGAAAGGGTTAAAAATGGAACTTTGCCAATGCCCGCTATTAATGTGAACGATTCTGTCACTAAATCTAAATTCGATAATAAATATGGTTGTAAAGAAAGTGCTGTTGATGCAGTTCGAAGGGCTACTGATATAATGCTTGCTGGTAAGCGAGTTGTAGTTTGTGGATATGGAGATGTAGGGAAAGGAACTGCAGCCTCTTTTCAAGGAGCTGGAGCCATTGTAACTATTACAGAAATTGATCCCATTTGTGCACTTCAAGCTGCTATGGATGGTTTTGAAGTAAAAAAATTATCTAGTGTTATTTCAAATGCNGACATTGTATGTACAGCAACNGGAAATAAAGATATCTTAAAGAAAGAATATTTTTTAGCAATGAAAGACAAGGCTGTTGTTTGCAACATTGGTCACTTTGATAATGAAATTGATATGGCCTGGTTAAACAAAAATTATGGTCATACCAAATCTGANATCAAACCACAAGTTGACCTTTATACATTAGAAAACGATAATCAAATCATTGTATTGGCAGAAGGAAGATTAGTAAATTTGGGTTGTGCTACAGGTCATCCAAGTTTTGTNATGAGTAACTCCTTTACTAATCAAACTTTAGCTCAAATAGAATTGTGGCAACGNTCAGACCAATACAAAAATNAAGTTTATATGCTCCCNAAGCATTTAGATGAAAAAGTAGCTGCTCTTCATTTAGATCACCTAGGCGTTGAGCTAGAGGAACTTTCTTCAGAACAAGCTGAATATATAGGCGTAACGGTTAAGGGTCCTTATAAGCCAGAATACTATAGGTATTAAGAACTTATCTGTCTGTTAATAAACTGGAGTAAAAATTAAGCATAAAAAATCCAAATCTAGGAGTGAGTTTTTTATTTAAGGGAATTAACTAAGACTATCCTTCAAATGGAACAACAGACACAAAAGATTTATTGTCTTTCTTCTTAGTAAATTTAACAACTCCATCCACTCGTGCGTGAAGGGTGTGATCTTTACCTAAATAAACGTTTTCTCCAGGTTTATGTGCGGTTCCACGTTGTCTGATTATGATATTGCCAGCTCGAGCTGCTTGTCCTCCAAATATCTTAACTCCAAGGCGTTTCGACTCGGATTCTCTTCCGTTTTTAGAACTACCTACTCCTTTTTTATGTGCCATAACAATTAGTTTTTAGTCGTTATTTTGATAAAGCAGCAACTAAGTCTGCTTTTTTCATCCCTGAAATTCCTTCAACTCCTTTGGCTTTTGCTTCTCCTTTTAGCTGAGCAACAGTCATACTTGTGTACTCTTTTTTCACTGCTTTAGGTGCTACTTTCTGGGTGACGATCTTTTTAGGTACCTTTTTTTCCGCTGACTTAGTTTCTTTTTCTGGTACACTAGACTCAGCTGCTTTTTTAGATTTTGAACCCGTGGCTTGTATTTTTTCAATTACCAATTCAGTAAGGGCTTGGCGGTGTCCATTTTTAACACGGTATCCTTTGCGTCTTTTTTTCTTAAAAACGATCACTTTGTCACCCTTAAGGTGACTGACCACTTTTGCTTCTACAGAAGCTCCGGTGATAGCCGGGGCGCCAATGGAAACTTTTTTACCGTCGTCTAACAAAAATACTTTATCAAAGGATACTTTTGAACCCTCCTTATCGGTTAAACGTTGTACAAAAAGCTTTTGGTCTTGCACAACTTTAAATTGTTGCCCTGCTATTTCTACAATTGCATACATTTTAATTCCATTAATGGTCGGCAAATATAGTGCTTTTTGGGAACAATACAATTTTCTTTCAACCCTTATTGTTTATCTATAGAGTATTTCCCTGGGCCCATAAAATAGATAACAATAAAGGTAATTAAATACATTAATGATTTCTCCTTTTTAGAAAAAGGATCTCCGTCATGTACTACAGCAAAAGCAATTAACATCGTGAGAGCTGGGAAAATAGTGAAAAAGCGCGTTTTCCATCCAATAATTATAAAAATAGGTGCAATAAATTCTCCAAATGATGCTAAAATTAAGGATGGTGCATCGCCTATACCAATTGGATCTCTAAACTTAAAGTTTTGATCTAAAACTCTCAAAAACTTACCATAGCCATGAGTAATTAAGCCTATGGAAAAACCAATACGTAAAATAAGTAAGCCCATGTTTAGTAAAAGAGATTTCATATTATTTTACATTAATTTTCAAAGTTAAATATTCATCTTTTTTAAATAGTATTTTACTGTTTGTTCTAACCCTTTATCAAATGTGGTTCTTGGAACCCATCCGATTGTATTTTTTATTTTTGAATTATCAATTGCATAACGAAAATCATGCCCCAAACGATCAGTTACGAAGCTTATTAATGCTTTTGATTCACCTTCAGGACGATTTAATAAACGGTCAGTAATTTTTATCAACTCATGCACAATATGAATGTTTGTTCGTTCATTATTTCCTCCAATATAATAAGTTTCCCCAATTTCACCTTGATGAAGTATTAAGTCTATTGCTTCAACGTGATCTTCAACATAAAGCCAGTCGCGTATATTTTCTCCCTTACCGTAAACAGGTAATTTTTTTATGTTAACAATGTTTTGAATTATTCGTGGAATTAGTTTTTCACTATGTTGAGCAGGGCCAAAATTATTGGAACAATTTGATAATAAAACGGGTAATCCATAAGTATAAAAATATGCCCGAACTAAGTGATCTGAAGCTGCTTTAGATGCAGAATAAGGCGATCTAGGGTTATAGGGACTATTTTCTGTAAATTTCCCTTTTTGACTTAAGCTCCCAAATACCTCGTCAGTGGAGATGTGATAAAAACACTGCTCCTTAGAATGATTCCCCCAATAATTTCTTGAAGCTTCCAAAAGGTTTAAAGTCCCTTGAATATTGGTTTTAGAAAATCTAAAAGGATCTTTAATTGAATTATCTACATGTGATTCCGCTGCAAGGTGAATTATAGCATCAAAACTATAAGTTTTAAATAACTCTTGAAGCAAATTATAATTATTGATATCCCCTTTAATAAAATCATAATTTTTATGCTTTTGATAATCTTTAATATTATCTAAATTCCCCGCATAAGTGAGTATATCCAAATTAAGAATTTTAGTATTTTTATGTTTGTTGAGAAGTCTTCGTGCTAAATGTGAGCCTATAAACCCTGCTCCTCCCGTAACTAAAATAGATCTAAACTCTCTCATAATGATTGCATCCTATATAAATTGTTTTCTAGTGCTATTTGCCAGCTTGAGAGATCTAATGAAAAATGTTTTTCAATTCGCTCTGTATCCAAAACTGAATAAAGGGGTCGTTTTGCTACGGCATGATATTTCTCAATTGAGCAAGGCTTAATTTCACAGACTCTATTTTTAAGTGATATAATTCTAATTGCAAAGTCAAACCAAGTAGTAGCCCCTTGAGATGCATAATGATAGCATTGATAGTCAAAAAAGTAAGGCTCTGATATATGAGTCAATATAGTTCTTGCCAAATCAATCCCATAAGTTGGACGCCCCCATTGATTATTTACAACCTTTATTGTGTCGTTATTTTGACTTAATTTTAAAATAGTTTTAACAAAATTATTCCCAAAAGGACTAAAAAGCCACGAGATTCGAAAAGTAGCATTTAAACAGTTTGCATGTTTGAGTAACTGTTCCCCTTTATATTTTGATTCTCCGTAAATATTAATTGGTTTGGGTTTACTATCCTCTTGGTATGGTATTGAATTAGTTCCGTCAAAAACATAATCAGTAGAAAAATGAACCAAAGAGAGTTTTTTTTCTTCAGCGAACATTTTCAAGTTTTCTACCCCTTTTGAATTAATCTGATTGACTTTACTGTATTCTTTCTCTGCTTGATCAACTTTTGTGTAGGCTGCACAATTAATAATACCATTAAAGGGATGAGTATTATAGAATTTTTTAATTGTTTCGGGAATGTTTATGTCAACTAACTTTCGATTGGCAAAAAATATTTGGTGATTAGGGAATTCCTCTGAAACCGAACGAAAACATTGTCCCAATTGTCCTTCTGCCCCTGTAACTAGATAACTAGGCATATAAATCGTCTTTAAAGTCAAAAACAGATGCCTTGGCCAAAGTAGGGTGCATTTTATCTTTTTCAGATTGAATCCATTCTTTTTCAGGAATTTTCCAATCAATTCCTAATTCAAGATCATTTGCAGCGATATGTCCTTCGCTTTCAGGATGATAATACTGATCAGTTTTGTAATGAAATAATGAAGTTTCACTAAGAGTAATAAAGCCATGTGCAAACCCGCGTGGAATGAATATTTGTAATTGATTCTCTGCGCTTAATTCTTGACTAAAATATTTTCCAAATGAAGGAGAGCCTTTTCTTATATCAACCACTACATCTAAAACATTTCCTTGAATTACACTAACAAGTTTTGACTGTGCAAAAAGAGGAAGTTGATAATGGAGTCCTCTTAAAACTGCTTTTTTTGAGTAGGTAAGATTCTCTTGACAAAAAAGTATTTTACGTCCAATAGCTGACTGAAAAGCTTGGCTCAAAAAATACTCTGATAAGGAGCCACGTTTATCTTGGATTACTTTTGGTTTTAATAGATAAACCTCAGGAAATATTGTAGGTATAGCTGTCATTATGAATATTTTCTAATCAAATATTCTCCATAAGAAGTATCCTTCATTTCGGCTGCTTGGTCCAGCATTCGATTTTTAGAAATATATCCCTTTTGAAAGGCTAATTCTTCCAAACAACCAACCTTAACTCCCTGTCGCTTTTCGATAGTCTCTATAAATTGACCTGCCTCTAATAAAGACTCCGGAGTACCAGTATCTAGCCAAGTAAAACCAGGTCCAAGTTTTTCAACTACAAGTTCTCCTGTATTAAGATAATAATCATTAACAGAAGTTATTTCTAATTCTCCTCTTTCAGAAGGAGTGATCGTTTTAGCTACTTCAATAACTGAGTTTGGATAAAAATAAAGGCCTACAACTGCTTCATTACTTCTAGGATTAATTGGCTTTTCTTCTAAAGAAATACCATAGCCATCACTGTCAAGTTCAATAACTCCGTATCTTTGAGGGTTATTAACAGTATAACCAAAAATAGTTGCTTTATTTTCTAATGTTGTTCTTTTCACTACCAAATCTAACTTTTCCGAAAAATCCATGCCATAAAAAATATTGTCGCCTAAAATTAAGCATACTGGATTTTCCCCGATAAAGTCTTCACCTAAAATAAAAGCATCAGCTAAACCTTTAGGATGTTCCTGCACCTTATATTCTAACTTAATACCATATCGCCCGCCATCCCCTAACAAACGCTTGTAGGACCCGATATCCTCACGTGTACTAATAATTAATATTTCACGAATACCAGACATTATCAATACCGACAAAGGATAATAAACCATGGGCTTATCGTAAACCGGCAAAAGTTGTTTAGAAACACTCAAGGTTAAAGGGTAAAGTCGCGAACCTATTCCACCGGCAAGAAGAACGGCTTTCATTAGTTTAAATTTAAATTTTTAGTTAATTCTAGAGAAAATTTTTGCATTCCTTTTTTAGTTAAGTGCGAAAAATCTTCAAAATCTTCTAAATTCATTTTAAAATCTTTAAAATTAAAAATTTTTACATTTTTAAGTTTTTTAAACTCATTAACATTTTTTTGCCATTTTAAGGAATCATCTTTGTAGACTTTTTTATTCAATTGAAATTCGGGAGGATTTACTAGAATAAAATTTGATGAAGGGTGATTTTTAAATAATGATTTAAGCTTTAAAAAAGGGAAATTTTCATTAATGATATGTTTACTATTAAAAATTGAATCTTTTTTTGAAATCAAATCATCAATGTTTATTATTTGTTCCGAAATATTACTTTTAAGATTTAAGTCTATTCCCGTATGTAAAATATGATTGTAGCTAAAAACTCCTTTCATTATTGATTGTATTGTTACAAGTGGAAAATTTTTAATGAAAAAGAAAAGCTCGTCTATGTTCATAAACTGAAAATTATTTGATATTGCAAATTTATAACCAATTTCTTCAAATAAATCTCCTTCGTCTCTTATCATATCCCCCCTGTAAGATACATCGTTACTCCCGTAATCAATAATAATTAATGCATTTGGATTAAATTTTAATATATCTCTAATTTTTAAAATATTCATAAAAATTGTTTGTCCTCCAATAGCTAAATTATTAGTTTGTTTTTTTAAAGCCTTTTGTATAATGTTAGAATCTAAAGCCCCATGAATTTCAGAGTCTCCAAAAATTGCAATTTCTATATTTTTTTTAAAGACCAGCTCTTTTTTATATTTATCAATGATAAATGGAAAATTTGTTTTTAATACGACCGAAAATATTAAAACAAGTATTACTGATGAAATAAAGCTGAGTAGTTTTAAAAAAAAATTTCTGAAAAAAATATTCATTAAAAATTGAAATAAATAAAGGGTTTGTTATTTCCAAAATAAGAAATAATCAGAAATAATAAAATAAAATCTATAACTCGCCTGAGATTTAAATTATTATAAATTTCTCTCTCATCATTTTTAGTTTTCCACTCTATTACTATTAAGAAAAAAATCAGTACTAATTTATTATAATATAAAAGGTCAAAATTTATTTCAAATAACCTATTTAAATAATCAAATGAATCTTTGATGGTTTCACTTCTAAAAAACACCCATCCAATAGTTACTGAAAGAAATGTTGCACTTATTTGAAGAAATTCTTTAATAGTTGGTAAAACTTTATTCTCCCCTATATTATTTGTTATATAAATTCTATTTGTATTGAAAATAAATGATGGTAAGAATAAAATAGAATGAAAGAAGCCCCAGAAGATAAATGTCCAATTTGCACCATGCCAAAATCCACTTATTATAAATATTATAAATATATTTCTAATTGACTTCCACTTGCCCTCTTTAGAGCCCCCCAAGGGTATATAAACGTAATCTCTAAACCAAGTTGACAATGATATATGCCATCTTCTCCAAAACTCACCTATATTCCTTGAGAAGTATGGAAACTTAAAGTTTGACATTAATTCAAATCCAAAAAGTTTTGATGTCCCAATTGCTATATCTGAATATCCACTAAAATCACAATAGATTTGAAAAGCAAAATAAATAACTCCTAACCAAAGTGTAGCTGCTCCAAAATCATGGTATCCAGCAAATATTTTATCTACTATTGGAGCAAGAGAATCAGCGACAACAACTTTTTTAAACATTCCCCAAATTATTAATCTCAACCCTTGAACTGCTTGCTTGTAATTGAAAACTCTTATTCTAGTAATCTGTGGAAGAAGATTGGTTGCTCTTTCAATTGGACCAGCAACTAGTTGAGGGAAGAATGAAACGAAAGATGCAAATGAAATAAAATCATTGGTTGGCTTTAATTTTTTTCTGTATATATCTATTGTATAGGACATCGTTTGAAAAGTGTAAAAAGATATTCCTACTGGAAGTATAACATTCAAAGTCCACAAACTATTTATTTTATATCCAAAGTTGCTTAATAAATCGACCCAAGAATGAACAAAAAAGTTAAAGTACTTAAAGCATGCTAAAACACCCAGATTAAATACTAAAGAACACCAAAGAAGTAATCTCCGTTTATTCTTAGAATTTTGTTTTGAAATGTTTATTCCTATTATGTAATCAACAATTGTTGAAAGAAAAATTAGAGATAAAAACCTATAGTCCCACCAACCATAAAACACATACGAACTTGTAAGGATAAGTAAGTTTTGATACTTTATCTTATGATTTATTACTGTCCAGTATAAAATAAACACTATGGGCAGAAAAAATAAATATTCTATTGAATTGAATAACATTTATTTTTTGAAAGTTATAATATAAAATTTTTAAGTTTTTTTATCGATTAACAAATTAAATAGTTGACTTCTTCTTTTTAGTGATGAAAATCTTTCATTATAAAGTTTTTTTGTATTCCTTGAAAATTGCTTGTATTCCCTATCTGATATTTTGTTAATATTATTAAAAATTTGGACTAATCCTTTTATGTCACCTGCATCAGTATTTGGACCACAATTATTAAGTTTGAGTATATCTTTTGACTCTCCTGATATAGATGAAATTATTGGTTTTCCAATAGCTAAATATGTTTGAAGTTTTGCTGGAACTGTTTTGAAAAATATGCTGGATTTTTTTAATGAAACGTATAAGTAATGAGTTTTTTTAAAATAGCGGATTAGGTCTTTTGAACTAACAGGGTCTATTAAAGTGATTTGTGATTCCAACTTATTTTTTTCAATAAGTTTTCTAAGGGTAAATTTATACCTTCCTGTACCCACGAAATTAAATTTAATTTTTTTGTTTTTTGAGATTTTAATAGCTTCAATTAAAGATTCAAAACCTTGGGCTTCTCCAATATTACCAGTGTAAGTAATTACAATATTATCATTTTTTTTTGGAGATAATGTTTCTAGATTTAAACTTTCAAATTCTTTGTCTGCCCAATTAGGAAAGTAATCTATTTTTGAATTTTGAATTCTTTTTTTTGCAATAATTTCAAAACTTTTTGAAGCTATTAGAATCTTATCAAAAGATTTATAGAATGACATAAAAATAAACTCAAAAATTTTTATTAATCTCTTAGACTTAATTATCCCAATAGCTTCAAGAGTATGTGGCCACATATCTAAATCCCATACAATAAGCTTCGCCTTTTTTATTTTTTTATAAAATATTGCTGGCAAAAACATTAATGGAGGAGAAGTATGATGGATAAAAATAGTTTCATATTTTTTATGAAAAAGAATACACCAAAAAGTGAAAAATATTAAACTTACAAAATAAGAAATATAGTTAATTAATAATCTTAAGTATCCTGCTTTCCCTCTTGTAATAAGGGGGAGTCTGTAAACTGTCAAACCTTTTTTTTCTACTTTTTTACTTCCAAATGGTGAGAAACCATGAAAAAGTTTTCCTGAGGGATAGTTAGGGTTGCCTGTAATAACTGAAATTATGAAATCCTTTTCCGAAATCCACCTAACGATATCATTTATCTTAAAGTATTCAGGATCATAATGATTTGTATAAATTAAGATTCTTTGTTCCACACATTCTTATTTATGTAACCCGTATAAGATAAGATAATCCTTTCTACCTTTTTAGAAACGTTTAATACGTCATAGTCATTAACTTTTTTGAATTCTCTTTCTTTTTCGGTTTTTGTAAGAATACTTTTAATTGCTTGTAAAATTCTTTCTTTATTTATATCTGACATTAACAGACTGGTTTCCTCCATTGCTTCTGGTCTTTCGTGTGAGGATCTTATATTAATAGCTTTAAAATCTAGAATTGAAGCTTCTTCAGAAATGGTGCCGCTATCAGATAAAACTAAAAGAGATTTTTTTTGAAGAGCAATATAATCGATAAAACCAAATGGCTGATGGAATATAATTTTATTACTTGGCTTTGTGTCAATTTTGCTTAACTGTTTTTTTGTTCTGGGATGAGTAGAAAAAATAATCGGAAATTCGTATTCATCTGAAAGTATATTCAGAGTATAAATGAGTTCTTCAAGCCTTTTAATATTATCAACATTTTCTTCTCGATGGGCTGAAACAAGAAAAAATTTATCTTGATCTAGTTTTAGGTTCTCCATTATTTTTGAATTATTAATTTTTTTCGAATAAAAATCTAAAACTTCAGCCATCGGAGATCCCGTTTTAACAATCCTATCAGGTTTAATGCCTTCTGAAATTAAATAATCCCTCGCAATTGATGAATATGGCATGTTTATATCTGCAATATGATCAACTATTTTTCTATTTGTCTCTTCTGGAACATTTTGATCAAAACATCGATTTCCAGCTTCCATGTGAAATATTGGGATCTTCTTCTTTTTTGCAACTATTGAAACTAGGCAACTATTCGTATCGCCTAAAATAAGAACTGCTTGAGGCTTCAATTTATCCAAAATAGGCGCCGCCTTAACTAGAATATTCCCAATTGTTTCACTAGCATCTGAAGCTGCAGTTTCAAGAAAGTAGTTTGGTTTAGGAATTTCAAGTTCATTGAAAAAAACTTCGTTTAAATTATAATCATAATTTTGCCCAGTATGAATAATAGTATGATTGATTGCTTTTGAACTTTCTAATTGTGAAATAACTCTTGATAGTCTAATTATTTCGGGACGAGTTCCAACAAAAGTTACAACGTGAAGTTTATTAAAAATCATAATACTAATGTAAATATATTTTGAAAAACATACTAGTTCAAATGCTCTTATATATATTATAATTCTATAATATTTATTAAGTCATTTTTTTAAGAAAAATACGTTTACTTTTATTCTATAATTAAATTCGCTATTTAAGTAATTATTAACAAATAAGATAAAGATTGATTTTTATATTTTAGTTTAAAAAAATGAGTAAACTTTTGTCTATTATAATTCCTTAATAGTGTTGTTCAACTACTCTATGAGTATTTACGGGATGAGGTTTCTTGTAATTGAGAAAGAATTTTTCCCCATAAACCCCAATCGGAGTGGTTTTTATATCAGGGTTAATTTTTTCTCTGTATGGAAAATAATAGGTTATCAAATTTTTATAAATTGTTAACTATTCCATCAGGAATTTAATTAGGAAATTAAATAATTAAAAGTGAAGTTTAAAGAATTTGATTTTGAAGGAGAAGAAACATTAAAATCAATGAGTCATGCAGTCAATCTAAATAACTGGATGTATTCACAAATAGAACCATATATCAATGGTAGGGTTTTAGAAATAGGTAGTGGTATAGGAAATATTTCTCAGGTTTTTATAAAAGAAGGTAAGGATATCGATTTATCTGATATAAGAGACCAGTATATTGATTTTCTCAATGATAAATTTCCTAATAATAAAGTGTTAAAAATTGATTTAGTTCATCCAGATTTTGATAAAGTTTATAATCATTTATCCGGAACTTACGATTTAGTATTTGCTTTAAATGTAATAGAACATATTGAAGATGATAAATTAGCAATTAAAAATTTATCTAAACTTTTAAAACCTAATGGAATAATATATATTTTGGTACCTGCATATCAATTTCTCTACAATAATTTTGATAAATCTTTATTCCATTTTAGGAGATATACTAAAACAACTTTAAAAAGAATTTTTCATTCAAATTTAAATTATCTTAAAAGTTGGTATTTTAATTTTGCGGGTATTTTTGGATGGTATATAGTAGGTAAAATATTTAAAAAAAAAATTATTCCCGAGTCTAACATGAAGTTATATAATTTTCTAACTCCTATATTTAAAGTTTTAGATATAATTACCCTCAGAAGTATAGGATTAAGTGTAGTAGTAGTTTTTAAAAAATTTTAATGAATAAAATATTAACTGTAATTATTCCTGTTTATAATGAAGAAAATACTATAGTTAAAATATTAAATTCTTTAGAAAAAGTTATTTTAATTAATGATATCAAAAAAGAATACATAATTGTTAACGATTGTTCTACTGATAACTCTTTAAAAATAATCAAAAATTATATTGAACTAAATAATGTTATAAACATTAAAGTATTCTCTCATGAAATTAATAAAGGTAAGGGAGCTTCTATACACACTGGGATTAAAGAAGCAACAGGAAATTATATCATAATTCAGGATGCTGATTTAGAATACAACCCTCAAGAGTTTAATTTACTCTTAAAACCAGTTATAGATGGTTTTGCTGATGTAGTATACGGAAGTCGATTTTTGGGAGGAAATCCTCGTAGGGTTTTATTTTTCTTTCACACGATAGGAAATAAATTTTTGACATTTCTTTCTAATCTTTTCACAAATATTAATCTTTCAGATATGGAAACATGTTATAAGCTTTTCAAATCTGAACATTTAAAAAATTTGAAATTAAATGAAAATAGATTTGGTTTTGAACCCGAGGTTACTGCAAAAATTTCTCGAGTTCCTAAAATTAGAATCTATGAGGTAGGTATTTCATATTATGGAAGAACTTACGAAGAAGGAAAAAAAATTGGCTGGAGAGACGGATTTAGGGCTATCTATTGTATTATCAAATATAATTTATAGACAAATAAGTTTTTTGTCAAATTTTAATATCCAAAATTTTTTGAAATTACCATAATTAAATGGATTCCTTGAAACTTCTTTGTAAAGAAACGGCCCTTCACTCACAAATAAAGAATATTTAATGTAATCATTTAAATTGTTATCATTAACAATCATATAATCTATTTTATCCACCTCTATATTCTTCATAATTTCATTTTTCTCCCATTTATAAGAAATAAATGCATCACCAAAAATATTTTTATTGTTTAAAAAAGTTTTTGTTCTGTGATCAATAAGTACGCCCTTGTCTTTATTAATGATTGAATTTACCTTAGCAGATAAATTATATCCATAAGCTGTATTTGATAAAACATTTTTACGATTTTCTACTGAGGAAAAGGACCATAGTGAAATAATCGACAAATAAATCAACCCTATAACCTGAATAATATAAAATGAATTTATAGTTATTTTTTGGAGAAGGTTAAACTTGATAGTCATTAAATTTTTTTTATTTAAAACTAAAAACCAAAATAGGGGTTCGATAAAAAACCTTGCAGTAGATTGTAAAAAAAAAGTTATTAAAAGAGTATAGATAAATATAAATAGATAATAAAACCAATTTGAAATTAAATGTGTCTTATTAAAAAAACTGGCAAATAAAAATACCACTGGTAATCCCAATGTTGTAGAAATATTTCCAATGGAATTAGTAATAAAGACATCGAGAGGAAACATTAAACCTTCTGTATCTCTATAGTTTAGAATAAATTTTAAAAAATCTTTCCCCCCAACTATAAATTCAGGTACAGGGTTAAAAAAATTTAAATTTAGATTAAAACCATAGTTTAGTTTATAGAAAATAAATGGAAAAGAGATAATTAAAAAAAATAAAACTCCTAAAGGAAATAGATAAAATACTTTTTTAAAGGAGTTTTTATAATTATAAATTATAAGTATGGATAAAATAATCGATGAAACTAAATAGTTAGTTTTAACCGAAAATAAAAAAACAATAAATAAAATATGAATGATATTTATTGTTTTTTTTTCTATGATTTCTTTAAACAGAAATAAAGATAATGATATAATTAATATCTGCGGTTTAGCAGAAAAAACTAAAAAAATTAAACATGGGATAGAATAAAATATCATAGATAATAATCTGTTCTTATTAAGATTATTAATTCCTATTAAGGAGTGAAAGATTAAAATCAGTGAGATAAATTGAAGCCAATGAATTACTATCTCTGCTTTAAACAATTGTGAAATTAAAATGAAAGATTCCCCAAGACCAAAAAATCCAAATTGAAAATCATCATATCTATATATCAAACCACTATTTTCAATGATTTGCTGTGGAATAAATAAATGATACCCAAGAGAGTCTGCATCATTTATAGGGGAAAATCCAATTATAAAAAAAAGAGCTAATGAAATAACAATAATAAAATTATTATTTATTAAAGTCTGCCAGAAGACTAAGAGAAATGTCTTAAACTTTTTAATAAAAAAAAATGATGTAATCGATGAACTTAAAATTATGGGTTTAATTAAATCGAACTGGTCAAAAACTAAGAGATACTGTGTAGAAAGCGATATAATAAAGTATCCAAGAATAATATTAAGTATGCCTTTGGTTATATCATCATATTTATTAATTCCTACAATTTTATCAAAAAAAAATCTTCCCACCTGAAACATTAAATTTAAAAGTAAGAAAGAAGATATAAGGCCTAGGAAATATTCTAAATTAGATGAATAATTAAAGAAAATCATGTTGATAATTTATTCAGAAACTGATATGAAATTATATTTTTTCTGGGAAAGTATCATTGTCTTTATTTTGAAAATGTTCATTAATCCAAAAGTGAGTAATCAATATTTCTTCACCAATATTTTTAATATTATGAATATACCAGATGGGGATATCAATAAAAGAAGTTCTTTCCCCGCTTAATTTATATGAAATAATTTCATTTGTCATAAATTTTCTAATCTGAATTTCAGCTTCTCCTTTTAAAACTGTAAAACGTTCAATTTTCCTTTTATGGAAATGATTTCCCCTAGTATATCCTGGTTTTGTAAAGGATATTGAACTTTGTCCCTTCGAGTGGGATCTTGAAAGTTCAGAAAATAGTCCCCTTTCATCATGGTGAATTTTATTACTCACTGGATAGTGTTTTTTAAGATTTATATAGCTTCTAAAAGAATTAAATAATTTTATATCAAAATCATTATCTAATTTTGGAAATTCATTATCACAAATATATGTTTCAAAAAAATAATTTAATTTTTCTAAAACTTTTGAAACTTTTATAAGATTTAAATTTTGCTTTATATCAATTTTAGCGTTTGGATCCTCAATACTTTTCAAAAGTATGTCAATAAGATCATCTACATAAATTAAATTAATATTGTTGTCTTCTATAATTTTAACTGGTATTTTATTAATCAAATTATATGAAAAAGTAGCTATAAATGAATTATAATTTGGTTTACAAAAAGGACCATAAACATTTGGTATTTGTAAACAATTAAATTTGAAATTTAATTCTGAAGAGAGTTTTTCAAACATTTTTCTACCCTCTTTCTTAGCTTTACCGTAGATTGAATTTGTTTTTTCTTTAAGTGATGAAGAAAAAAACATCACCCCAGAAAATTTCACTTTTTTTAAAGCTAAAAATAAACTATAATTTATCTTGTAGTTTGAATCAAATAAATCTTCGCCTTCTGAAGCAATATTGACACCTGCCAAATGAAATATAAAGTCATTTTTTTTTATTTTGGAAGTTAGTTTTGTCGGATTATCAAAATCTTTTTTTTTCAAAAAAATCAGATCCTTTTTCGGATAGAATAATTTTAAATTACGAACCATATGCTCACCAATAAATCCCTTATGTCCTGAAATAATGATTCTCAAAATAATTATAAGTTTTTAATATATTCTTCTAGTTTTTTATTAGGATTCCATCCAAGTAAATCAATTGCTTTATTATCTTTTCTTATTGTTTCTTTATAATTCCCTGATTGATCTGGTAAGTGGATTTTTTTTGAATTAAATTTTTTGTTGAAAAGTTCATAAACCTCATTTAAACTGTAATTTTTACCGGAACCCAATTCCCAAGAATAATTATATTTTTTCTTACAAAAGCCAATCTTAATTAATCCTTCAACTATATCATCTACATGAGTGAAATCTCTTCTTTGCTTACCGTCTCCTATTATAGTTAATGGTTTATTATTTTGTATCTGATTTCTCCAGATCCCAATTACGGCAGCCCATTTCCCACTCAATATTTCATTTGGCCCATAAACATTATAAAATCTAACTATTTCAATATTTATTTTAAAAGATTTCCGATACATTTTACATATTTCCTCACCTAAATATTTATACAAAGCATATGGTGATTGATATGGATTGTGGTGTCTAGAAGAAGATCCTGAATAGACTATTTTGGAATTAAAAGATCGTGACCATTCTAATAATGATTCAGTCCCAGAAGTATTTGATAGAAATGTTTTAGTCGGATTTTTAAAAGATGGTTGAATTCTTGACAAACCTGCTAAATGGAAAATTAGTTCAAAATCATTTTTTAGATGATTTACTTCATTTACATCAATTTTATGATAAATTGCTCCTTTCACGTGGTTTTTTATTGACCCAATAGAGTAATTATCAATACTTTCAACTTCCATGTCTAAATTCAAAAGCTTTGAAATTAAGTTAGACCCTATAAAACCTGCTCCTCCTGTTACTAATATTTTCATTATTCAGATTTTACTTAAATCCAATACTCCCAAGAAGACTTATTAGCTCAATCTCGGAAAGCCGTCTAGTGTTTTCTGAATTGTATTCTTCCAATTTATTTTTATCCTCACTCCCTTCTGAAAAATATTTATTATAATTTAAATCACGATTGTCAGATGGTATTTTATAATAATCCCCAAGATCAATAGCTATCATACGTTCTTCTCTTGAAAGAAGAGTTTCATGAATTTTTTCTGCATGACGTATCCCAATATTTTTTATTTTTAAATCTGAACTGTATATTTTGTTCATTGCTACAGCAAGCTCACCTATTGTAGTAGATGGTGATTTCTGTACAAATATGTCACCGGGCCTTCCGTTTTGAAATGCAAACAATACTAAATTTACTGCATCTTGAAGTGTCATCATGAAACGTGTCATCTTAGGATCAGTAACAGTTATTGATTTTTTTTCCTTTATTTGGTTATAAAAATGAGGTATTACTGAACCCCTTGAACCCATCACATTGCCATATCTTGTGCCACATATAATAGTTGAGTCAGCTGTCCTTGACTTAGCTACAAAAACTTTCTCCATCATCGCCTTAGAAACTCCCATTGCATTAATTGGATAAACTGCTTTATCTGTACTTAAACAAATCACTTTTTTAACCTTATTTGAAATTGCTGCATTCAATACATTTTCAGTTCCTAAAATATTGGTCTTTACTGCTTGAATTGGATGAAACTCGCAAGATGGTACTTGTTTTAGAGCTGCTGAATGAAAAATATAATCAACATTTTTAGATGCTTCCAAAATACTTTGATAATCCCTCACATCACCTATATAAAAATTCAATTTTGGATTATTATAATCAACACGCATATCGTGTTGTTTTTTTTCATCTCTTGAAAATATTCTAATTTCAGAAATATCAGAGGCAAGGAATTTATCCAAGACTGCATTTCCAAACGAACCTGTTCCACCTGTTATTAATAATTTTTTGTTTTTAAACATAATTGGTAATGTGAGTCAATAAATCATCAATTTTATTGGACACTTTTAATTTTGATTCTTTCACTTTTTTCAAATTTAAGACTTTTAAAATTACTGATGCAATCTCTGATTTATTGTAAGGGTTGAAAGTTAAGGATGGTATTACAACTTCATGAATGTAATCAAGATCTGAAGCTAAAATATATCCAGAAAAGATTGCTGCTTCTACTAAGGGTAATCCAAAGCTTTCTTTTAGTGAGGGATATATAAAAAAATTAGCTTCTTGATATGATTTTAGTAAAGCATCTTTTGTTAGAATTCCTAGATTAATTAACAAAAAATTAGAGGTAAAATAATTTGTTTTTTGAATCAAAAGATCAAATTGTTTTTCTTCTAAAGTTAATTTTAAAATAATTTTTTTATCTGTTTTAAAAGCTACCTCTTGAAATGCTTTGATTAGTTTTTCATGGTTTTTATGAGGAGAATAATTAGCAACATAAAGAAAAGTATTCTTAATCACAGGCCTTTCAAAAAATGAAACTAATTCATTGAAAAAAGGTAAAACATAAATTTTTTTTGGGTTTATTTTAAATTCATTACTAAGTTTTTTCATCATTAGTGATGTTTGAACAACCCAATGATAATTTTTATTGTTATTGAAATAAATATATTTTTTTTTGATTTGAAATTTAAATCTTTTTAAAAATCCAACTCCTGAGTTTTTAGAATCAAGAATTAAATCGTTATGAAAATAAATTGTTACTGGTTTATTTAATTGAATTGGAGGAGGAACATTAGCAAAACAAAAATAATGATAAAATTTTCTATATTTATTTCTATAAAAAATTGCCCTATTATATTCACTTGCTTTAAGAATTTTGAAGCTGTTTGGATCTATATTGGAGATTAAAGATTTTTCAAGCCGTGAATCAAAAAGAAAGAAAAAAGAATTTAAATTAGTTTTTAAAATTTTTTTTATTAAAATCTCTAGAAGAACTTTTCCTCCACTATTATGAATATATATTGCATCAATAAGTGTCATTTACTCTTAAAAAAAAAATTCATGATGATAAACAAATAACCAATGAGCATTCTATTATAATTTAGTCCATTTTGCTTTACAAGTTCTTTTCTGATAAGATAGTCACTTTTTAATTCCTTAAAAAAGGGAATAATATCAGGCGTTTTAGTAGTTAATTTAAGAAATGCTGTTGCAGAGGAGAGCAAACTTAATTTAACCCCTCTTTTTTTTAATTCAATTGAATGAAATAAATCCTCGCAATATGCTTTCCCATTAAAAGAGAAATAATTGCTTAGAATTAAGTTTTTTTTATGGTGCATAACACATCCTCCTACAAGCCATTCAGAATCTAATAATATGTTAGAATTAAAATTTAATACCGGGTAATATTGAAATCCTCCCAAACCAATTTTACCTCTTTTTTCATCACTATTAAATCCCATAATTTTATTAAACAAATACTTTTTTAATCCTTTTTTCTCTAGATAAATAGATCTATTACTAACACTATCAATTAAGTTTGGTGAGATCGAAGTATCAGATTTATTTTTTATTTCTTCATAAAGTAGTTCTAGGCAGTATTTTTCCAAAATAATATCATCATCTAATTGAACAACTATATCACAATTGGTAATTTTAAATCCTTCTATTCTTTGTATAACTTGGCCTCTAAATTTTGAAATGTGTATTCTTACGTTTTTTATTTTTTGGAGTTCGTTTTTATCTAATTTATTTTGAGTAGGTGCTGAAATTATGATTTCATCTATCTTAATAGAACTATTTTTTAAAGACAAAAGAGTTGGAAATAAATTTCTATTCCCAATAGTTGGAATAACAACAGAAATTGTCAAAGTATAAAGCTAGTTTTAACTCTATTAATATTGTACATTAACAATGACTTTGTATATCTCCAGTTTTTTAGCTTCAAATAATCACTTGTTTTAGGAAGAACAAATGTCGTCCCATGGGAAAACCAATTGTTAGGAAAATCTAAATTTATATGATTAAATGGCTCCAATGTCTCCGAATAATAATCAACATATAATGACTTTCTTTTGATCTCAAAATTATTGTTTAATTTTTCTACTCCATGAAAACTATAAGGGGTATGAAGAAATATGACTGCACGATTTTTTTTGTAAGTGATTTGAGCCTTTACTTTTCTTCCATTTTTATTAAAAAGTAAAGTAGCTCCGCCAAATTCCTCTTTCCATTCAGAAGACAAATATAAAATTATATTTAGTACATGAGGTCTTCCAGTATCAGGATCTAATGAATGATCAACATGGGATCCAAGAAAACCGTCGGATCCCATTTCGTGATAATTTGCAAGTTTTGTGTTCCCAACTTTAGTGCTTTTCAGAGATTGTATATCTGTTAAAGATTTCAATACTTCTAACCAATCATTACTATTTAAAACATTTGTAATATTTGAAATTATTTCTGGCAAGTCAGTATTTAAACTAATTTTTTTATTTAGCTCTAAATCAGAATTAAAAGTTTTCCCTTTTTTGAGGTAATCGTTTTTTGAAATCTGTTTTTCAAGTAATTGAAAATAATTTTTCTCTAAAAAATCATCCAAAATAATATATGGAAAAGGTTTATTACCGAAGAATTCCTTTTTCCTGGAAATTAAATTTGTATGTATGGAGTTTATTATATCCATCAGGAAAACATTTCTAAATTAAAATTTTCTTTGGGCACCATGTACAACTCTGCAAATTTTTTTGATTTTAATGCCATTGACTTTTTTTCATTATCACTAAGATATGATATTTCAGAAATTGTTTGGATAAAATCTTTATGTGATTTAACCTCTCTGAATAATGGTGGTTTCTGATTTAAAAGTGGATTAGAGTTAAATTTATCAATATCGAGTCTTATAACCGGAAGGTTACATATAAGGGATTCTAGCACTGCGGTTGAGGAAATATAAACCATTATGTCAGCCCATTCAAATTCATTAATCAAGGTCTCATTTGAAATAAAATGTACTTTTTTATGAATCCAATCTTGAATCTCTTGTCCCAATAAATCAATTGGAAAATTTACGTGAAATTTAAATTTATAAATGAAACGGTGAGAATTAGAAATTCCTTTCAAAAAATCAACTGTTCTTATAATTTCATTTAAGCCTGATGAAAAAACAAAAAGTAATTTTGCCGAATCAGGCTTAAATGATTTTTTCATAAGGTATTTATCTCTACTAAAACTTCTAAGAGCTACTCCTTGGCTTACTTTATTCATTGGAAAATTTCCTTTCTCAGTAAGCCATTTTTCAGTAATTCCACCTAATGTAATAATCTTATCTGGTAATGGGGTTTTCAAAATTTCTGTTTTGGACAACAGGAATGATAAATGTCTCGGTGTTATAGATGAATGTTGATAACCTATTTTTTTAATATTAGGTGATAAGCCTAATAAAAGAAGTTTTTCTAAAGATTTATTTTCAAAAGGGTAAATTATTCTTTCAAGAGATTTATCTATACTTAATCGTTTAAAGGCTCTAAATATTAGAAGATTTTCAATTAACCCTTTGGATATTTCCGATAGCATTGTTTCTCTAATGAGCTTTTCTAGTAAAATCGGTTTATTGTTATATGAAAAATGAACTTTTTTTACTTTAAAAAAGAAAGCCCTAATGATTTGAATAAAACACCATAAATAATCTTGAATCTTAAGATAGCTGTATACATAATTATGAGGTGGTTTTTCTTCTTTGAGTATCTTACTCATCTTGAAAAAAGGACGATATAAATAATATAAATAGCCTACAAATCTATTTGAATCTTCCTTTCCAATAAGATCTTTTAAATTTCCAAAATAAGGATCCTTTTCATCTCTATCTGTGCCATCTATAAATGTAAAAAGGAGAATATTATATTTGATTTTATTTTTTTTCATTGTTATGAAAAAAAATAAAATTTGAAATAACCTGAATATTGCTGTTACAAAATCTAAAAATGATTGAAAACTTTCACTCAAAAAAAAAGAAGCCTTAACGAAATAACTCTCTTTTCTACCAAAGTATTCATTTAATATTTTTTTTTGGGCAATTGAAAAGCTCAAGGAATTAGGAGAAAGTTCATTTTCATCTCTATCTAAATCTAATAAGGCTAATATGTCAACCATTTTATTTACAAAAGTTGTGCTTAATGGATTTTTAGAGCTCAAATTAAAAGACCACCAAAAATAGCTTGCATTTAAAACGTTAAGTTCTGACAAGTAGAGATTAACCTTTTCGAGATAGAAGGTTTGATTTTTTCTTACAATAGAAAATATTTTATTCGCTTTAATGTTGAATCTTTATTTAAGTTTTTAAAAAATAAAAAAAAGTTTGATCTCGCAATTACTTAAGCATTGCCTTTTCGAGAGATTGGATTATTTGATTGACTTTAAAACGTTTTACATGTCTATTATCTGAGATAAATGAATTTGGATTATCAGTCAATACATACTCAAAAGATGGGAAGTAAAAAATACCATCGTATTTTGGAATGATTTCGTGTAAAACCCCTCTTAATATAGCCTTTCCAGCAAATGCTTGAGAAACTATATTATTATTCAAAAAAGTTGCATACTCAGCAACTGGACTGACTGTAAATATAATTTTCAAGTTCGGATTAAATTTTTTTAAATTTTTAATTACATAATCCAAATCCTTAAAATTTTGACTAAAAGAATACTCAACTGCCTTGAACCTTTGATTACTTTTTCTTAAAGATAATGGAGGTGTACTTCCCCAAGCAATATCCATTTGTGAATCATGCCAAAATTCATTTTGACCAATCGTAATTATTAATATATCTGCTTTAAAAAAAACTTGTTTGCTTAGTTCTCGATGATTTTCGATTTCATAAATTGCTTTTTCCCTACTCGGAAAAGTGCCTGTTGAATACTCTCTTAAAGGATCAAAAAAGTATTCCTTATACTTCTCAACATTTATAGGTATTGAATTATTATCTAGAGAATATAAAATAATTTGAAGTAAATTTCTAACAGTGTAAACTCTGCCCCAATTTGCTGAAAAATTAAAAACATTCTTTTCTAAGCTTAGATATTTATAATTCTTATTTTGGTTATTAAAATATCCTGAAAGTTCTTCAGCAAAACATGTTCCAATAGATGCAATATTTAGTTCTTTCGAGAAATTTAAATCTTTAAGTCTATGTTTGGAATCTTCATTAAGGACTTTAATTAAGTTAACACCAATAGGATAAATTTGATTTTTTGATAAATTATTTTTTACGTCTCCCGAAATCTCTCCAGGAAAAAATCTTTTAATTTGACTAGAGAAATCTTTTAAAATATCTTTAATTCTCCTTAACATTTTTTGCATTTTAAATTATTCTTTTAAATAACTTTTTTTGTCTGTTATTATCGTCTAAAAAAGACTTTACAATTTCTAACTCTAGTTCTGTGTTAACTGATGGAAAACTTGATGGTAGTTTTATTGATTTTATTTTGTAACCATGTTCAATAGCTTTCATCTGTTCAATTGACTCAAGCTTTGAAAAACTAGTATCTTTTAGGCTTATTAATTTATTTAAAAAAGTTACATCATAGGCTATTAATCCTTGTATTTTGTATAACGTATTTGTTAATTTTGAGTAGTCAGAAAAAACTGGAGTTTTTCTAAAGCATGATATAATATGTTTATTTACATCCAGAAAACATTTAACTATAGAGGGTTCTTTAGCGCCATCCATATCAATTATGTCAGTTACTGCATTCCACATTTTATCCGTGTTGGATTTATTCATTTCCTCAACAAAAATGTCTATATAATCTGGTATTAAAAGTGGTTCATCCCCTTGAATTAAAATAACATGAGAGCAACTAACATTTGAAATTGCTTCGGCAACCCTATAAGTTCCATTTTTATGATTTTTTTTTGTTAAAATTACTTTCCCTCCATGAGATTCTACAACATTTTTAATTTCATCATCTCCAGTAGCTACATAAATTTCTTTAATCCTTTTAGATAAAAGTACTCTTCTTCTAACATGCTCAATCATGGGAAGACCGTTTATGTCAATTAATATTTTTCTCCCCAATCTTAAGGAAGCTAAATGAGCTGGTATGACGGCTACAATATCCATGATTTATTATTGAGGCAAAACTCCACAGTCAACGTTAATGCATTGACCTGTTATAGCACTGGCATTATCTGAAGCTAAATACAAACATGTTTGCCCTACCTCTAATTCTGTCGGCATTCTTAAAAGTGCAGAATTTGATTTTGTGAAATTTGAAATAAAAGTATTGGGATCACCCCTACCTGGCGCATATTCCAGTTCAAGAGCTTCTATTAATCCTTCTGTGGCAATGAGTACAGGACAAACTGCATTAACTCGAATATTTCTGGGACCTAGCTCTTTTGCAAGAGATTGTGTAAGACCGTTGACTCCAAACTTAGAAGCCACGTAAGCAGAGTTGTTACTTGATCCTCTTTTCCCAGCAATACTTGAAACATTAATTATTGATGCTTTAGATTTCATAACACTTGCTGCAGCTTTGCAGCCCCAAAAGGTGCCTTTTAGGTTTGTATCTAATAAATCGCCTAAAAACTCTTCATTTATTTCAGAAATAGGTTTCCAAAAAGAATATCCTGCATTATTAATATAAACATCTAAACGTCCAAATTTTTTTATAGCAATATTAACTAAAGTATGATGCGCTTTTTCTTCACGAACATCCGTTTTTACAAAAAAAACTTTTTCTCCAAAAATATCCTTTAGCTTCCTGTCTTTTCTTGCTCCGACAATAACTTTATAGCCTTCATCAATAAAAGATTTAGTAATTCCAAGACCAATGCCTCGATTACCTCCAGTAACTATTGCTATTTTATTTTCTTTCATAATCAAATGGTCATACATGAATAGCCTCCATCAACAGTAATCTCCGCCCCAGTTACAAAACTGGAAGCATCAGATGCTAACCATAGTATTGCACCAGTTAATTCATTAGTTGTTCCAAAGCGATTCATAGGAGTGTGTCCCAGAATTGCTTTTTTCCGATCATCATCAATAAAGTTTTTCAAATTCCAATCTGTTGGAAAAAATCCCGGTCGTATTGCGTTAACTCGAACACCTTTTGTTCCCCATTCTCTACCTAAATTTTGAGTTAAGTTTTTTATCCCAGCTTTTGCTGCCGAATAAGTAAAAGCTTTAGATAGAGGCGGGCCTGCAGAAGCAGATGAAATATTGATGATAGAGCCTTTTTTATTTTTAAGCATATATTCACCAAAAACCTGACAACCATAAAAGGTCCCTTTTATTTGAGAATTCATAATATTATCCCATTCTTTTTCTTCAATATCTAAAAAAGGAGTAGATCCATTAATACCAGCACCGTTAACAAGAATATCTAAAGTTTCAAATTTATTTATTATTTCATTCAAAACCTTATGATGGTCTTCTTTTACAGAAACATCAAGGGTTAAAGAAATGGTATCATTAAACCCTTCTTCATTAATTTCTTGTTCTACGTCTTGGGCCTTATGAAGTCTTAGATCAATGATCGCTACTTTAGATCCTGCTCTGGCAAAAGATTTAGCCATTTCACTACATAAATGACCCCCTGCTCCAATTATAGCCGCAACCTTACCTTTTAAATTAAATAATTTCTCTAAATACATTTTTCATTCTTTTTTGAAATTCAAGATTAAAATTTTCTAATCAATTTTACTTGTTTGTTCAAATTTGATATTATCCTTAATTTTTGTTTGAAATAATATTTTTCATTTCTTCTGCCCATTTCCATAAAACAAATAAATCAGATCCTAAAATAGCATACGTATAACCTAAATCAAAAAGTACCTCTACACTTTTACGGTTTGGATCGGCTATTTGAGTTCCGCAACTTTTACCGTGTTTTTTACATGCAGAAATTACTTTTTTAGAGGCTTCAATTACTTTTGGATGGTTTGTTTCTCCAGGAACTCCTAGTGAGCCAGATATATCCAGAGGCCCAATCATTACACCATCTATTTCATCATAAGACAACAAGTCTTCAATATTTTTCACTGCTTCAATTGATTCCACTTGTATTATTAGGCAAGATTCATTATTCCATTTAGATATATACTCATTAAATTGAAATCCATATTCTTGTGCTCGATTTACACCATAGCTTCTTTTTCCAATTGGAGGATATTTAAGATAGTTAATTATATTTTCTACCTCTTCAGGATTATTTACCATTTGAACTAAAAGACCATCTGCACCTGACTCTAATATTGGTTTAAAATAATCATTTGAATGTGATACTGGTCTTGGCAAACATGGTACACCATAAGATTGACTCGCTGCCATAATTCTTTGAGCTTGAGGAAGGGTTATAGTAGAATGCTCCATATCAATTGCTAAAAAATCAAATCCTGCTTTAGCAAATGTTTCAGTTATTGAAGGTTCAGCATATGAAACCCATGCTCCAAAAAGTTTCTCTCGATTTCTCAATGCATTTTTAAGTGATTTTCTATCCATCTATTTTAATAATTTTAATGTTTTTAAAATTTTTATTGTAATTCTTTTTCGCTTTTTTAAATTTATTAATGCTCTTCCTTCAATTGAATCATCATAAAATACTTTAAAAGAATCCGATATTTTTTCTTTGTCTAAATTAATTTCCAATGTAGTTTCAGCTCCTCCAGCTGATTTAAAGTAAAGATCTTTAGGCAAAAATCTATTTACTTGGCCACCTAACACCTCATAAGAACGATTAATTTTTATACTATTAACAANTTTTAATTTTTTTAAAAAATCAATTAATTCATTAATATTTAAAACAATATATGGCATCCAAAATTTGTCATAATGGAGTTGACAATTGTCTTCAAAATTAAAATCTGTTATTCCATTGTCCCTACTTCTAATTCTAATAATTACAGATTTTTTTGCACATTTAATTAATTCTTCTAAAAATTGAAAGGGATTTTGTTGATGCATCACAGTATCTCTACTAAAAACATAGTCATACTTATTATAGTAACTCTTTAGAGGTCCCAAATTAACTTTTTTAAATTTAGAATTGGGATGTAAATATTCTGCTTTTTTAATAGCAGCATTACTCAAGTCAATTCCTAAATAATTTATACTTTTTAAAATATTATTATTTTTTAGCCACCTAACAGTTGTTCCAGTTGCACAACCAACCTCTAGTAAAGTGTCTTCTTTTTTTAATTTTTTAATTAAAATTTGGTTTTCTCTAAAACTTCCCCATCGAAAGTTGAATTCATAAGCAGACAAATTATTCCAAAAATTAAATTCATTTAAATGATCATTTGTGTCCCACCCTTCATAACTTTTATTCAATTTATTCATTATACTTTTAATTCTCTATAAATTTGGAAATAGCATGGTGTAGATGAAGTAATCCTTTTAGGATTCCATTATCGTCAATTACAGGTAAATCCCAAATTTCTCTTTCGCCCATTAGTTTAATTGCATCTATTATTGATACATCTGGTTTAACTGTTAATGGAGTTAAATTCGCATGAATAATTACGTCATCAACAAAAAAAGATGAAAAAGGCTTTTGATTTGTTAATAGCATTCTTCTTATATCCCCGTCTGTAAATAATCCTATCAATCTACATTTATTATCAACTATACAAATCAATCCAATGTTTTTTTCTCCCATATCAACTAGGGCTTCTTTCAAAATTGTTTTTGAATCAACAACAGGAAATTGTTTAATGTTAAGCATCAAATCATTTACTTTCATGATTAATTATTTATAGGATGAATATTATCTGGTCCAAGCTCATTATAAAGCTCTAATCTAGTCTCATGAACTTTTTTTGCTTGGTAAAGTACTTTTTCTAAGTATTTTAAATCTAAAACAGTATTGGCATCTGAAAGGGCTTTGTCAGGATTATCGTGCGTTTCCATAAACAATAAATTAATTCCATTTGCAACAGCTGCTCTAACCAAGTACGGGATAAATTCTCGCTGACCCCCAGAAATATTACCCATTGATGTAGGTAATTGNATAGAATGTGTTGCATCATAACAAACCGGATAACCCGTGTAAGACATAATAGGAAAGGANGTCATATCATTTACAAGCATATTGTAGCCCATAAATGTGCCTCTATCGGCTAATATAATTTGTTCATTNCCAAATGCTTCAAGNTTTCTACACGAATTCTTCATATTCCATGGACTCATAAACTGCCCTTTTTTAAGTAAAATAGGTCTATGAGTTTGGGCCGCTGATCTTAATATTGANGTTTGACGGCATAAATAGGCTGGAACTTGAACCATGTCGCAAACTTCCCCTGTCGCTGGTGCCCATGAAGCGTCAGAAAAGTCAGAAACAACCGGGACACCAAAAGAGTCTCTAACTTCTGATAAAATTTTCAATCCTTCATCTATCCCAATACCATGGAAACTTTTGGGAGAAGATCTACAATCCTTATCGTAACATGACTTATAAATCCAAGGGATATTAAGTTTATCACAGATTTTTGCAATAGCCTCAGCCATGAATAGAGCATGATCTCTATTTTCTATTGCACAGGGTCCTCCTACAAAGGCAAGTGGAAGGGTTCCTCCAATTTTGACTTTATTTACTTTACCATATCCTACTTGAATTATTTTATCTTCCATTTTTGATTAAAATTTCTTAAATAGAATTTATTTTTTTAAAAATTTCATTTCAAATCTAGACCCTTTTTTAATATTAACTTTAGAAGTATTGCCTAAAATATCTTTCAAAAATTTTGGGTGAGCTCCATAACCTGGTCTAATTGATCTAACGTTGGAATTATCGAATATTTCTCCTTTGCTGATATCCCTAGTTACATATAAAGATCTTGAAAAAATTTTACCTTTTATTTGTTTATCTGTTAAATCATAATTTTGTTTGCCTAAAGATTTTTCAACGTCTCTAATTTTTTCAACCATTTCACTAAATTCTTCAGGGTTCATTGAAAAAGATGAATCAGGCCCCCCTAAAGATCTATCTAAAATAAAATGCTTTTCAATTACTCTAGCTCCTAATGATACAGCAATAATGGGACACAAATAGCCTAAAGTATGATCAGATAGTCCTGTAATTACATTGAAATCATCTGAGTATTTTTTGATCATTCTCAAATTAGCCTCTTCTATTGGCGCTGGATAACTCGATGTACATTTTAATAAAATAATTTGATTATTCCCCACTTTCTTACATGTATCTAATGCCAGTTGAATGTCATCTAATGAAGCAATTCCTGTAGAAAAGATAATAGGTTTTCCTTTTGATGCTGCATATTCTATGAGTGGAATATCAGTGATTTCAAAAGATGATATTTTAAAAGCTGGAGTTTTAAGCTCTTCGAGCAAATCAACCGCTGTATTATCAAAGGGTGAGGAAAAACATATTAACCCCTCTTTTTTTGCATAAGCAAAAAGTTCTTCATGCCAATTCCAGGGTGTGTAAGCTTCTTTATAAAGTTCATAATATGATTTTCCATCCCATATAGATCCCCTAATTATAAAATCATCTTTTTTAGAATCAATAGTCAACGTGTCAGGTGTATATGTTTGAAATTTCACACAATTTGCCCCTGATTTTTTTATTGCTGATATTGTTTTTTTTGCTATTTCAATATCCTGATTATGATTAGCCGACAGTTCCGCAATTATAAAGGTTTTGTTTTGGCTTTTAAAATCAAAGTTACTTATTTTCATTTTTTAGATAGATTCAGTCAGAATTATTATTTGCTAATTCGTTTGACAGTTTAATGATTTGACTATCCTCATTTGAGATTTTTTTAAACACCTTTCTTGTTTCATCAGGAGCGTGGTGAAAAGCAATTCTTAGAATATCCATCCAGTTGACATTATTTTTGGATCTAATCGCTTGAATTTCATCAATAATTGATATATCATTTCTTTTGTTCATGTTATTACTTTTTCATAAGTTAAAATATTTTCTTTTTTTGATTTAAGTTTAAAATGATTCGATTTGCACATTTTAATACTTCCAATATTTGACTCTTTAATTTCACATAAAAATATTCCCTTTTTGTCAAATAAAAACATATGCATCATAAGACCTCCATATCCTTTTCTTCTAAAATCAGGGTTAATAGTATATGATAATCTTGTATAAGACTCCTTTGTATTGTCAGCTTTGATAGTCCCTACATAATAATCATTATGAATAAAAATAAATTGGTCTATATTTTTATTTGAT